>NZ_JAQGIZ010000160.1 GCF_028290885.1 Phenylobacterium sp.
GCAACCACTGCGCCTCGCTCAGCTCATAGCGCTTCACAGCCATCCCACTGCTCCGAATCAGCCAATCCGGAACGGAATGAATCAGCACCCCTCAGCGTAGGGAATCCTGAATGTCGATTGGTCCTAGCCTAAGCCAGCTTGATCTCCCGCAGGCGCTCCTGGAGGAACTCGTCGGCGGTGATCGCGGTGGGGTAGCGGTCCGGATGGGCCAGGTCCACGCAGGACGGCAGAGTCCTGATCTCGTAGTCCGAGTTGAAGTGCAGGAAGAACGGCGTCGAATAGCGCGGGACGCCCCGGCGCTCCGGCGCGGGATTGACCACGCGGTGGGTGGTGGAGGGCAGGCGGTGGTTGGTCAGCCGCTGCAGCATGTCGCCGATGTTGCACACCAGCGAGCCCGGCGGCGGGTTGATCGGCAGCCAGCGGCCGTCGCGGTCCAGGACCTCCAGCCCGGCCTCCTCTGCTCCGAGCAGCAGGGTTATGACATTGATGTCCTCGTGCGCCGCGGCGCGGATGTGCGGCCCGTCGACCGGAACCGGCGGGTAGTGCAGCAGGCGCAGGATCGAATTTCCGAAGTCGACGGTCGGGTCGAAGAAGCGCCGCTCCAGCCCCAGGTAGGCGGAGATCGCCTCCAGCACCTTCAGGCCCATCCTGTCGAGGGCGTTGTAGAGCCAGCCGACGGTCTCGTGGAACTCGGGGACGTCGGCGTCCGGCCAGACGTTGTCGGCCATGTGGCTGCGGTAGGGATGGCCCGGCGGCAGGTCGCGGCCGACGTGCCAGAATTCCTTGAGGTCGTAGTTGGTCTCGCCCTTGGCGGTCTCGACGCCGAACGGAGTGTAGCCGCGCTGGCCGCCGACCGGCAGCTTGTATTTCAGCTTCTCGGCTTCCGGCAGGGCGAAGAATTCTTTGCCCGCGGCCAGCGCCGCGTCGATCCGCGCCTGCGGCAGGCCGTGGTCGGAGATCACTGCGAAGCCGTAGCGGGCGAAGGAGCCGCCGAGGCGCTCGGCGAACTCGGCGAAGTCGCGTTCGAAGCCCTCGAAGGAGACGGGCTCGATGCGCTGGAGGGTGTGGGCTTGGCTCATGGCGCTTTTCCTACACCCGCTCCTCGTCGGGCTCCAACCGCCGAGCCGGCGCCAGCTGCGGCGCGTCTTCCAGGTCCTCCTCCTCGGCGATCCGCTGCATCTCGGCGCGCAGCAGGCGCTCGGTGGTCTCGCGGGCGTCGCGGGAGGCCATGATGTAGCTTTCCTCTTCGCCGGCGACGGGGGCGAGCTGGCGGAAGAACTTGTCGTCCTGCTCGCGGAACAGGGCCGCGGCGCGCGAGGCGCGGCGCTCGGAAAGGCCCAGCTTCAGGAGCGCCTTGCGGCCCATGTTCAGCGCGCTTTCGAAGGTCTCGCGCTCGACCGTCACATTGGGCGTCTTCAGGAGCTCGTAGGCGTGGCGACGGTCCCAGGCGCGCGCGAGGATCGCCAGGTGGGGGAAGGCCTGGTGCGCGGCCTCGACCATTTCGGAGGTCTTGTCCCGGTCGTCGATGGCTACCAACAGCAGCTTCGCCTTCTCCGCGCCGGCGGTGCGCAGCAGGTCGATGCGGCTGGCGTCGCCGTAGTGCACGGCCCAGCCGAAGCGGCGGATGATCTCGATCTGCTCGATGGAGTTGTCCAGCAGCACCACGTTGAAGTTGTTGCCCAGCAGCAGGCGCGTGGCGATCTGGCCGAAGCGGCCGAACCCGGCGACGACGACGTCCGGCGCGCTTTCGTCGAACGGCAGGCGTTCGGGCTCGTCGCCTTCTTCCTCGCGGTTCACCACCAGGCGCTCGTAGGCGGCGGAGACCAAGGGCGTCGCGGCCATGGAGACCGCCACGATGGCGGTGAGCAGGTGGGCGAGTTCGGGACCCAACACCCTGGCGCCCAGCACGAAGTTCAGCAGCACGAAGGCGAACTCGCCGCCCTGGGCGAGGGCCACGGCAGTGCTCAGGGCGACGCGGTGCGGCATGCGGAACAGGCGGCCCGCGCCGTACATGGCCAGGATCTTCAAGGCCATAAGGCCGATGACCAGACCGGCGATGGCCAAGGGGTGCGCCGCGACCAGACGAAGGTCGACCCCCGCGCCGACGGTGATGAAGAACAGGCCGAGCAGCAGGCCGCGGAACGGCTCGATGTCGGTCTCCAGCTCGCGGCGGAATTCGCTGTCGGCCAGGACCACGCCGGCCAGGAAGGCGCCCAGCGCCGGGGAGAGGCCGACCAGCTCCATGAGCGCGGCGACGCCCACGACCGCCAGCAGCGCTGAAGCGGTGAAGATCTCGCGCAGCCGCGCCGCGGCGATGAACCGGAACATCGGCCGGGTGAGGTAACGGCCGCCGACCACCACCACGGCGATGGCGGCCAGTTGGGCGAGCGCCTGCGCCCAGCCCGGCAGGGGGGCGAACAGGCTCCCGGCATGATCCGGCGCGGCCGGCGCGGTCCCGGCGGGAGCCAGCAGCGGCAGCAGGGCGAAGAGCGGGATCACCGCCAGGTCCTGGAACAGCAGCACGCCGAAGGAAGCCTCGCCCACCGGCCCCTGGCGCATACCCTTCTCTTCCAGGCTCTGCAGGACGATGGCGGTCGAGGACATGGCGAGGATCAGGCCGATCGCCGCGGCCACCCGCCAATCGAGGCCGAACGCCAGCGACGCGCCCGCCACCAGGGCGGCCGTGCCGACGAGCTGCGCCGCGCCGAGGCCGAAAATGGTGGTGCGCATCTTCCAGAGCAGCGCCGGGCGGACCTCCAGCCCGATCAGGAACAGGAGGATCACCACGCCGAACTCGGCGAAGCCCCGCACCTCGCCCGGCGCCCCCACCAGGTTCAGCAGGAACGGACCGATCAGCACGCCGGCGAGCAGGTAGCCCAGCACCGAGCCCAGCCCGAGCCGCTTGGCGATCGGCACGGAGATCACGCCGGCCGCCAGGTAGACCATGGCCTGGACCAGCAGGGGTTGGGCGTTCATAGCGCCAATGGACCGCGCCTTGGCGCCGCTTGCACGCGATTTTTCTGTCCAGGGCCGTTCTCAAATGCTGCAGCGCGGCGTAACAGGGCAGGCATGGCCAGCAAGACAGTGGACGGCGCCCGCGAGGCGCTCAGCGGTGCGCTCTTCGACGGGATGACCATCATGGCGGGGGGCTTCGGCCTCTGCGGCATCCCTGAAAACCTGATCGCGGCGATCCGCGACGCGGGGGTGAAGGACCTGACGGTGATCTCCAACAACTGCGGGATCGACGACTTCGGGCTGGGGATCCTGCTGGCCGGCGGCCAGATCCGGAAGATGATCTCCAGCTACGTCGGCGAGAACAAGCTGTTCGCCGAGCTCTACCTCTCCGGAAAGCTGGAGCTGGAGTTCAACCCGCAGGGCACGCTCGCCGAACGCATCCGCGCCGGCGGGGCGGGCATCCCGGCTTTCTTCACCAAGACCGGTGTCGGCACCCTGGTGGCCGACGGCAAGGAGGTCCGCGAGTTCGACGGCGAGCTCTATGTGATGGAGCGCGGCCTGACCGCCGACCTTTCCATCGTCAAGGCCTGGAAGGGCGACCACGACGGCAACCTAGTCTACCGGCGCACCGCGCGGAACTTCAACCCGATGATGGCCACCGCCGGCAAGGTGACGGCCGCCGAGGTCGAGGTGCTGGTGGAGACCGGGTCCCTCGACAAGGACAACATCCACACGCCCGGCATCTATGTGGACCGCATCTTCAAGGGCGCGGTGTACGAGAAGCGGATCGAGCAGCTCACCACCCGTCCGCGCGAAGAGGCGACAGCGTAATGGCCCCCGAAAAGCAAGGATGGACCCGCGACCAGATGGCCGCCCGGGCCGCCGCCGAGCTGCGCGACGGCTTCTATGTGAACCTCGGCATCGGCATCCCGACGCTGGTGGCCAACTACATCCCGGCCGGGATGCGCGTGACCCTGCAGAGCGAGAACGGCATGCTAGGCATGGGACCGTTCCCCTATCCGGACGAGGCTGACCCGGACCTGATCAACGCCGGCAAGCAGACGATCACCGAGCTGCCGTCCTCGTCTTATTTCTCATCCGCCGACAGCTTCGCGATGATCCGCGGCGGGCACATCGACCTGTCGATCCTGGGGGCGATGCAGGTGGCGGCCAACGGCGACCTCGCCAACTGGATGGTGCCCGGCAAGATGGTCAAGGGCATGGGCGGGGCCATGGACCTGGTGGCCGGCGTCAAACGCGTGGTGGTGGTGATGGAGCACACCGAGAAGTCCGGCGCGCCCAAGCTGGTGAAGGCCTGCACCCTGCCGCTCACCGGCCAGAAGGTCGTCGACCTGGTGGTCACCGAGCTCGGCGTGTTCGACGTCGCCCGCGGCAAGACGCCCCTGACGCTGCTCGAGCTCGCGCCCGGCGTGACGCTGGACGAGGTCAAGGCCAAGACCGAGGCGCCGTTTGAGGTGGGAGCCGGGATCGACGCCTAGGGTCTTCCCCCGGTGCGGGGGAAGTGGCCCGACAGCTCTGTAACCAACCGCGCCCTGGTCACGTATACTCAGGTGACCCTGAACCTCACCGATGGCATCCTGATCCCATGAAGACGCGCCTCTTTGCGGCCATCGCCGCCTCGACCCTCCTGATCGCCAACGCCGCGCCGGCCGCCGCGGCGCTGAAGACCGCGGTGTTCGCGGGCGGCTGCTTCTGGTCGGCCCAGCATGACATCGAGCACACGCCGGGCGTGAAGGACGTGGTGGTGGGCTATGCGGGCGGGACCGCTAAGAACCCGTCCTATGAGAACCACGAGGGCTTCCTGGAATCCGTCAAGGTCACCTACGACCCGGCGCAGATCAGCTATCCGCAGCTGGTCGACGCCTTCTTCCACCACATCGATCCGACCGACCCCAACGGCCAGATCTGCGACAAGGGCCCGTCCTACCGCACGGCGGTGTTCGTGGCCGACGCCACCGAGAAGGCGCAGGCCGAGCAGGTGAAGGCGCAGGTCGGCAAGCAGCTGGGGACCAGTGTCCGCACCATGATCCTGCCGGCTGCGACCTTCTGGACGGGCGAGGGCTATCACCAGCACTACGCGGAGAAGAACCCCGCTGCCTACATGGCCTACCGCATCGGTTGCGGCCGCGACCGCACGCTCAAGGTGGTGTGGGGGAAGGGCTGACGGAATCGCCCGCACGCCACTGCGGCGACGGGTAGCCGGTGGCCGGATCGCGGGGGCGGGGCCGGTAGTCCTCGCCCACGAACATCTCCAGCTTCCGCCGATGCCCGCGGTCGAGCCAGATGCCGTCGAGCTCCTTGCCCAGCGTCCGCGTGAAGTCGCGGGCGATCTCGGTGTCGAACCAGCCCTCGATCGCCACCACCAGGACGCGCTGGCCGTGGGCGGGCGTGAGCGGCGTCGAGGCCTCGGCCTGGTTGCCGGCGCCCGTGCCGCGGATCCAGATCATCAGCGGGGCGGCCAGCGGCTCGCGGAAATAGTCCCGGCCGTAGTAGGCGAGGGCGGAGTACAGGAAGCGGTTGTTGACCGCGATGGCGCTCAGGCCCGCCGGGCTCTCAATCCGTGCGCGCCGGACGACGACGTCGGCGGTCTGCGCCCAGCCGCGGGCGCGCTTCAGGCTGTTGGCCGCGCCCAGGCTGTCGGCGATCCGCGGCGAAAGCACCAGGCCCAGGAAGGCCGCGGCGATGGCGGCCTGGATCGCCAGGGCGGCGATAAGCAGGCGCCTCGCCCGCCAGCGGATCAGCCAAGCCGCCACCAGGATCGCGCCCGGGAGGTAGCTCGCCCCCGACCAGTTGGCGTTGGCGCGGCTGACCAGGGCCTGCGCCGCCACCAGCGCGAGCGGCGGCAGGGTGAAGCAGAGCAGCAGCACGTCGGCCGGCTCCAGCCGGCGGCGCCACGCCAGGAGGATCGCGCCCACGATCAGCACGGCGAAGGGGATCGGCCCGAAGACCGCGAACTGGGCGGCGAGGAATTCGCCGAACTCGGCCGGGTTGAACAGGTGGCGCGCGGTCCAGTGAGCGTTGGCGGCGGTGTGCTGGAGGGTGGCGAATCCGTGGGCGGCGTTCCAGGCCAGGTTGGGGGCCAGCACCAGGGCGAAGGCGCCCAGCGCCAGCACCGCCGAACCGGCCGACCAGCTGCGCCGCGCCGCCGGTGACAGCGCCAGGTGCAGGCCGATGCCGATCAGGGCGTAGACGGCCGCATATTTGCTGAGGAACGCCAGGCCGAGCGCCGCGCCCACGCCCGCCGCCAGCGCCAGGCGCCGGCCGCCCGTCGCCCCCTGCAGGGCGGTGTAGGCGAGGAGCGTCAGACCAAGGAAGAACAGCAGCGGCGCGTCGGTGGCCACGACAGTCGCCGAAAGCTGGATCGCCGGCGTCAGCGCATAGAGGGCCGCAGCGGCGAGCGCGGTCCTGGAGCCGTAGAGCCGCCGGCCGATCCAGAACACCAGCAGGGTCGCGCCGGCCTGGAACAGCGCCGCCGGCAATCTCACCCACGGCTCGGTGTCGCCGCCCAGGGCCGTCGAGGCCCGGATCGCCCAGGCGATCAGCGGCGGCTTGGAATAGTAGCCGAACGCCAGGGTCCGCGACCAAAGCCAGTACTGCGCCTCGTCGGGATAGAGCTCCAGGGGTGTACGGAAGAGCGCGATGAGCCGGGCCAGCGTCAGGGCGGCGGTCAGCAGCAGCACCGCGCGCGTGTCCGCGTCCAGATCCTTCGAACGCACGGTCTCAGAGATCTTCGGGCCCAGCATCGCACCCGACCCTAGCCGCATCCGGGCGCCCGCAGGAAGGCGCCGAAGCCACACTCGCGGGCAGTGTTGCCCCACGTGTCGTCCACGTTGCAAAAGCGTCACCAACATCCGGCAAATCCGGCTTATAGGCTTTTTTGTGGCGCTAAGGACCGAGCGGGCTGCGGCCAGGCTCGAGCGCGAAAAGTCGGGGAAGAGGGGAAATTGTAATGATGTCGATGCGTAACCGCGCCGGTTGTTTGGCGCTGAGCGTTCTGTTGTGCGGCGTGTCCGCCACTGCTGTGATGGCGCAGGAAACCACCGGCGCCGTCGCCGGTCAGATCAGCGACGGGGCCGGCAAGGGGCTCGGCAGCGTCGCGGTCACGGTCACCGACGCCACGACCGGCCGCTCGATCAACACGGTCAGCTCGGCTGACGGGTTCTTCACCGTCCGCAACCTGCCTGTCAGCGGCTCCTTCACCGTCAAGGCGGTGGGGGCCGGAGGCGCAAGCAAAACGGTGCAGATCGGTCAGGTCCCGATCGGCGCGCCCTATCAGCTGAACATCACCCTGGGCGGCCCAACCGAGGTCTCCGAAATCGTGGTCACCGGGTCTTCGACACAGGTGACCAATGCGCTCGTGCAGACCGGTCCGCGCTCGAGCTTTACCGCGGCGGACATCGCCGCGGCTCCGACGTTCGCCCGAGATCTCAAGGATCTGGTGCGCCTGAATCCGTTCGTGACCATCGATCCGACCAATTCCAACGCCGTGGTGGTGGCCGGCGCGAACAACCACGTGAACACCATCTACCTCGACGGCGTGCGACAATCCGACGACTTCGGCCTCAACAACGGCGGCTATCCCACCCAGCGTTCGCCGTTCTCGATCGACATCGTCCAGGCCTTCAACTTCGAAGTCGCGCCCTATGACGTGCAGTACGGCAACTTCCAAGGCGGCATCCTGAACGTCGTCACCAAGTCCGGGTCGAACGAGTTCCATGGCACGGCGTTCTTCGAGCAGGATTCGAACCGGACGGCCGGCCACAAGATCGGCCACGACGCTCTCGACGTGCCGGCGGGCGACCGGTTGATCACCACCAAGTTCAAGGACCAGAATTGGGGCGCCACCTTCGGCGGCCCGATCATCAAGGACAGGCTGTTCTTCTTCGGCGGCTATGAGAAGTACACGGGCATCGGATCTTCCGGCGGCTTTGTGCCCGGCGATGCGCAGGGCGCCAACCCGATCCCCTCGGTGACCACCGCGAACGTCACCCAAGTCCAAAGCATCCTGAAGACCAAATACAATTACGACCCGCTGAATTTCGGGGGCAGCGGACCGGTCGAGGATATCAAGTGGTTCGGCAAGCTCGACTGGTACATCACCGACAATCAGCACCTGTTCGTCAGCTATCAGAAGACGGACGGTACATCCTACAATGTCCCGAACGGCAGCGTCAGCAACAAGATCGTCAACCTGCAGTCCAACGACTATAGCTACGAGCAATTGCTGACGGCGTTCACTGCAGACCTGGTTTCGCACTGGACCGAGAATTTCACGACTGACATCGAGTACAGCCGCAAGGAAGTGAACTCACCATCCAAGCTGTTCACAGCCCCGTTCTCGGAATTCATTATCCAGCTGCCGTCAACCGGCAATATATATCTTGGGCCGGACATTTCACGTCAGGCGAACAACCTTTCCAACGTCGACAAGCAGATAAAAATCCGCGGCGCCTATACGCTGGGAAACCACGTGATCACCGCAGGCTACGAGCACGAAAACCTCGCGGAATTCGACCTGTTCGTGCAGAACGCGACCGGGACCTACACCTTCACGTCGGGCTGTGGCGCGGGCGACGTGTTCGCCAACCTTCAGGCCGGCGTCGCCTGCCGCTTCACCTATCAGAACGCGTTCGACAACAATCCCCAGACCTCGGCCGGCTTGGTGACCAACAAGACCGATGTCGTCTACGCGGAGGACGAATGGCGGCCGACGCCGGAGCTAACGCTCCGCGCGGGCCTGCGCTATGAGAAGTATTCCACGGGCGACGTACCGCGCCTGAACCCTCGGTTCCTGGCTCAATACGGTTTCTCCAACACCGCGACCACCGACGGGCTAGACATCCTGATGCCCCGCCTGGGCTTCAACTGGCAACCCGATCCGACCCTGGTGATCTCAGGCGGCGTGGGCTTGTTTTCCGGCGGCAACCCCGGCGTCTATACCTACAATTCCTATCAGAACACCGGAAACATCCTGGGCACCAAGACCTACACCTGCTCCACGGCGGTCTGCACGGGACCTCTGGTGGGCGTGACCGGGTCCTCCATTCCAACCTCCGCGCAACAGGACATCACCGCCAGCGCGAACCTGGGCACGGGCAACGCCAACGCGCTCGATCCCAATTTCAAGCCGCCTTCGACCTGGAAGGTTTCGCTCTCCGCCCAGAAGACGCTGGATTTCTCGGACTACGGGTTCCTCGGCCGGGCCGGCGGGTTCATCGGCGACGACTGGCGCGTCCACGCCGACGCCTACTATTCAAAGGTCAAGGAAGCGGTGAATTTCCAGGACCTCTGGGAGTTGCAGAACGTCCTGCCGACGCCTGCGCCCGACGGCCGGCCGGTGTTCAATCCGGCGCGGTACACCAATGCTCTGAACCGCACGTCCGGTAGCGACATCCTACTGACCAACACCAACAAGGGCGACGCCAAGATCTTCGCCCTGGGCTTCGGCAAGGCGTGGACCGGCGGTTGGGCGGACGGCCTCAGCTTCGACTACACCTACACGCACCAACGGGTCCGCGACGTCAGCCCGGCGACCAGCTCGGTCGCGACCTCGAACTATAACAACAGCATCACGGCCGATCCGAACCATCCGGACCTGGCGACCTCGAACTACGAGATCCGCTGGGAGAACAAGCTCAGCCTTGGCTACAAGCACGCCTTCTTCGGCGACAACAAGACCACCATACAGCTCTTTGCCTACAATCGCGCGGGTCTGCCCTATAGCTATGCCTTCTGCACCACGAGCAGCGGCGGGTGCGTGTCGCCCAGCTTCTCCGGTTCGGCTGAGCAGCTCTTCGGCCAGGGGAGCACGAGCACAAACCACGAGTTGCTCTACCTGCCCAAGGGTAACAACGGCGTGGTGACCGCCACCAGCGACCCGCTGGTCACCTATGGGCCAGGCTTTAACCTCGCGGCGTTCAACGCCTTCATCCAGGCCAAGGGGCTGCAAGGCTACGAGGGCCAGATCATCCCACGCAACGCTTTCCATTCGCGCGACGTGGCCTCCGCCGACATCCACCTGGCGCAGGAGATCCCGGCCTTCTTCCCGCACTCGGCGAAGGCCGAGGTCTATATGGACATCATCAACCTCGGCAACCTGCTCAACAAGAACTGGGGCGTGGTGAGCCAAGTCGGCTTCCCCTACGCGCTGGCGCCGGTCGTGGCCCGTAACTGCCAGTTAGTCACGGGGGCTGGCTCGACATCCACGACCTGCATCGCCGGGAAGGGCAACTACTACCAGTTCGATAGCTTCAAGCCCGGCAATCTGGCGGGCACGGTGCAGACTCCTACCTCGCCGCCAACCCCCACCTGGGTGATCAAGATGGGCTTGCGCTTCAAGTTCTAATCCGCGCCGTTCGGTGCGATCAGGGGGCGGTCCGGCGACGGGCCGCCCTTTTTCGTGGATGCTTGACGGGGGGCCCCGCCGCGGCCATCTGCGCGCGTCCGCAGCTTCGAGATTTGGATGACCGTCACCGTTCCCGCCGAGTGGGCGCCTCACCGGGCCATGTGGCTGGGTTTCCCCAGCCATGCGGAGCTGTGGGAGGACGACCTGGCCGCGGCGCAGGCCGAGGTCGCGGCGCTGGCGCGCGCGTTGGCTGGGCCAGGAGCGGAGCGGGTGCGGCTGATGACCGGGTCGCCGCAGGGCGAGGCCGACGCGCGGGCTCTGCTAGGCGAGGTGGCCGGGATCGAAATCGTGGCCGGCGCCTTCGGCGACATCTGGCTGCGTGACACCGGACCGATCTTCGCGGTCGGCCGCAAGGGGCCGCAGGCGCAGGGCTTTCGGTTCAACGGCTGGGGTGGCAAGTACGCGCTCGAGCACGACGACACGGTGGCGGCGCAGATCGCCCGAGCCTCCGGCGCGCCGCTGGCGGAGCATGATTTCATCCTGGAGGGCGGAGCGGTCGACCACGACGGCGAGGGCACGGTGCTGACCACCGGCCAGTGCGTGCTGAATCCCAACCGCAATCCGGACTGGACGGAGGCGGTCGCCGAGGCCGCGCTGACCGAGGCGCTGGGCGCGAAGAAGGTGCTGTGGCTGGGCGAGGGCCTGGCCAACGACCACACCGACGGCCACGTGGACAACCTGGCCCGCTTCGTGGCGCCCGGCGTCGTCGCCTGTCCGGTGGCCTTCGGGCGCGGCGATCCCAACGCCAAGGCCTATGACGACGCCGCCCGGCGGCTGGCCGGCATGACCGACGCGGCGGGGCGCAGGCTCACCGTCATGCGCATCCCCTCGCCGGGCTGGATCGACGGGGCGGACGGCAAGGCCGCGCCGGCCAGCCATATGAACTTCCTGATCGCCAACGGGGCGGTGATCGTGCCTCTCTATTCGGACCAGGCCGGCGGCTTCGCCGTCCAGGCCCTGGAGCACCTGTTCCCCGGACGCCAGGTGATCGGCCTGCCCTCGCAGGCCATCCTCACCGGCGGCGGCTCGTTCCACTGCATCACCCAGCAGGAGCCCGCCTGATGGCCCGCACGCCGACCCCCCGTATGCTGACTCTGGGCGTGAT
>NZ_JAQGIZ010000302.1 GCF_028290885.1 Phenylobacterium sp.
CACGCAGCCTGCCGCAGACCAGAACGAGCGGCCGACAAATCGCGAGTCCACCCTGGCGTTCAGCACCATGTCGCCGCTCAGAGGGTGGCGCCAATCGACGGCGAGCGTCGCCTGGTACTCTGGCGTCGCCGGGCCCTGGTTGCCCTTGGGGTTCACGGTGGCGCCAGTCCCGTCCTCAAGAAAGACGGACCCGAAGATCGCCCGGGTGAAGCCCACCCCGCCCGACAAGGTCAGCTCCGGCGTCGGACGCGCCTTGGCTTCCACTTCAAACCCGTAGTTGTTGGAAGACCCCACGTTGGCGACGTAGGTGAAGAGGCCGCCGGTGGCGGTGTCAACCTTGCCGACCTCGAACAGGCGGTTGGTATAGTCGATGAAGAAGACTGCCGCATTCAGGGTGAGGCGCCGATCGAACAGCGACGACTTCACGCCGGCTTCGTAACTCAGCGCGAATTCGGTCTGAAACGGTAGGACCTGGTTTCCCGAATCCGACGGGTTGTCGGTCAGGTCGGCCTGCTCGTCTCCTCTCGCCACGGTAAAGTACGTCATGACGTCCTTCGAGACATGGTACTGCACGGAGGCCCTGGGCAGCACGTCGGTCTCCTGCACCTTCCCCGAGCACGGGCCACACAGCCCCGTCGTATCGTTCATGGCGTTGTTGAAGTGCGCAACTCGCAGACCGCCCTCGAACGTCCAATCGCCTAGATCGTAAGTCGCATTGCCGAAAACCGCATAGTCGCGGTTGGTATGACGATATGCGACGGTCGAGCGGTCCAGAATCGTCTCGCCGACCGGGCTGCCGAGGGTCGCCGCGATGCCGACGATTTGCGATTGAACTGCGTTGCTGCGGATATCCTGAAAGAACGCGCCCACCAGCCATTTGAAGGATGAGTCGCCGCTGGACGACAGCCGGAATTCCTGGCTCCAGACGCTTTTCCCAAAGTCCTGGGGGTAGTTTATGAATATAAGGCTTCCAAAAAGCTCAGGGAACGCTCCTTTGTCCAAGTTACCTACCGAATTTATCTTGGAATGGAAATAGGACGAGATGGACGTGAAGGTGATATCGCCGAAATCATGGGTGATTTGGAGGCTGGGAGAGTAGACCGTACGCTTGTAGAAGGGCTTCGTTCCATCAACTCCGCCCTTGTAGATGCGAGTATAGGTATGGTCGTCCGGCGGGGTGTAGTAGAGGTTGAAGTCCTGCCCGCTGATGCGGTCACCCATCAGATAGAAGATCACCGTGGTCTTATCCCCGGGGTACTCGAGGGTCAGTCGGCCGCCGGTCTCCTCCGTGCTTGGCACTTTGATGTTGAGGGTCGGATCGAAGAGATACCCGTCCGATTGGTCGTGGAAGAGGCTCACGCGCCCGAGCAGCTTATCCGGCACGATGGGACCGGATACGACGCCATCGACGGTCAAGTGATCGAATGATCCGTACTCGACCCGGGCCTCGCCGGACGGCGTCTCGCTGGGCAACTTCGTCACGTATTTGATCGCGCCGCCGACGTTGCTGCCGCCGAAGATCGTGCCCTGAGGGCCCTTCAGAACCTCGATACGCTCGATGTCGGACGGGCGCACGGACTGCCCTTCGAACTGCGGCACGTCGTTGACGTAGAAGCCGACGCCCTGAACGACGCCCAGGGAGCCGACGCCGCGCATCACCACGTCTGGGGTGTTGTCCGCCCGCTTGGTGATGTTGACGTTGGTGACCAGCGAATTGAAGTCATCCAATCGCGTCAGGTGCGAGGCGACGATTGTCCGCGAATCGATCGCCGTGACCGACTCCGGAATGACTTGGATGTCCTCGCTCTGCTTTCGCGCGGTAACCACAACAGATTCAACCGTGTATTCCGCCATCGATGACGACTTTGGCGGGGGCGAGGATTGGGCAAGCGCAGGATGAGTGAGGAATGTACCGCACAGCAGCGTGACTAGAGGCAGCAACGATCGCGCCGAAGTCCTTTGGACCATCATCGTTTCACTCCCCAATTCAAGTCTTATTGTTTGATTGTCGCGGCCGGCGCTCCGGGCCCTGCGGCTGACGCGCTGCTCGTCTGGAAGACTCCCCTTTACTGTCCCCCTCCCCTGTCCCCCGGCACTCGTCAAGGCGCGGCCGCGGTTAAATAGACCGCTCCGGTCAATCTCGTGTCAAGATAAATTGACCGATACGGTCAATACAGCGGCTGGGCGGCGCCTGCGGTCGGGACGATCTGCACGGGAATTAGCCGCTCCCCGACGGTGGTCCGGAACGCCCGCAGGGTGGCGGTCAGGGTTAGGGCGGCCAGGATGCAGACCGCCGCCCCCACCAGGCCGAACGACAGATGCAGCTTGGCCTTGTCGTGGAAGACAAAGTCGGTGAGCAGGGCGACCGTCGTCGCCGCCAGGCCGCCGCCGACCAGGTTGGTCACCGCCACATAGACCGCCGTCGCCTGGCCCCGCATGGCGTTGGGCATGATCTCCTGCAGCGCGCCCGGTCCGAGCGGCAGACTGAACGCGCCGAAGAACATGAAGGCGCCGAGCGCCACGATGAGCAGGTCAGGTATGGGATTGAGGGCGATGGCCGTGGCGGCGGCGGCGCACATGCCCGCCGAGCCGATGCAGACCACGAGCTTGCCGTCGGTGCGGCCGCGGAGGGCGAGGGCGTCGGCCAGGGCGCCCGCGGTCGCAGCCCCGATCGGCCCAAGCACCAGGGTCATCAGACCTACGGTCGCCCCGGCCTGGGCGATGCTCCAGCCGGCGGTGCGCACCAGCAGCGTGGGCAGCCAAGCGGCGCCGGCATGCAGCGCAAAATTCTGCAGGCAGAAGCCGACGTTGTGGCCCGCCAGGGTTCTCGCGTGGGTCTTGTAGTACCGCGCGACCGCGACCAGGGGCACGCCGCCCACCGCCGCCGGCCTGCCGCCGTCAAGCCGCCTCGGCTCGGGGATCAGCAGGGTGAGCGGCGCGACGATGAACCCCAGGCTGCCGACCAGGATCAGCACCACCTGCCAGGAGTGGAGCGGCCCGACGAACGGCAGCGCCACCAGGCGATCGCCGAGGCCGCGCCAAAGGGCCCCGCCGAGGATCAGCGCGCAGCCGCCGCCGACGAAGGTCCCGGCGTAGAACAGGCCCATCGCCCGGCCTCGGCGCCTCGGCGGGAAGAAGTCGGCCAGCAATGAGACGCCCGCCGGCGTCACTGAGGCCTCGCCGGCGCCGAGGGCCACCCGGCCCAGGAACAGCTGCCAGAAGTTGGCAGCCAGGCCGCAACTCGATGCGGCCAGGCTCCAGACGGCGATGCCGACCGCGGCGATGGTCTTGCGCGGCCCGCCGTCGATCCACCGCGCCACCGGCAGGCCGAACAGCGCATTGAAGGCGGCGAAGGCGAAGCCGACGAGCAGGCTGATCTGGGTGTCCGAAAGGCGGAGATCCCTTTGGATCGGGATGATGAACAG
>NZ_JAQGIZ010000021.1 GCF_028290885.1 Phenylobacterium sp.
AGCGCCACCAGCCCCGCCGCCGCGCTCACGCCGGCCAGCGCCAGCCAGCCGCCGTTGGCCCCCGCGCGGCCGATGACAAACGCCGTCAGCAGGGTCGCCAACAGGAATTGCGCGAGGGTCTGCAGGGTCAGATAGGCGCCGGACCAGCGTTCCGGCCGCGGTGCGCGGGCGATGAGGCTGAGCGTGATCCACATCATGATCCCACTAGGCACGCCGGCCACCGCTCGGGCGGCCGTGATCGCTTCGCCGGAGAGGCGCGCGGTCAATACGTCGACGACGGCGAGCGCCAGGCCCGCGAGAAGGCCTATGAGGCGCAATCGCCTGGGCTTGAGGAAAGCCCCGGCGAACCCGGCGGCAAGGCCCATGGTCAGCAGTTCCGCGGTGGCGGCGTGGCCGAGCTGCGCGGCCTGCAGGCGGCCCTCCTGTTCCAGGGCGCCAAGCAGTTGCGGCTGCAGGCCGGCGATCATCACGCCGACGATGCCGACGAACATCACCGCGACCGCTTGGCTAAGGCGGGGGGCCTCTCCGATCCAGGGAGGCGCGTCGGTCGGCTGGGCCACGGCGGCGTCCCTCAACTGAACAGCTCGGCAAGATGGGGGTTCAGGAACTTGCCGGCGGGATCCGCCTCCCGCCTGACGGCGCGGAACCGCTCCGCCATCGGATAGAGCGCGTCGACATCGTCGGGGCGCAGGGTGTGGCGCTTGGCCCAATGCGGCCGACCGCCCGCGGCGCGGAAGATGCGCTCGCCCTTGGCGAACAGCTCGCGCCAGGCCATCGGCGCATACTGGTGCATGGAGATCGAGGCGCCGGGCCCCTTGTTGAACGGGCTGATCCAGATGTCGTCGCCGGCCGCCCAGCGGAACTCGAACGGAAAGGTGACGGGAAGGCGGGCCTTGCGGATCCAGGCGATGGCCTCCTGCAGGGCCGGCAGCCCCGCCGCGCGCGGCAGTTCGTACTCCATCTCCTCGAACCGCACGGTGCGTTCGGAGGGGAAGATCTCGTAGGCGGGTCCGATCCGGCGGGTGGCGCCCGATCCGCGCATGATCAGCCGATGCAGGGGTCCGATGAGCGGCGGCGCGGCGCGGCCCAACTCGCAGCAGAACCGGAACACGGCGTCCCCACTGCCGCCGGACCGCTCGGTTGTGTCGGGCTCGTCGGTCGGGTCGAGCGTCTTGAGGATCACGTCGTCCGAATAAGGGAAGACGAAGAACTCGGCGTGGCGGCAGCGTCCCGCGACGTCGGCGAAATTCTCCAGCACCCAGGCCAGGCTGCGCCGCTCGATCCGCTCTTCGAGCCGATAGGCGGGAAGCACGTCGATGACGATGCGGGTCGCGACCCCGAACAGTCCAAGCGACAGGCGCTGGGCCTCGAACAGTTCCGGCCGCTCCGAACGGCTGCAGGTCACGACTGAGCCGTCGGCCATCACCAGGCGGAACGCGTGGGCGAAGGTCGAGAGGCTGCCGAGGTCACGGCCGGTGCCATGCGTGCCGGTGGCCAGCGCCCCGGCCAGCGCCTGGGGGTTCACGTCGCCCTGGTTCGGCAGGGAGAGCCCCTCGCGCCAGAGCGCCTCCGTCAGCCGTTTCAGGCTCCATCCGGCGGGCGCCGTCACGGTCTTGCGGTCCGCCGCCACCTCCAACCCGCCCTGCAGGTCTTCCAGCGACAGCAGCAGGCCCTCGGTGGCGCACAGCGGCATGAACGAATGGCCGGCGCCGACCACGCGCACCTTGGCGGCGCGGCGGACCAGATCCTGCAGGCTCGCCTCGTCCCTCGGGCGCGCCAGTTCGGCGGGGCCGGCCTTTACGCTCCCCGACCAATTACTCCAGGCCGTCATCGGTGCGTCCGCGTCAGTAGTCGTATCGCAGGTAGACGCCGTAGGTCCGCGGCCTGCCCATGCTGAAGGCGTCGAAGCCCAGGCCCTCGATCGGGATGATGTCGCTGATATTGGTCTCGTCGAAGATGTTGCGGCCCCAGAGCCCGAGCTCGTAGCGCTTGTCGGGCGGGCTCCAGCCCAGGCGCGCGTTGACGAAGGTCCGTCCCGGGTCGGAGAGCCGGGCGAGGTTGCGCGTGTCGAAGAAGATCTTGCTGCGGTAGGTACCGTCGGCCTCGATCCGCATGTTTCCGCCCAAGGCCTGCCACTGGTATTGCGCCATGGCCGTCAGGCTCACCTTCGGAGCGTTCGGCAAGGTGTTGCCGGAGAAGTCGCCGGAGAGCGAGTGGAAGTTCTCGTAGTTGGCGTGAAGGGTCGCGGCGCTGAACTGCAGCGTCAGTCCCTCGACCGGCGCCGCCGTCAGCTCCGCCTCGAAGCCGTACATCTTGGCGTTGGAGGCGTTGGTGAAGATCTGCTCGGTGATCGCGCCCACCAGCACCAGGTCGTAGACCTGCAAGTCCTTGTAATCGTAGTAGAACGCCGAGACGTTGGCGCGCAGCCGGTGGTCGAACCATTCGCTCTTGGCACCCGCCTCGTAGGCGTTGACCTTCTCGTCGCGGTAGGGCGCCACCAGGGCGGGATCGGTGGCCTGCCCGCCGAAGAAGCCGCCGCTCTTATAGCCCCGGTTGTAGGTCGCGTAGACGTTGGCCGTGTCGCTGATCTGGTACTGCAGGCCGACCTTCCCCGAGAGCGAGCCGAAGGTCTTGGTCTCATCGACGGTGAAGAAGACGAAGGCGCCGTTCTCGGCGTTGCTGGTGTACTCGAACTTCTTGCGGTCGGCCGAATAGCGCAGGCCCAGCGTGCCGGTGAGCCGCGAGGTGAGCTTGTAGTCCACCTGCCCGAACACCGCGTAGCTGGTGGTGACCTGTTTGTAAGGCCAGCCGAAGATGCCGATGGAATTGGCGATGTCGGCGCCGGACGGGTTTTCCGGGGTCGGGTCGCGGAACATCCGCAGGATGTCATAGTAGGAGTGGTTCCACAGGTAGTCGTAGGAACCGTAGACGCCGACGACCCACTTGGCCGGCCCCTCGCCCTCGGACTGCAGGCGCAGCTCTTCGCTGAGCACCGACTGGCGCGCCAGGTAGTCGGCGGTGATGATGTCGGTCGGCGCGGCGTCGGTGTCCTCCACGTCATTGCGGTGGGCGCTGTCATAGCCGGTCACCGAGACCAGGCTGACGTCTCCCAGCCTCCAGTTGGCGGTCACCGCGGCCCCGAAGGTGCGGACCTTGTCCTTGCCCTGGAGGTGGTAGTCCCCCTGGTTGAGGTTGCTGCTGGTGTTGGCGTAGCCGGCGACGTTGGTGCACTGGCCCGAGGTGTAGAAGCCCGGCGCGCAGAAGCCGTCGGGGCCGGTCGCCGCCGCGGTCTGCGGGACCAGAGAGCGGTTGTAGGCCCAGATGGAGCCGCCGCCCGATTGCCCGTAGCGCACCTCGGTCAGCACATCGAGGTTCGGGGTCGGCGTGAACAGCAGGGAGCCGCGCAGGCTCCAGCGGTCCTGGTTGTTGCCATGGTCGCCGGTCAGCCTGTTCAGCATGAAGCCGTCGTCCCAGGTCCCGGCGCCCGCGAGGCGGAAGGCGAGAACGTCCTTGATCAAGGGGCCGCCGACGCCGCCTTCCACGTTCACGGTGTTGAAGTTGCCGTATTCCACCGACGCGTCGCCGGTGAAGCTCTGGGTGGGCCTGCGGGTGACGACGTTGATCGCGCCGCCAGTGGTGTTGCGTCCGTAGAGGGTGCCCTGCGGACCGCGCAGCACCTCGATGCGGTCGACGTCGAAGAACTGGCCCATCTGCGCCAGCGGCGAGCCGATGTAGACCCCGTCGACGTAGATGGCGACCGGCGTGGCGGTGTTGGGGTTGAAGTCGTTCAGCCCCACCCCGCGGATGAAGATCTTCGGGTTCGCGGCGTTGTCGTCGGTCTTGATGGACAGCGACGGCGACAGGCCGTTGAGGTCCAGGATGTTGGTGACGTGCAGGTCCTTGAGCTGCTGGCCCGACAGCGCGGTGATGGCGATCGGCACGTCCTGCAGGTTTTCGGCCCGCTTCTGCGCCGTCACCACCAGCTCACCGACCGTGGACGGCTCTGCGGCCTGCGCCGCTGTCGCCGCCAGACCGAAGGCGCACAGCGCCACGCCGCGCATTAGAAGAAGCCGCATCGCCCATCCCCCCGCTTCGCCAATGGCAAAACGATAGCACCCGCTATGGATTAGGCAACGGGCCGTTTCGATCCCCACACGGAGGATCGACGCGGGCTAGGCCTGGAACTTCGCGGCGACATCGGCCGGATCGGACTCGACGATGAGACTCATCGAGGTTTCTCCGGTGAGCCCGGTGGTCACGACCTGGGTTCGGCCGTCGCCGGCTTCGAGCAGGCAGACGACCTGGTCAGGATTGATGTGGACGACCCGGCCCCCGCCGCCCGCGACGCGAAAAGCAATCAGACGCATGGTCCACGCTCCACCCTTTGAGGAAGGGGCAGCTTAGCGTTCCCGTGACTTGCCGCCACCAGCTCAAGTGGCGGTGGCGCAGGCGAGCCTGCGCCACCGCTGAGCGCTAGACGAACAGGAAGTCGCCTCCGGTGAAGGACGGCATCGGCGATGTCAGGTTGTCGAAGGTGGTGACCAGCGTCACCGTGCTACTGGCATCGTTCGCGTGGTCGTCGTACCAGAGCGCGACCTTGGTCCCGGTGGTGTCGGTGTTGTAGGCCAGCACGAAGACGCCGCCAGCGAACGTCGCAGCCTTGCCGAACAGCATCGCGTTGATCTCGGCGGCGCTGTCCATGCTGGCGGCGGCGCCGGTCCAGCGCACGATGTCCGCACCCGCGATGGAGGAGCCGGCGCCGAGCGCAGCCACGTCGATCATGGTCGCCGACCCGGGTCCCGGCTGATTCTGCCAGCTGAAGCCCGGCACGCTGAGCTGCCCCTTGTCGGGGCCGATCTCGAAGTCGAGGATCTTGTCGCCGGAGTCGCCCAGGCTCGTGAACTTGAACGCGTCACTACCGTCACCGCCGAACAATTGGTCGGCGCCGCTCCCGCCGATCAGCAGGTCATTCTGCTTGCCACCGATCAATGCGTCGTCACCGGCGCCGCCGTTCAGAATGTCGGTGCCGTTTTGTCCGTATTCGACGTCCACGTCCCCCACGCCGACGACCGAGTCGTCGCCGGAGCCGGCGACCCAGACCTTCACGGTCTGCGAGACCGAGTTGTTGGCCTGGTCAAGCGCGCTGATGGTGATGGCATAGGGCGTAGCACTCGCGCCCAAGGCCGACCCACCGACCGCAAGTGCGCCAGTCGTGGTGTTCAGGGCGAACTTCAAGGCGTCGGTCCCCGACAGCGCGTAGTGGAAGGTGACGCTGTTGGGATCGCCCTTGGCGATGAAGGCGCCGATTGCCTCGTTGGCGTTCAAGCCATTGCCGGTGTCGGTCGTCGCGGTCCCGGCGCCCGTAGCCAGCGTAAACCCGACCGAAGTCGGCCCCTGGGTGTCCGGCGCCGTCTCCACCACATCCGTCACGTTCACGGTCAGCGTCTGGTCGTCAGTCAGCGAGCCGTCGGAGGCGCGCACCTGGACGATGTAGCTGTTGTTGTGGTCGGAGTCGGTCGGCGCCTCGAAGTCCGGGGCGGTGATGAACGACAGCGCGCCGGAGGTGGCGTTGATGGCGAACTTCGCCGAGTCCGAGCCGCCGACGATCGAGTAGGCCAGCGTGGTCCCGGCGTCGGGATCGGTCGCATGCACCGTGGTCACCGCGGTGGTGTTCTCGGGCACGCTCTTGGTCGCCGTGGCGCCGGCCCCGTCGGAGTCGATCACCGGGGCTTCGTTGACGTTGGTCACCGTCACCGCCACCGCCTTGCTGGTGGTGTCCGTTCCGTCGAAGGCGTTGACGCTGAAGTTATAGACGTTGTCCGCGCCGGCATCCGTCGGCGCCTCGAAGTTCGGCGAGACCTTGAACGTCACCGCGCCGGTCGAGGCATCGATGTTGAACAGGCTGGAGTCGCCGCCGGTGAGCGAGAACACCGCCGGTGCGCCGTCCACGTCGGTGACGTTGGCGTCGTAGACCACCGTCGCGATCGGCGCGTTTTCGGCGACGCCGCCGGTCGCCCCGGAGGTGAACACCGGGGGATCGTTCACCGCTGCGACGTTGACCGTCACCGTAGCCGCCGCGCTGGCGAGGGCGCCGTCGGTGGTGGTGTAGGTGAAGTCGGCCGGGCCGTTGAAGTTGGCGTTCGGCGTGAAAGTCACCGTGCCGCCGGCGTTGAGCACGGCCGTCCCGCCGGTCCCGCTGGTCACCGAGGCGATGTGCAGGTCGCCCGGGGGATTATCGACGTCGGTGTCGTTGCCGAGCAGCTGGCTGGCCGTGTAGGTCACCGGCGTGTCCTCGGTGGCCGCCAGCGTGTCGGCGACCGCCACCGGGGCGTCGTTCACCGCCGCGACATTGACCGTCACCGTGGCCGGCGCGCTGTTCAGTGCGCCGTCACTCGCCATGTAGGTGAAGCTCGCCGGGCCGTTGAAGTTGGCGTCCGGGGTGAAGGTCACCGTGCCGGTGGCGTTGAGCACCGCCGTCCCGCCGCTCACGCTGGTCACCGAGGCGATGTGCAGGGTGGGGCTGTCGACGTCGGTGTCGTTGCCGAGCAGCTGGCTGGCCGTGTAGGTCACCGGCGTGTCCTCGGTGGCCGCCAGCGTGTCGGCGGCCGCCACCGGGGCGTCGTTCACCGCCGCGACGTTGACCGTCACGGTGGCCGGGGCGCTGGCGAGGGAGCCGTCGGTGGTGGTGTAGGTGAAGCTGGCCGGGCCGTTGAAGTTGGCGTCCGGGGTGAAAGTCACCGATCCGTCCGCCGGATTGAGCGCCACCGTCCCGCCGCTCACGCTGGTCACCGAGGCGATGTGCAGCTGGGAGTTCAGGTTGTCGACGTCGGTGTCGTTGCCGAGCAGCTGGGCCGCCGTGAAGGTGGCCGGGGTGTCCTCGGTGGCCGAAAGCGTGTCGGCGACCGCCACCGGAGCGTCGTTCACCGGGTTGATGGTCAGGTTGAACGTGCTGGAGTCGGTGAGCGACCCGTCGCTGGTGATCATCTTCACCGCGACCGCGCCGTTGAAGTCCTGCGGCGGGGTCCCGGAGAAGGTGCGACTGGTCGCGTCGAAGTGCAGCCAGCCCGGCAGCGCCGTGTCGTCTCCCAGCGTCGCTGAGTAGGTCAGGCTGGCGCTGTCCACGTCCGTCGAGACCGGCGCCGTGAAGCTGAAGGCGGTGTCCTCGTTGCTGTTCTGGTTCGCCAGCACGGTGGCCACCGGCGCGTCGTTCGTGCCGGTGATGGTCACCGCCACCGTCTGGGTGGCGGTCCCGCCGTTGCTGTCGTCGGCCTTGAGCACATAGTTCAGCACCAGGGTCTGGCCGGCGGCCAGGCTGTTGAAGGCTTCCAAGCCGCTGTTGAAGTGCCAGGCGCCGTTCTGCTCGACGCTCATCATCGCCTTCAGCGCGGCGCCGTCGACGGTCGTCGTGCCGGTGCTCGCCGCGCCGATGCTGACGCTGGCCACCGACAGGGTGTCCGTGTCTGTGGCGTCGACGTCGGTCACCGTCACGTGGCCGTTGGTCATCAGGCCGACGTTGGCCTCCGTCAGGCCGACCGTGGCGCTGTCGGTCCCCACCAGGCTGATCACCGGCGCGTCATTCGTGCCGGTGATGGTCACCACGACGTTCTGTGTGGTGGTGGTGAGGCCGTCGCTGACGGTCACCACGTAGGTCTCGGTCGCCGTCTGGCCCTGGGCCAGATACTGCGCGTCGGCGTTGTTGAGCGTGTAGGTCCAGCCGACCGAGCCGGTGGCGGCGTTGGCCGCTTCGCTGACCGTGCCGAGCGCGAAGGTCCCCAGGGTGGTGGTGTTGCCGGCCGCGGCCGCAGCGGTCGCGGTGTGGTTGTCGCTGAGGTCGACGTCGGAGAAGGCCACCGTACCGGTGGCGCTCAGCGTCGCCGCGTCTTCCACCACCGCGCCGCTCTGAGCGCCGCTGGTGATCACCGGGGCGTCGTTGGTGCCGGTTATGGTGACGTCGACCTGGCGGGTGATGATGCCGCCCTGCTGGTCGTTGAGGGTGACGGTGAAGCTCTCGACCTTGGTCTGGTCCTTGGCCAGGTACTCCACCGCCGAGTCGGCGACGCTGTAGCTCCAGGTCAGCTGGCCGTCGGTTCCCGTGCCGGTGGTGTCGTGGTCCTTGACGACGCTCAGCGTGCCGAGCGTGGCGCCCGGCGCCGCGTTGAGCGGCACGGCGGAGACCAGGTGGACGTCGGTCAGGTCGACGTCGCTGAAGGTGATCACGCCGGTGTTGGTGAGGTTGCCGGCCGGGGTCACCTGCTCGGTGACGGCGCCGATGAGATCCTGGGCGGTGATCACCGGCGCGTCGTTGGCGCCGGTGATGGTGACCACGACGTTCTGGGTGGCTGTGGAACCCTTGCCGTCATCGACGGTCACGACATAGGTCTCGGTCACCGTCTGGTTCTTGGCCAGGTACTGGGCCGCGGCGTTGTCGAGCGTGTAGGTCCAGCCGACCGAGCCGGTGGCGGCGTTCGCCAGTTCGCTGACGGCGCCGAGCGCGAAGGTCCCGAGGTGGGTGGTGGTGGAGGCTGTGGGCGCGAAGGTCGCGGTGTGGCCGTCGGTGAGGTCGACGTCGGAGAAGGCCACGGTGCCGTTGGCGCTCAGCGTTGCCGCGTCCTCCACCACAGCGCCGGCCTGGGCCGGGCTGGTGATGGTCACCGGATCGTTGGCGCCGGCGATGTTCACTGACACCGTGGTGGTCGCGGTATCTCCATCGGCGTCGGTCACGGTGTAGGTGAAGCTGTCGTGGCCGGTCTCCCCGACCGCCAGGTAGTCCCAAAAGCCCGCCGTCGGCGTGTAGGTCGGCGTGGCGACCGGCGCGTTGACGACGCTGAAGTTCGTGACCATGGACACTGCGCCATGGGCCGCCTGGGTGAAGGCGACCGTCGCCACCTGGTCGGCCACGGTGTCGTTGGCGAGGATGTTGCCGCCTGCGTTGGCGGTGTTCTCTCCGGCGCCCATGCTGTCGGCGACGAGTAAGACCGGATTGTCCTCGGCGCTTAGCAACACGCCGTCGACGATGACCTGAACCGTCTCGATCTTCGACACCGCGAGCCCGAAGGCGGTGAACTGGAAGATCGCGTTGGTGGCTTCCAGGGTGTGGACGTTGGTGTTGACCGTGAGGAAGGTCAGGTACTTTGCGAGGTCCGACTGGACCGCGGCGCTGTTCCATTGCGCCAGCGTCAGGTTGAGCTGCAGGACATCGTTTCCGGAGCCGCCGTCATAGACGTCGCTGGAACCGACGTTGTCCGACATCTTGAAGATCAGCAGGTCGTCGCCGGAATTGCCGCTGACGGTGTCCGAGCCGGAGCCGCCATCGAGCGTGTCGAGGCCCGCGCCGCCGTTCAGCTTGTCGCTGCCGGCCCCGCCGGAGATGACGTTGTCGCCCGAGAGGCCGTTCAGCGCGTCAGCGCCGGCGGTGCCGTTGATGATGTTCGCCATACCAAGCCCCCAACCCAAGTCTGCGTGATGCAGCGAGCCCGCGTTTCGAGGGGCTCATTGGGGACTGCATTATAACAACGTTAGCTAAAAATCAATATGTCTTAAGCAAAGGTAACCTTAACCAAAAGATAGCCGGCAAGTTGTCGGGCATAGATCGCAAGAATAATTCGCCTATAGAGGGAATAATACATCCTCACAGGCGATATATCGGGAACCCGCGAAGAGATGGCGTCGACTACGGCCCCCGCAGCGTCAATTTGTGTTCCTGCGACACTTCGGCGGCAACCCGGCATACTGCGGTAGATCGCCGCAGTTCCCGAGCGCAGGCGGATTTCCGATGAAATGCTCAGTCGTCGGAACGTCTCCGACCGCCCCCGACAGGCCCCGCTGTCACCAAGCGATAACCCGACCGCCCGCTATCCGCAGCTCGATCCGCCCAACTGAGATGGCTTTGGATTGACGGGGCCGTTCGATCGTGTAATTAACCGATCTGTTATTTAACAGGTTCGCTAATGATACGCGAGATCGATCCCTTCAGCGCCACGCTGTCCGCCCTGGCCGATCCCACCCGCCGCGCCATCCTGGCCCGGCTGAGCGAGGGCGAGGCGACGGTGAACGAGCTGGCCGCGCCGTTCGACATCAGCCTGCCCGCCATCTCCCGCCACCTGAAGGTGCTGGAGGGCGCGGGCCTGATCTCGCGAGGCCGCACGGCCCAGTGGCGACCATGCCGGCTGGAGGCCGAACCGCTGCAGGCGCTGGACGGTTGGCTGGAACGCTACCGCCGGTTCTGGGACGCAAGCTTCGACAGAATGGACGCCTACCTGGCCGAACTGAAGGCCAGGGCGGCCGAGGAACAGGCCCCAAAAGGAGAAGACGATGCCGCTGGATAATTCGACCGCCGAGCTGCGCGACGACGAGCTTCTGGTCACCCGCACCTTCGATGCGCCGCCGGCCCTGGTGTTCCGGCTGTGGTCGCAAGCCCAGCACATGCAGCGCTGGTTCGGGCCCCAGGGCTTCACCTGCACCCACTGCGAGATCGACTTCCGCCCCGGCGGCCGGTGGCTGGCCTGCATCGAGTCCGAACAGAGCGGGCCGCTCTGGATGGGCGGCGAATTCCGCGAGATCGAGCCCGACCACCGCATCGCCTTCACCTTCGGCGACCGGGACCCGGCCGCCAACGTCCACCCCTCGACCGAAGTAGTGGTGACCTTCACCGACCGGGGCGGCGGCACGACCCTGCAGACCTTCCACCAGACCGGCTTCCCGACCGTGGCCTTCCGCGACGGCCACATCGTCGGCTGGACCTCCGCCTTCGAGAAGGCCGAGGTCTATGCCCGAGACCTGGCCGAGGCGGCGACGCCGGTGGTGTCCGCCTTCCGCTGGGTTCCCGAGTTCGCGCGGGGCCAGGTGCGCGACCTGCGCGTCCGGTGGGCGCTGGAGGAAGCCGGGCGGCCCTACCTGACCCACCTTCTCGAACAGGGCGAGCAGGCCCAGCCCGGCTATCGCGCGCTGCAGCCCTTCGGCCAGGTGCCGGCCTATCGCGAGGGCGGGATCGAGCTGTTCGAATCCGGGGCCATCGTGCTGCACATCGGCGAAACCAGCGAAGCCCTCATGCCCGAAAGCCGGGAAGGCCGCGCGCGGGCCATGGTCTGGGTTCTGGCGGCGCTGAACTCGGTGGAGACGGTGGTGCAGCAGCTGGGCGAGATCGACGCCTTCCACGCCGGGGAGACCTGGGCGCAGGCTCGCCGCCCCGCCGTGGTGGAGCGGGTCAAGAAACGGCTCGCCGAGCTGGCCGAGGCGCTGGGCGACAAGGACTATCTGGAGGGCGGCTTCACCGTCGGCGACCTGATGATGGCCTCGGTCCTGCGCATCATCGACGATACCGACCTGGTCGCCGGCGAACCGCGGCTGAAGGCCTACCTCGCGCGTTGCGAGGCCCGCCCGGCCTTCCAGCGCGCGATGGCCGCCCACCTGGCCGACTTCAGGGACTGACTCTCGAAGGGTGGCCCTGGCGACGAGAGGGGCGACGAGAGGGGAGGGTGCGCCACGGCCCTCTCGAGCCCGGTTAGTGGCGCCGCTCGGCGCATGCCCACGCCCCGTACACGCCGCCTAAACCGGCCGTGCGGGGCGTTGTGGTTTCAGGACTTGGACAAGTCCTGAGGCGAGAGCCGCAAACCGGGCGGCGGGGCGCCGGTGAGTCCAGCTGGGGCCTTTATGAATCGTTGATTCCTGCCAGCCGGATACGAATGGCGCCTTTAGGCTTTCAGGTCGTATCAGCGTCACCGTTCGACCAAGGCGGGAGAAAGCTATGCTCGATCTGATCTATCTGGCGGCAGGGGTGGGCGTGCTGCTGCTCTTCGTCGGCTATGCGGCTCTCTTGAGGAGAGCTTAGTCATGCTGATGATCCTGCTCTACGCCGCCGGCGGCATCGGCATCGCGATCTACATGATCGCCGCCCTCCTGCGGCCCGAGAAGTTCTAGCTGGCGCTCGGCCCGCGGCGCGATCGCCGCCCGTCGCCCGCTGGGACAACCCTAATTATTCGAGAAGGAGACCTCGCCATGGATGCGCGAGGCTGGTTTGAGATCCTGTTCACGATCGCCGTCACGGTCGCGCTTGCGTGGCCGCTCGGCTTCTACATGGCCCGGGTGTGGAAGGGCGAGCGCACCTGGCTCGATCCCGTGCTGCGGCCGGTCGAGGGCGTGCTCTACAAGTCCTTCGGCGTCGATCCGAAGAAGAGCCAGAACTGGTTCGCCTACACCGTCTCGATGCTGATCTTCAGCGCGGCGAGCTTCGTCGTGCTCTACCTGATCCTGCGCTTCCAGGACCTGCTGCCGCTCAACCCGCAGGGATTCAAGGGGGCTTCTCCGGACCTGGCGTTCAACACCGCGATCAGCTTCGTCACCAACACCAACTGGCAGTCCTATGTGCCGGAACAGGTGATGTCGACCTTCTCGCAGATGGCCGGCCTGACCTCCCACAACTTCCTGTCCGCCGCGGCGGGCATCGCGGTCGCCGCCGCCCTTGCGCGGGCCTTCGCCGCCAACCGGGCCGAGAATCTTGGCGACTTCTGGGTCGATCTGACCCGGATCAGCCTCTACGTGCTGCTGCCGTTCTCGCTGATCCTCGCCATCGCGTTCGTCGCGCTGGGAGAGCCGCAGACCCTGGTCGCCCACGCCATCGCCCGTACGGTGGAAGGCGGCAAGCAGACCATCGCGCTCTTCCCGACTGCCTCCCAGGAGGCGATCAAGCAGTTCGGCACCAACGGCGGCGGTCTCTTCAACACCAACTCGGCGCACCCGTTCGAGAACCCCAACGCGATCACCAACTTCCTGGAGATCGTCGCGATGAACGTGCTTGGCTATGCCTGCG
>NZ_JAQGIZ010000075.1 GCF_028290885.1 Phenylobacterium sp.
GCCGCGCGCCCAGGCTGTGCGGCACGGCGCGGCCGGCGGCGCGGCCGACGGCCGCGACCACCTCGCTCACCGAGCGGCCCTGCCCCGTTCCCACGTTCACAGCCTCGAAGGCGCCGGCCGGCAGCTCGGCCTCCAGGGCCGCCACGTGCGCGGCGGCCAGATCGCTGACGTGGATGTAGTCGCGCAGGCAGGTCCCGTCAGGCGTGTCGAAGTCCTGGCCGAAGACGGTCAGCGGCTTGCCGTCCCCCAGGGCCGCGGCGATGGCGAGCGGGATCAGATGGGTTTCCGGCTCGTGCGCCTCGCCGATCAGGCCGGAGGGGTCGGCGCCGGCGGCGTTGAAGTAGCGCAGCGCCACGGCGGCCAGGCCATAGGCCCGGCACTGGGCCTGGATCATCCACTCGGCCGTGAGCTTGGTGTCGCCGTAGGGGCTGGCCGGGGCCTTCTCGGCGTCCTCGGCGATTGTTTCGAGGGCGCCCCGCGCGCCCTGGCCATAGACCGCGGCGCTGGACGAGAACACCAGTCGGCCCACCCCGCGCTCGCGCATGACGGTCAGCAGGGCGGTCGTGCCCGCGACATTGACGTCCCAGAACAGGTCCGGACGCGCCACCGAGCGGCCCACCTCGATCAGGCCGGCGAAGTGGATCACCGCCTTGACGCCATGGGTTTCCATAGCCTCGCCCAGCGCGGTGCGGTCGCGGATGTCGCCGTGCACGAAGGGGCCCCAACGGACCGCCTCGCGGAAGCCGGAGCTCAGGTTGTCGTAGACGACCGGCAGGAAGCCCAGCTCATGAAGAGCCTTGGCTGTGTGGGCGCCGATGTAGCCGGCGCCGCCCGTGACCAGCACGGCGGGCGTGGTTCCCCGATCCATGGGGGCGATAATGACCCCTGCGCTTCTCAAGTTCCAGTTAAGGCCAAGCTCCGGCGGAACGATTTCCGGGCGCGCGGGCTTGAATCGGCGGTTGTGACGGGAAAGCCAGGAATCGATGCCCCAGCTTGAGCTTTGGGGCGGTCACGAATGCACCGTGAACCGCGTCGGCGACCTGTTCCACGACCAGACGCGGCGCTCCGGCCATCACGACAGGATCGGCGACCTCGACCGCTTTGCCGAGCTGGGCTTGCAGGCGCTGCGCTATCCGGTGCTCTGGGAGCGCGCGGACCCCGACGGGCGCGGCGGCTTCGACTGGCGCTGGACGGACGAGCGCCTGGCGCGGATCCGGGCGCTGGGCATGCGGCCGATCGCCGGCCTGCTGCATCACGGCAGCGGGCCACGCTCCACCGATCTGTTGGACGAGGGCTTCGCCAAGGCCTTCGCCGCCTACGCCCGCGCCGCGGCCGAGCGCTATCCGTGGGTCGCGGACTGGACGCCGATCAACGAGCCGCTGACCACCGCCCGGTTCTCCGCCCTCTACGGCCACTGGCATCCGCACGCGGCCGACGAGCCGCGGTTCTGGACGGCCCTCGTCAACCAGATCGAGGCCACGCGGCTGGCGATGCGCGAGATCCGCGCCGTGCGGCCGGACGCGCGGCTGGTGCAGACCGAAGACCTGGGGCGCACCTATTCGACGCGGGCGCTGGCCCACCAGGCCGACTTCGACAACGCCCGGCGCTGGATGACCTGGGACCTGCTGGAAGGCCGCGTGACACCCGGCCACCCCCTCTGGCGGCGGCTGGACGACTTCGGGCTCGGCGAGCGGCTGCGCGCGATCGCCGACGACCCCTGCCCGCCCGACGTGCTGGGGGTGAACCACTACCTGACCAGCGACCGGTTCCTCGACCACCGGATCGGCGACTATCCGCCCGAGCGGCTCGGCGGCAACGATTTCATGGCCTTCGCCGACGTGGAGGCGGTGCGCGCGGTCTTACCGGCGCCAGGCGGACTGGAGGGCGCGCTGGACGAGGCCTGGGCGCGCTACGGCCGGCCGCTGGCGGTGACCGAGAGCCACAACGGCTGCACCCGCGAGGAGCAGGTCCGCTGGATCCGCGAGGCCTGGGAGGCGGCCCAGCGCCTGCGCGGCCGGGGCGTCGACGTGCGGGCGGTGACCGCCTGGGCGCTGCTCGGGACCTACGACTGGAACAGCCTGCTCACCCGCCAGCACGGCCACTATGAGGTCGGGGCCTTCGACGTCCGTTCCGACCCGCCGCGGCCGACCGCGCTGGCGGCCGAACTGCAGCGGCTGGCGGGCGGCGGCGAGATCCATCCCGGCGCCACCGGCGCCGGCTGGTGGCGGCGGGATATCCGGTTACAATTCAAGCCTGTATTCCGAACAGTTGAGGCCCCGGAACCGCGGCCGGAGTGGCGCACGCCACCCGCGCCGGCGCGGCCGCTGCTGATCGTCGGGGCCACCGGAACGCTGGGCAAGGCGCTGGCCCGGGCGTGCGAATGGCGCGGGATCGACTACCGGCTGACCGGCCGAGGGGAGTTGTCGTTGGACGACGAGGGCTCCATCGCGCGCGTGCTGGAGGCCGCCCAGCCCTGGGCGGTGGTCAACGCCGCCGGCTGGGTGCGGGTGGACGACGCCGAAGCCGACCCGGCGGGCTGCATGGCCGCGAACGCCGAGGGCGCGGTACGGCTGGCGCGGGCCTGCCGGGACCGCGGCCTGCCGTTTACGGGATTCTCCAGCGACCTGGTGTTCGATGGGCGCCGCGACCGGCCCTATGTCGAGGGTGACGCGCCCGGCCCGCTCAACGTCTACGGGGCCAGCAAGGCGCGCGCCGAGGCGGAGATCCTGGGGCTTGGCGGCCAGGCGCTGATGGTGCGCACGGCGGCGTTCTTCTCCCCCTACGATCCCTATAACTTCGCGGCTCAGGTGCTGAGGACGCTGGCGGCGGGGCAGGCCTTCGCGGCGGCGGACGACCTGGTGGTCTCGCCCACCTATGTGCCGGATCTGGTGGGCGCGGTGCTGGACCTGGTGCTCGATGGGGAGACCGGACTTCGGCATCTCGCCAACGACGCCGCGGTGTCCTGGGCGGACTTCGCGCGGCAAGTGGCCGGCGCGCTCGATCTCGACGCGGGGCTCGTGCAGGGCGTCCCGGCCGCGAGCTTCGGCTGGCCGGCGGCGAGGCCCGCCTACGCGGCGCTGAGCACGGAGCGAGGCCGGATCATGCCGCCGCTGGACAACGCCATCGCGCGCTATGCGGCGGTCGTGCGCGAGGCGCAGTTCGCCGCGGAGGCCGACGCGCTGATCGACCGCGCGGCGGAGGCGCCGGCGCGGGTCAGCTAAGCGCGCGTGCGGCCGCCATCACGCGGATCGCCTTCTCGGCGGTTTCGGCGACGGACTGGCCGGCGCGGTAGAGCTCCCCGCCAAGGCCGAAGGCCCGTGCGCCTGCGGCCCACCAGTCGGCCATGCTCTGCGGGCCGACGCCGCCGACCGCCCAGATCACGGCGGCGGACGGCAGGACCGCTTTCAGCTGCTTGAGGTGCGCGGGGCCGTAGGTCACCGCCGGGAACAGCTTCAGATGCCGCGCGCCGGCCTCCAGGGCGGTGAAGGCCTCGGTGGCCGTCGCGAAGCCGGGCGCGGGGGCGAGCCCCAGCTTGACGGCCCGCCGGATGACCTCGACGCAGGTGTTGGGCGCGACGATGATCCGGCCCCCGGCCTCTGCCACCGCCTCGACCTGCTCGGCGGTCAGCACCGTGCCGGCGCCCACGACCATCCGCCCGCCATAGGCCGCGGCGGCCTTGCCGATACTGTCCAGCGGGTCGGGCGAGTTGAGTGGGACTTCGATACCGCGCACGCCGGCGGCGAACAGGACGTGCGTATGGTCCAGAACCTCGTCGGGACGCACGCCACGCAGGATGGCGACCACCGGGCATTCGGCCAGGGCGTCGTCGAGGGTCATGGCTGGGCTCCGAGCGCGAACAGGCCGGCGATGGCGGCGGCCTCTCCGTCGAACACCTCGACCCCCACGCCGGTTCGATCGAGCGCGCGGCGGTAGCGCTCGCAAAGGGCAGGGTCCCCAAGCAGCGACACATGCGTCGGCGGCTCGCCGAGCAGCTTCGGCACGCTCGCCACCTCGGCGCCGATCAGCAGGCCGGAGAGGTAGCTGGGCGTGCTCCGCGCCTCGGCCTGGCCGCCGACCACGCGTGCCCGGGCGGTGAACAGGCGCGCGGCGAGCGCATCGCCCTCCCCCGCTGCGGCCAGGCCCTGGTCGAAGGCATCCTCGTCGTCGGCCGGCGCGTCGCTCTTCAGCAGGCTGTGCCGGCCAAGCACGGCGAACAGCTCGCCGGTCATTGCGGTGACGAAGCGGAGGATCCGGCCGTCTTCGATCAGCACCCATTTGGCGTGGGTGCCCGGGTGGCAGACGAGGTGGCGGCCGGCCTGGCGGTCGGGATGCCGGGCGAGCCAGCCCAGCACCTGGGTCTCCTCGCCGCGCATGACGTCCGGCGCCCCGGCGATGCCCTCGCAGCGCAGGCCGGGCACGATGCGAACGTTATCGGCGACGGTGGTCAAGCTCCGGGCGAGGTCGGCGAGGCCCGCGGGACAGTCGGCGTAAGGGACCGCCGTCCAGCCGAGATTGGAGCCGACCATGCCGCAAAGGATCGCGGGCAGGCTCTGTGCGTC
>NZ_JAQGIZ010000105.1 GCF_028290885.1 Phenylobacterium sp.
CCGAGAAACCGGCCTTTTCCACGAACCTGTCGACCACGCCGGAGGCCTGCAGGGCGAAGACCGACACCGCGGCGCTTTGCGGCCGCGCGGGCGGGGCGAAGTCCGGAATGCCCGAGGGGCGCGGCTGGCGGGGCGGCATCGGCAGGGTCAGGCGGAAGAACCTGGCCGTGAGCGGGGCGAAACCGTAGCTCTTGACCGCCGCGTCGGCCGGCCCGCTGAGCGTCGCGCCGACCCGCCAGGTCTTGCCGTCGTCGCTGACCAGCACCTGGGGCTTGGCGTCGCCGCCGCTGGCGCCCAGCCCGGCCTCGCCGAGCAGCAGGCCGCGCACCGTCTGCGGCCTGGCGTACTCCACCTGGATCCATGGCGGCGAGCCGTCGGCCGCGCCGACGATGGACACCGACCGGGCGAGGTCGCCGCCGTCCAGCCGCTCCAGCTCCGTCCGGCCGCCACTGGTGGTGATCTTCCCGGGCGCGCCGCCGGCCTGCTCCGAGGGCGGCGCACGATAGGCCACCACCAGGGCGTCGGCGTAGAAGCTGGCCGGCTTGCCGGTGTCGGCGGTGATGCCGAGGGCGTCCGGGGCGAGCGCGGTCTGGAAGGGGCCCGTGGTGATCGGCGGATGGGCCAGGATCCCGCGGAAGGGGCGGCCGCCCTCCACCGGCGTCTCGCTCCAGACGTACTTCTTCATCGCCTGGGCCGGCGTGACCCAGGGGCCGCCCGTCTCGCTCCAGCCGGGAGAGGCGGCGGTGGTGAGCTCCATACCCAGCCGGTCGACCGTGCTGGCCGCCAGGCGGATGTCGGCCTGCCAGTTCGGATCGCCGACCACCACGCGCGGGGTGATGAACCGGTAGTTGGCCAAAGGGCCGCCGGCGTCGAAATAGTGCGCGCCGCCGATGCCGACGCGGTTCATCCACTCCAGGTCGGCTTTGATCCCCTCGGGCGTGACGTTGCCGTTCATCCAGTGCCACCAGGCCCGCGGCTTGGCGACGTTCGGCGGCGAGCGGAACCCGGCCTCCAGGGCGTCCGGCGCGGCGGGCGCTGTCTGGGTCAAACCGGACGCCGGGACGAGCACGGCGGCGGCGGCGGCGCAGAGCGCCAGCCGGAATGGGAGCGATGACGCCACGCTTTAAGCCTCCACCGATGAGATCTGGGCCGCGCCGCGCCAGCCGTAGTAGGCGACGAGGACGAAACTGGCGGCCGGCAGCAGGAAGGCCGCGGGCGTGCCGTAGGCCTCGGCGATCCGGCCCATCGGATAGGGCAGCAGCACGCCGCCGCCGATGGCCATCACCATCATCGACGCGCCGCGCTTGGTGGCCGGCCCCAGGCCCGCCACGCCGAGGGTGAAGATCGTGGCGAACATCGTCGACATGAAGAAGAAGACCGCGATCAGGGCCACAGCCGACACCTTCTCGATTCCCGCGGCGACCACCAGGCACAGCGCCAGGTTGGCGAGGCCGTAGACCGTGAGGATGCTGCGCGGCGCGAACCGCAGCAGCAGCCCTGTGGTGGCGAACCGCCCGATCAGATAGCCGGCGGTGGCGATGGAGAGCAGAAACGCGCCCTGGCGCGAGGTCAGCCCCGGCCAGGTCTCGGTCACCAGGTTGATGAAGAAGGCCCCGATCCCGACCTGGGCGCCGATGTAGAGCGCCTGGGTCACCACCCCGAGCGTGAAGTGCGGCCGGCTCCACAGCGGCGCATCGCCCGCCGGGGCGTCCGGCCGCTGCGCCTCATGGATCTCCGGCAGGCGCGCACGGGACACGGCGAAGGCGAACAGCAGCACGGCCGCTGCGATGACCAGGTAGGTGAGCTGCACCGCCGATTGGCCGCCTGGCGCGGCGCCGGGGGTCTCGAAGAACAGCGCCCCGCCGATCAGGGGGCCAAAGAACACGCCCAGCGCATTGAACGACTGGGCCAGATTCAGCCGCCGCGAGGCGTGCTCGGGCGGGCCGAGCGCGTTCACATAGGTGTCCGCCGCTGTCTCCAGGACGCAGAGACCGGCGGCCATGACGAACATCGAGCCGACGAAGAGGGTGAAGCTCTCGGCCCGCGCCGAAGGCACGAACAGCAGGGCGCCGATGGCCGTGACCACCAGCCCGGACACGATGCCCGCCTTGTAGCCCCGGGCCTGCAGCAGCAGCCCGGCCGGAACGCTCATCACCAGGTAGGCGCCGAAATAGGCGATCTGCAGCCAGGTCGACTGCGCCTTGCCGACCTGCAGCGTCTCCTGGAAGTGCTTGTTGAGGACGTCGAGCAGTCCATAGGCCAGGCCCCAGACCACGAAACAGGCGATGGCGAACGCCAGCGGCCCACGCAGCGATCCCGAGGGAAACGCCACGCCGGGCGGCGCGGCGTCGGTCTCGATGGCCATGGTGTTCCTTCCCTCGGCGTCTTCAGGCGCCCGTTTCCGGCAATCTGCCGATGATCTGTTCTGAACGCAAATGGTTCATTTCGATCAGACCGCTGACGCCGATTCGCGCGCCAGGCCGGCCCGCCAGCGGGCGCGGTAGTCGTCCAGGGAGGACTCCAGCGGGCGCACCGGCACGAGCGGCGACGGCGGCGGGCGGTCGGGATCGACGAGCCGCAGCGCGCCATAGGCCACGTCATCCTCGGCGTCGCAGACATAGACCTGCTGGCTCGGGCGCAGCCTCGCCAGCGCGCGGATAAAGGCCGTCGAGGCGGCGAAGCGGCCTTCGACCAGCAGGCGATCGCGCGAGCCGATCAGGTCCAGCGACGCATCCGCCATCAGGGCCAGGTAGAGCGCCAGCGCCGCCCGGCGGTCGGCGGTGTCCGCGGGCTCCCCGCTCCAGCCGCCTCGATGGCTCGGGAACGGTCCCACGCCCGGCGCGAAGCTCGGATGGATCTGGACGCCCGCCGCGACCAGCCCCGGGAGGCGATCGATCAGCGCCGCTTCGTCGGCGGGGCCGTCCGCGCCGGCGGCGATCAGCTCAGCTTCCCGCCCGCCCATGAAGCGCGCGGACGGGACCGGCTGGCCTTCCACGTCGACGTTCACCAGGCAGTCGCGCCCCTCGTCCAGCAGAATGGGCGTCGAGCGCGCCGCGGGGTCGGGCGAGCGCATGGCCACGAACCAGGTGCCGGTGGACAGCACCGTCGCGTCGCCGGCCGCGATCTCGGCATGACCGCGGGCGCCCAGCAGCGCGGCGTTGCTGTCGTGCAGGCCGCAGAACACCGCGCAGTCGGCGGGCAGGCCGGTCCGCTCGGCCCATTCCGGCGCGATCGGCCCCAACGCCTCGTCCGCCCGGCGCAGAGGGCCCAGGCGCTGCCACCAGCCGCGCCCGGTCGCGAGCCGGGTCGCCGAGCGCTCGTAGGGCCGCCACAGGTCACTGTGGCAACCCAGGCTGCTGGCCTCGCTGGCAGCCACGCCGCTCAGCCGCCAGGCCCAATACTGCGGCCAGGGCAGGATCGCGAGGTCGTCGGGCCAGGGGCCGGTCAGGGCCTCGAGGCGATGCAGCTGCAGCCCGAGGTTCAGTCCCTGCGGCAGGTAGGGCGAGCCGGTGGCGGCGAAGGGATCGCGCTGGCGTCCATAGGCGGCGCGCTCGGCCTCGCCCGCCTCGTCCTCATAGTCCATGGGCGGCGCGAACAGCGCGCCGCGATGCACCGGGGCCGCGGCAGCGCCATGCGCCACCGGCACGATGGCCCGGATCCGGGCGAGCCCTGCGAATTCGCGTAGGGTGTGGGCGAGCCAGGCTTCGATCCCATCCGCGTCGAGGGCGCGGTAGCCTGGGCCCTCCGCCGGCCGGTTCGCGCGGACACGGCGCAACAGGCCGCCGCCCGGCGCGTCCCAAAGCGTAAGCTTGGCGTTCGTCTTGCCCACGTCGAGCACCACCACGCCGCCTGATCCCACGCTCTTCCTCCGATCTATTTTGACGCCTTTTTATCGAAGTTGATTGATCGCAGCTAGTGAGGAGGCTAGGTTTCGCATCATGCCGGAGACCACCGCCCGAACGTCCACCGTGCCTCAGGCCGCGCTGCAGTTCCAGGCTCCCGCCTCGCGCTGGTCGGACGCCGAAGCCGCGACGCTCGGCCCGGCGCAGCTGCTGCTCTACCGATCCAACCTGCTCGGGTCGGACCTGACGGTGACCAATTTCGGCGGCGGCAACACCTCGGCGAAGCTCACCGAGACCGATCCCTTGACGGGGGAGCCGACGGCCGTGCTCTGGGTGAAGGGCTCCGGCGGCGACCTTGGGTCGATGGCGCTCGACGGCTTCTCGACGCTCTACCTCGACAAGTTGCTGGGCCTGGAGCGGCTCTACCGCGGCGTCGCGTTCGAAGACGAGATGGTGGGCTACCTGCCGCACTGCACCTTCGACCTGAACCCGCGCGCGGCCTCCATCGACACGCCGCTGCACGCCTACCTGCCGTTCGCGCATGTGGATCACGTGCATCCGGACGCGGTCATCGCGCTCGCCGCCTCGTCGGGGGGCGAAGCGGCGACGCAGGAAATCTATGGCGGGACTGTCGGTTGGCTGGCCTGGAAGCGGCCCGGCTTCGACCTCGGCCTGCGCCTGCGCGACTACGTTTCGAGCCGCCCCGGCCTGCGGGGGGTGATGCTCGCCGGCCACGGGATCATCTGCTGGGGCGACGACGCCAAGGGCTGCTACGAGAACACCATCGACCTCGTCGCCCGCGCCGCGCGCCACCTCAACGAGCGGCTGGCGGGGCGTCCGGCGTTTGGCGGGCCCGTCGTGGAGCCCCTCGACGCCGCTGCCCGCGCCGCCGGCGCCGCGCGGCTGATGCCCCGCCTGCGCGGGATGATGGGCGGCGAACGGCCCAAGCTCGGCCATTTCAGCGACGACCCCGAGACCCTGGAGTTCGTGAACAGCCGCGAGGTCGGGCGGCTGGCCGCCATCGGCACCTCCTGTCCGGACCACTTCCTGCGGACCAAGATCGCCCCGCTGCTGCTCGATCCGGCCCGGCTCGAGGACGCTGACCTGGAGGCCGCCCTGGATCGGTACCGCCAGGACTACGCCGCCTATTACCGACGCCACGCCGGCCCCGCCGACCCGAAGATGCGCGACGCCAATCCGGTGGTGATCCTGCTGCCGGACGTCGGCCGCTTCAGCTTCGCGGCCGACAAGACCACGGCGCGGCTGGCCGGCGAGTTCTACGGCAATGCGATCAATGTGATGCGCGGCGCCGAGGCGATCGGCGCCTACGCGGGCCTGCCGGAGTCCGAAGCCTTCGCCATCGAGTACTGGGCCCTGGAAGAGGCCAAGCTGCAGCGGGCGCCGAAACCGCGGCCGCTGGCGGGCAAGGTCGCCCTGGTGACCGGCGCGGCCGGCGGCATCGGCGGCGCGGTCGCCGCGCGGCTGCTGGCCGACGGCGCCTGCGTGATGCTCACCGACCTGGACGCCGAGGGGCTGGAGGAGGACCGTCAGCGCCTGGCCGCCCGGTTCGGCGCCGACCTGGTGCGGGCCGCGGTCTGCGACGTCACCAAGGAAGCGGAGATCCAGGCGGCGTTCGAGGCGGTGGCGCGCGAGTTCGGCGGGCTGGACATCCTGGTGGCCAACGCCGGCCTGGCCTCCTCGGCGCCGCTGGAAGAGACCACCGTGGAGCTCTGGCGCAAGAACTACGACGTGCTGGCCGAGGGCTACTTCCTGACCAGCCGCGCGGCCTTCCCGCTGATGCGGCGACAAAAGAACGGCGCGATCGTCTTCATCGGCTCGAAGAACGCGCTGGCCGCCACCCCCAACGCCTCGGCCTATGCCTCGGCCAAGGCCGCCGCCCTGCACCTGGCGCGCTGCCTGGCGCTGGAAGGGGCCGAGCACGGCATCCGGGTCAATGTGGTCAATCCCGACGCGGTGATCCGCGGCTCGCGCATCTGGGACGGCGAGTGGCGCCAGGAACGGGCCAACGCCTATGGGATCGACGCCGGCGACGAGCTGGAAGAATTCTATCGCCAACGCTCGCTCCTGAAGCGCACCGTGCTTCCGGAGGACATCGCCGAGGCGGTCTATTTCCTGGCTTCGGACGCCGCATCGAAGTCGACGGGCAACATCCTCAACGTGGACGCCGGCAACGCCCAGGCGTTCACCCGCTAGAAGGTGAGACGGCGATGAACGGCCCTCCCCTCTCCGCCGACCAGATCGGGAGCCACAACGACAGGCGTCTCGACGCGCTGCGCGACGAGTACGACAGCCTGGGCCGCGCGCTCGACCGGCGCGGCGTCGACATCGAGGCGGTGAAGGCGCGCGTCGCCGGCTTCTCCATCGCCCTGCCGAGCTGGGGCAGCGGCCGCGGCGGCACCCGCTTCGCCAAGTTCCCGATCCCCGGCGAGCCCACCGACATCCACGAGAAGCTGGAGGACTGCGCCGTCGTCCAGCAGCTCAGCCGCGCCACGCCGCGCGTCTCGCCGCACTTCCCGTGGGACAAGGTCGAGGACTACGCCGCCCTTCGGCAGGAGGCGGCCGCGCTCGGCCTCGCGTTCGACGCGGTGAACTCCAACACCTTCCAGGACCAGCCCGGCCAGGCGCATTCCTATCGAAGCGGCAGCCTGGCGGCGACCGACCCGGCGGTGCGCGCCCAGGCCGTGGCCCACAACATCGAATGCATCGAGATCGGGCGACAGCTCGGCTCGCGGGCGATCACCGTCTGGGTCGGCGACGGCGCCAACTTCCCCGGCCAGCAGGACTTCGCCGCCGCGCTCGACCGCTACCTGGAGAGCGCCGCCGAGATCTACGCCGCCCTGCCCGACGGCTGGCGCATGCTGCTCGAGCACAAGCTGTACGAGCCGGCCTTCTACGCCACGGTGATCTCCGACTGGGGGAGCAGCATCCTGGCCGCCCAGCAGCTCGGGCCCAAGGCGCAGTGCCTGGTCGACCTCGGCCACCATGCGCCGAACGTCAACATCGAGCAGATCGTGGCGCGGCTGCACCGCTTCGGGAAGCTGGGCGGCTTCCACTTCAACGATTCCAAGTACGGCGACGACGACCTCGACTCTGGCGCCATCAACCCACACCAGCTGTTCCTGGTGTTCAACGAACTGATCGAGGCCGAAGCCCGCCCGCGCGACGGCTTCGACCCGGCCTACATGATCGACCAGTCGCACAACGTCACCGACCCGATCGAGAGCATGCTCTCCTCCGCCGAGGCCATCGCCGGCGCCTTCGCCAAGGCGGCGATCGTGGACCGCAACGCGCTGCACGCCGCCCAGGACTCCAACGACGTGATGATGGCCTTCCAGGCCCTGCGCGGCGCCTACCGCACGGACGTCACGCCGATCGTGGAGATGGCGCGGATCGAGGCCGGCGGCGCGGCGGATCCGATCGCGCTCTATCGCGCCATGGGCTGGCGCGAACGCAAGGCGCAGGAGCGCAAGCCCGTCGGCCTGGGCGCCGGCATCGTCTGATCGGAAACGACGCGAGTTGGTTGCGGACCGCTCAGAAGTCGTGGAGATACGCCCGATGAGCCGCCGGAACGCCCATGCACGCCGCTGAACGCGAGCAGCTGATCCTGCAGATGCTCGAGGAGCGCGGCTTCATCGGCTTCCAGGAGCTGGACCGCCGCCTCGACGCCTCCCCGGCCACCCTGCGGCGCGACCTCGACCGGCTGGCCGGGGCTGGCCAGCTGGTGCGGGTGCGCGGCGGGGCGCGGCTGAGTTCCGCCCGCGCCGAGCGGCAGCATCTTTCCGGCGTGCCGCTGCAGGAGAACCTGGCGCGGCACGCCCGCGAAAAGGAGGCCATCGGCCGGGCCGCGGCGGCGCTTTGCAGCCCCGGCGAGGCGGTGATCATCGACGGCGGCTCGACGACGCTGCGCATGTGCCCGCACCTGGAAGAGCTGGGCCTGCAGGTGCTGACCAACTCGCTGCCGATCGTCAGCGCCCTGCTGCCGCAGCCCAACACCCGCATCTCGATCCCCGGCGGCGCCCTCTTCCGCGAGCAGAACATCATCCTCAGCGCCTTCGACGAGGACGGCACGAGCCGCTATCGGGCCTCGAAGATGTTCCTGGGCGCCGCGGCGGTCGGCCGCCATGGGGTGATGCAGACCGACACCCTGCTGATCCAGG
>NZ_JAQGIZ010000106.1 GCF_028290885.1 Phenylobacterium sp.
CGACATCTATCGGGTGGACCTGACCCCAGGCTCCCACGTCCGCAAGGACGGGGACCGCTTTCTGGTGAACCAGGTGCGCGGATCGGACTGGATATGCTCGCCCCTGGACCTCGACCTGACGCTGTCCGATCACCATGGCTTTCGCGAGCCGCTCATCGCCCGGTCGATACGGAAGCTGACGCCCGCGGAGATCGCGGCGATCCCGCGCAAGGACCTGCCCTGAGGACCGGCCGGACCGCCCTTACGTCGCACCTGTCCCCTGCCCCCTTCTGCCCCCGCCCCTGACCCGCTAGGTTTGCCGCACACATGAGCGTGCTGCATCTTCTGGGGACGGCTGGGGACGGCGGGGCGGAGACCTACTTCGTCGACCTGCTGACGGCCTTGCGGCGCGCGGGCGTCGTCGAGTCCGCGGCCATCCGCCGACACGCGGCGCGCGAGGCCGCGCTGAAGGCGGCGGGCATTCCGGTGAAGGTGCTGGGCTTCGGCGGGCCGCTGGACATCCTGACCAAGACCGCGGCGGCGGGCTACGGGCGGCTGCAGGGCGCGAAGCTGATGCTGGCCTGGATGAACCGGGCGGCGCGGCATACGCCGAAGGGGCCGTGGGCCCGCATCGGACGGCTGGGCGGCTACTACAACCTGAAATACTACGCCGGCTTCGAGGAGCTGGTCGCCAACACCGAGGACATCGCCGAGTGGATCGTGGCCCAGGGCTGGCCGGCAGGGCGGGTGCGCTGCATCCCGAACTTCGCCGCTGCGCCCCGGGACGGCGGGCCGCTCGACCGGGCGAGTCTGGCGACGCCGGCCGACGCGCCGCTGCTGCTGGCCATGGGCCGGCTGCACGAGTCCAAGGCGCATGACGTGAGCCTGCAGGCGCTGGCCGAGCTGCCCGACGCCTGGCTGTGGATCGCGGGCGTGGGGCCGCTGGAGGCCAAGCTGAAGGCGATGGCGCAGGCGCTGGGCGTGGCGGGCCGCGTGCGGTTCCTCGGCTGGCGCACCGACCCCTCGGCGCTCTACCGGGCGGCCGACGTCTGCGTCTTCCCCTCGCGCTACGAGCCCCTGGGAAACGTGGTGATCCAGGCCTGGGCGCATGGCCTGCCGGTGGTGGCGGCGGCGAGCCAGGGGCCGATGGCGCTGATCGAGGACGGGCGCGACGGCCTGCTGGTGCCGGTCGACGACGCGAACGCGCTGGCGGCCGGCGTGCGGCAGCTCTTGGCCGAGCCGAAGCTGGCGGGACAGTTCCGGACGCGGGGGCGCGGCCGGGTGGCGGCGGAGTTCTCCGAGGACGCCGTGGTCAGCCAGTGGAAGACCCTCTTCGCGGACTACGGGGTCGGCTGATGTGCGGCATCGCCGGCCAGCTGGGGGGGAGCGACGCCCGCGTCCCCGAGATGATCGCGGCCCTGACCCACCGCGGGCCGGACGGTATTCGGACCGAGGAAAAGGCCGGGGCGGCGCTGGCCCACGCGCGGCTCTCGATCATCGACCTGGAGGGCGGCTGGCAGCCGCTGCATGCCGCGGGCTCGACGGTGATCGGCAACGGGGAGATCTACAACTACCTGGAGCTGGCGCGGGACCACCAGCTGCAGGGCGCGCTGGGCACCGGCTCCGACTTCGAGCCCTTGCTGCACCTCTACGCCAAGGAGGGTGAGAAAGCGTTCGAGCGGCTGCGCGGCATGTACGCGCTGTGCCTGATCGGCGCCGACGGGCGCACCTGGCTGGCCCGCGACCCGTTCGGCATCAAGCCGCTCTACATCATGGAGCACGCGGGCGGGCTGGCGTTCGCCTCGGAGCCGAGGGCGTTCTTCAAGGCCGGGCTGATGCAGACCGTGCTCGACGACGAAGCGGCCCGCGAGCTGCTGGCGTTCAACTACACCCTGGGCGCGCGGACCATGTTCCAGGGACTGCGCAGACTCGCCCCCGGCGAGGTAGCGGAAGTCTGCGACGGGCGGATCGTGAGTAACTGGCGGCAATCATGGCGTCCTTCTCCCCTTGTGGGAGAAGGTGGCAGCCCCCCGGGCTCGGCCGAAGGCCGACCCGAGGACAGGCTCCGGCTGACGGATGAGGGGTCGCACTCCGCCATCGCCGCGACATCCACGTCATCGCAGCTCAACGACCAACGCGACCCCTCATCCGACCTGCTGCGCAGGCCACCTTCTCCCACAAGGGGAGAAGGACAACTTCTGGCGGAATTGGACGCCGTGCTCGAGGACAGCGTCCGCGTACACCAGCGGTCGGACGTGCCCTATGGGCTGTTCCTGTCCGGCGGCATCGACTCGGCAGCGATCGCGACGCTAATGGCCCGCCTGAACGAGCGGCCGGTGACCGCCTTCACCTGCGGGTTCGAGGCGCCGGGCGCGGCGGACGAGCGGGCGCAGGCCGAGCGGGTGGCCCGCGCGCTCAATCTCGACTGGCGCGAGACCAGCTTCGGCGAGGCGGACTTCTGGCGGGTCGTGCCGCAGGTGGCGTGGGCGCTGGACGACCCTACCGCCGACTATGCGACGCTGCCGACATACAAGCTTGCCGAGGCGGCCAAGGGGACGCTGACCGTGGTGCTGACCGGCGAGGGCGGCGACGAGCTGTTCGGCGGCTATGGCCGCTACCGCCGG
>NZ_JAQGIZ010000120.1 GCF_028290885.1 Phenylobacterium sp.
TCGACGAGATCCTGGGCTTCAACCTGGGCGCCGACGACTACATCCACAAACCCTTCAGCCAGCGCCTGCTGATCGAGCGGGTGAAGGCGGTGCTGCGCCGCGCCGGCATCGACGGCGAGGAGCCGGCGCCGGGCCCGGCCGCCGCCGAGGGCGGATCGCGCGCCATCAAGCGGGGCAAGCTGACCCTCGACCCGGCGCGCCACGACTGCCTGTGGGACGGCAAGCCGGTGAAGCTGACCGTGACGGAGTTCCTGCTCCTGCAGTCGCTGGCCCAGCGCCCGGGGTTCGTGAAGAGCCGCGACAACCTGATGGACGCGGCCTACGACGATCAGGTCTATGTGGACGACCGCACCATCGACAGCCACATCAAGCGTATGCGCAAGAAGTTCCGCGACGTGGACCCTGAGTTCGACGCGATCGAAACCCTCTATGGCGTCGGATACCGTTACCGCGAAACCTGACCGGGGGCGCAAACCCGGGGGGGTGAGGCCGTCGCGCTTCCGCTGGCTTCCGGGCACCCGCCTCGGCCGGCTGATCATCGCGCTGAACGTGCTGGGGCTGGCGGTGCTGATCGCCGGCGCCCTGGTGCTCAACGAACTTCGCCAGGGGCTGGTCAACGCCCGCATCGACAGCCTGACCACCCAGGGCGAGCTGATGACGGCCATCATCGACCAGGCGGCCACCGTGGGCGAGCCGCTGCCGGCGATGGACCCGAGCTACGCCAGCCTGGTGCTGCAGATGCTGGCCAACCCGAAGACCCAGCGGGCGCGCCTGTTCGACCCGCAGGGGCGGCTGATCGCCGACAGCGACCTGGTGGCCGACCGGGTGGAGCAGAGGGTGCTGCCGCCGGCCAGGCCGCGGGACGGCGACGGGGTGTCGCTGAACCTGAGGCGCGCGCCGTCGCGCGGCGCGGTGGCTCGAGAGGCGAGGGCCGCCCTGGCGGCCGAGGTGGCCAAGGCGCTGCGCGGCCAGCACGTGGCCGGCCTGCGGCGCGGCGAGGACGGCGACCGCGTGGTCTCGGTCTCGATCCCGATCCAGCACGTCCAGGCGGTGCTGGGCGTGCTGACCCTGGAAGCCAACGACGTGGACGAGATCATCGCCCGCGAGCGGATGGCGTTGATCCCCTTCATCCTGATCGCCATCGCGGTCACCCTGTCGTCATCGCTGCTGCTCACCCGGTTGATCGCCCAGCCGGTGCGCCGGCTGGCGCGGGCCGCCGACCGGGTGCGGCTGGCCGGCGCGCGGGCGATCTCGCTGCCGGACCTGGCGCGGCGCGACGACGAACTCGGCGACCTCACCCGCAGCCTGGAGGCCATGACCCAGTCCCTGTCCGAACGAATGGACGCCATCGAGAGCTTCGCCGCCGACGTCGCCCACGAGATCAAGAACCCCCTTACCTCCCTGCGCTCGGCGGTGGAGACCCTGGACCTGGTCACCGAGCCCGCGGCGCGCGAGCGCTTGCTGGGCATCCTCAAGAACGATGTGAAGCGCCTCGACCGCCTGGTCACCGACATCTCGAACGCCTCAAGGCTGGACGCCGAGCTCTCGAGGGACGCGCCGAAGATCATCGACCTGGAGCGGCTGGTCGGCGATATCGTCAACCTCTACCACGCCACCGCCAAGCCCGGCGACGTCACCGTCCGCTTCCATCCCTCCGGCGGGATCGAGCCGGTCACCGTGTCCGGGCGCGAGGGCTCGCTCGGCCAGGTGTTCCGCAACCTGATCGACAACGCCCGCTCCTTCAGCCCGCCCGGCGGCCAGGTGGAGGTGGCCCTCCAGCGCGCCGCCGGCCGGGTGATCGCCACCGTATCGGACTCGGGCCCCGGCATCCCGCCGGAGAACCTGGAGACGGTCTTCGAACGCTTCTACACCTCGCGGCCTAAGGGCGCGGCGTTCGGCGGCAATTCCGGCCTCGGCCTCTCCATCGCCCGCCAGATCGCCGAGGCGCACGGCGGCACGCTGAAGGCGCAGAACCGCGTCGTCGACGGCAAGGTGATGGGCGCAGTCTTCCTGCTGATGCTGCCGGAGGCCAAGGCTTGATCCGCCACGCGGGCCTCGTCGCCGCCCGGGTGGGCGGATCCTGGCGCGGCGTGCTGATCGAGGGGCCGGCGGGCGCCGGCAAGAGCGACCTGGCGATCAGGGCGCTCGCCCACGGGTTTCGGCTGGTGGCCGACGACCGCGTGACGCTGTGGGTTTCGGCCGGCCGCCTGTTCGGCCGCGCTCCGGAGGCGCTGGCGGGCCTGCTCGAAATCCGCGGCCTGCAGGTGGTGAGGGTGGCGGCCTTGCCGCTGGCCGAGGTGGCGCTGGCGGTCCGTTGCGGGACGCCGGAGCGCATCCCCGACCCCGCCTTCGCCGAGCTGCTGGGGGTTTCGGTTCCGCTGATCGGGCTCGATCTGCGCGAGGCTTCGGCCCCTGCGAAACTCAGTCGCGCGTTGAGCCACTTTGACGAGCGCGGCAAGAGGCGTATTTAGCACGGCTCGCGGGACGGGTTATTTTTACCGCGCGGGTGGGGATACCCTTGGAAGATTCGCATAATCGGGCTCGGGGCATGATCGGGCCCGTGACATGATTGGGCTCGTGATCGTGACGCACGGGCGGCTGGCGGAGGAGTTCGTCTTCGCCATGGAGCACGTGGTCGGGCCGCCAGCCGCGGTCGAGGCCATCTGCATCGGGCCCGAGGACGATATGGAGCGCCGCCGCAAGGACATCCTGGCGGCCTGCGGGCGTGTGGACACCGGCGCGGGCGTCATCCTGCTCACCGACATGTTCGGCGGCACCCCGTCCAACCTCGCCATCTCGGTGATGGAGCAGACCAAGGCCGAGGTGATCGCGGGCTTGAACCTGCCGATGCTGATCAAGCTCGCCAGCGTGCGCGCCCGCCAGAGCCTGGAGGAGGCCGTGGCCTGCGCCCAGGAAGCCGGCCGCAAATACATCTCGGTCGCCTCCTACGTCCTGGCCGGCGAGAAGTGAGCCCAAAGTGACAAGGGGGCCGGCGGTCCGCACCGTCGAGATCGTCAACAAGCGCGGCCTGCACGCGCGCGCCTCCGCCAAGTTCGTCAAGACCGCGTCCGGCTTCGACGCCGAGGTCCGCGTCTCCAAAGACGGCCAGACCGTCGACGCCCGCTCGATCATGGGCCTGATGATGCTGGCCGCCGGCCCCGGCTGCTGCATCGAGATCGAGGCCGAGGGCGCAGAGGCCGAGGCCGCCGTGGTCGCGCTGGAGCAGCTGGTCAGCGCCAAGTTCGACGAGGAAGAATAGCCCGTAGTTCCTCCCCCAGCGTTCCTCCCCCAGCGCGAAGCGCGGTTTGGGGGAGGTGGCCCGAAGGGTCGGAGCTTCGCTGACAGCTCCCCCAAAGGGGGGAGCAACTTGGCCCTAGCTCTTCAGCCGCCAGCCGGTGCGGAAGATCCACCAGACCGCGGTGAGGCAGATCAGCATGAACACCAGGGTCATGCCGAGGCTGATCCCGACCTGCACGTCCGAGACGCCGTAGAAGGCCCAGCGGAAGCCCGACACCAGGTAGACCACCGGATTGAACAGCGCGATCTTGGCCCACAGCGGCGGCAGCATGTTGATGGAGTAGAAGCTGCCGCCCAGGAAGGTCAGCGGCGTCACCACCATCAAGGGCACGATCTGCAGCTTCTCGAAGCCGTCGGCCCAGATGCCGAGGATGAAGCCGAACAGGCTGAAGGTCACCGAGGTCAGCATCAGGAAGGCCAGCGCCCAGAACGGATGGGCGATCTCGAACGGCACGAACAGCCGGGCCGTCGCCAGGATGATCACCCCCAGCATCACTGACTTCGACGTCGCGGCGCCCACATAGCCCAGCAGGATCTCGAAGGCCGACACCGGCGCCGACAGCATCTCGTAGATCGTGCCCGACCACTTGGGCATGTAGATGCCGAAGGAGCCGTTGGAGATGCTCTCGGTGAGGATCGACAGCATGATCAGGCCCGGCACGATGAAGGCGCCGTAGGTGATCCCGTCGATCTTGGCCATGCGCCCGCCGATGGCCGCGCCGAAGACGATGAAATAGAGCGAGGTCGTGATCACCGGGGCGGCGATCGACTGGACGATGGTGCGGAAGGTCCTGGCCATCTCGAAGCGGTAGATGGCGCGGATCGCATAGGGGTTGAGGCTGAGGCCGCTCACGCCTGCGCCCTCACCAGGTTGACGAAGATCTCCTCGAGCGAGCTCTGCTCGGTCTGCAGGTCCTTGAAGTCGACGCCGCGCTCGTTGAGTTGGCGAAGGAGGTTGGCGATGCCGGTGTTCTCGGCCTGAGCGTCGAAGGTGTAGACGAGGTCCGCCCCGTCGTTGTCCAGCGTCAGGTCGTAGCCCTTCAGTCCGGTCGGCACGGCCGACAGCGGCTCCTGCAGGTGCAGCGTCAGCTGTTTCTTGCCGAGCTTGCGCATCAGTTCGGCCTTTTCCTCGACCACGATCAGTTCGCCCCTGGAGATCACCCCGATGCGGTCGGCCATCTCCTCGGCCTCTTCGATGTAGTGGGTGGTCAGGATGATGGTGACGCCTTTCTCCCGCAGGCCCCGGACCATCTCCCACATATCGCGCCGCAGTTCGACGTCGACGCCGGCGGTGGGCTCGTCGAGGAACAGGATCTGCGGTTCGTGGCTGAGCGCCTTGGCGATCATCACCCGGCGCTTCATGCCGCCGGAGAGCGCCATGATCTTGGCGTCCTTCTTGTCCCAGAGCGAAAGGTCGCGCAGCACCTTCTCGACGTAGGCGGGGTTGGGCGGCTTGCCGAACAGGCCGCGGCTGAAGTTGACCGTCGCCCAGACCGTCTCGAAGGCGTCGGTGGAGAGTTCCTGCGGCACCAGGCCGATCTTGCTGCGCGCCGCGCGGTAGTCGCGGATGATGTCGTGGCCGTCCGCGGTCACCTGGCCGGAGGTCGGATTGACGATGCCGCAGGTGATGCCGATCAGCGTCGTCTTGCCGGCGCCGTTGGGACCCAGCAGCGCGAAGATCTCGCCCTTGAAGATCTCCAGGTCGACGTTCTTCAGCGCCTGGAAGCCGCCGGCATAGGTCTTCGATAGACCCTTGATGGAGATGATTGGCTGCACGCGTCCCCCTGAGGCCTCGCAGATAGGGTCCTGAGGACGCTTCGGCTAGGCCGTCGCCGACACGCGCTGAAGATCGCGGAGCAGCGCCAGGGCGTCGGCCGCCCAGGCGGCTGGCCCGGATCGTGGCGCGCTCAGCACCGGCGTCGCGCCCGCATGGGCGGCGACCAGTGCGGCGGTCTCCGCGAAGTCGGGGGCGTCGGGCCGGGCGTCCTGGCTCACCACCACCGCCGCCACGGTCTGTCCGCGAGCGCGCAGCACCTCCAGCGCGGTCAGGGTATGGCTGATGGCGCCCAGATAGCCGCCGCCGACCAGCAGGACAGGCAGGTCAAGGGCGGTCATCAGGTCGAGACCGGTGGCGCCGTCGGCCAACGGCGACATCAGCCCGCCGACGCCCTCGAGGACGAATAGATCGGCCCGGCTTGCCGCCAGGCGCGCGGCGCAGAGTTCCACGACCGGGGCCAGCGGCAGCGTCCGGCCCTCCAGCCTCGCGGCCATCGGCGGGGCCAGCGGGGCGCCGAAGCGCCAGGGCGTCATGCGCTGGAGCTCGTCGTCGCTCTGCGAGCGGCCGAGGGCGTCCAACAGCCGGCCCGGATCGCTGTCCGCCCAGTCCGCGGGATCGAAACCGCTGGCGATCGGCTTCAGGGCCTCGACGCCCAGGCCCGCGGTGCGGGCAGCGCGGATCAGGGCGCAGGCGGCGAAGGTCTTGCCGACGTCGGTATGGCCGCCGGCCACGAAGACGCGCGCTGTGGTCATCGCGGCAGCCAGGGCCGCACGGCCTCGGCCAGGCGGTCGACCGCCTCGTCGGTATGGCCGGCCGTGAAGGCGATCCGCAGCCGCGCCGTGCCCGCGGCGACGGTCGGCGGCCGGATCGGCACGACCAGCAGGCCGTCGGCCTCCAGGGCGGCTGCCGCGGCGAGCGCGGTTTCGGCGGCGCCGAGCACGATCGGCACGATGGCGCTTTGCGCAGCGGGCAGTTCGAGGGCGGCGCTGAACCGCCGGGCCTTGCCCAGCGGGGCGGCGACCCGCTCCGGCTCGTCGGCGATGACGTCGAGCGCAGCCAGGGCGGCGGCCACCGAGGCCGGCGGCAGGGCGGTCGTGTAGACCAGCGTCCGCGCCCGCATCTTGATCAGTTCGATCGCCGGAGCCGTGGCGCAGACATAGCCGCCGTAGCCGCCGATCGCCTTGGACAGCGTGCCCATATGCAGGTCGATCCGGGCGCCGGGAAACAGGCGCGCCGTGCCAGCGCCCCCGCCCAGGACGCCCAGGCCATGGGCGTCGTCGACCAGCAGCCAGGCGTCGTGCTCCCTGGCCACTTGGCTGATCGCGTCCAGCGGCGCGATGTCGCCGTCCATGGAGAAGACGCCGTCCGTGGCCACCAGGGCGCGGCCCGCAACGCCCCGCGCCTGGGCCAGCTTGGCCGCCAGGTCGGCCACGTCGTTGTGCCTGAACGCCAGGACCTCGGCGCCGGAGAGCCTGGCGCCGGCCCAGATGCAGGCGTGCGCCAGCTCGTCGACCACCACCAGGTCGCCGGGCCCCGCGAAGGTCGGGATGATGCCGGTATTGGCGAGGTAGCCGGACCCGAAGACGCACGCCGCCTCGGTCCCCTTCAGGTCTGCCAGCCGCGCCTCGAGCCGCCCGTACAGCGGATGGTCGCCGGTCACCAGGCGCGAGGCTCCCGCGCCAGCGCCACAGAGGCCGATCGCCGCCACCGCCGCCGCCTTGACCGCCGGATGGTGCGACAGCCCCAGGTAGTCGTTGCAGGAGAACGAGATCATCCGCCGTCCATCCCGCTCCACCCAGACGCTGTCGATGCGATGAGTGGGCTTCAGGGTGCGGGTGAGGCTCTGCGCCCTCAGGCCGTCGATTTTTGCTTGCGCGTAGCGGGTAAGGGTGTCGATCACCGCGCTCCTATGCCTCACGCCGACGCGCCTCGAAAGCCGCCAGGCCGGCGCCGGATTCAATGAGGCGACAATGGACGACCAGCCCACCTGGCTTGCCGAAGGCGCAGCGCATGTCTGGCGGCCCTATTGCCAGATGAAGACCGCGCCGCCGCCGCTGGCCGTGGCCCGCACCGAAGGCGCGCGCCTGATCCTGGAGGACGGCCGCGAGCTGGTCGATGGCATCGCCAGCTGGTGGACCGCATGCCACGGCTACAACCATCCGCACATCCGCGCCGCGGTCCAGGCCCAGCTGGAAGCCGCGCCGCATGTGATGTTCGGCGGCCTGGCGCACGCCCCGGCCTATCGCCTCGCCGCGCGGCTGGCCAAGGCGCTGCCCGGCGATCTCGACCACGTGTTCTTCGCGGAATCCGGCTCGGTCTCGGTGGAGATCGCGATGAAGATGGCCATCCAGTACTGGATCAACCGGGGCGTGCGGGGGCGGACGCGCTTTCTGGCGTTCCGCGGCGGCTATCATGGCGACACCCTGGCGACCATGACCGTCTGCGATCCGGAAGAGGGCATGCACAGCCTGTTCGCGGGCGTCATGCCGGCGCAGCACAGCGCCGCCCTGCCGATCGACCAAGCCTCGCAGGCCGCGCTGGACCGGCTGCTGGCCGAGAACGGCCACGAGATCGCGGCGATCATCGTCGAGCCGCGCGTGCAGGGGGCGGGCGGCATGTTGTTCCACGACGACGAGGTGCTTCGAAGGCTTCGCCGGCTGGCGGACAGCAACGAGGTGCTGCTGATCTTCGACGAGATCTTCGTGGGCTTCGGGCGCACGGGCGATCTCTTCGCCTGCGAAGGGGCCGGCGTGGTCCCCGATATCGTGACGCTCTCGAAGTCGCTCACCGGCGGGACCCTGCCGCTCTCCGCCGCGGTGGCGACGCGAGGCGTGTTCGACGCCTTCTGGTCTGAGGACCCCGGCGCGGCGCTGATGCACGGCCCGACCTATATGGGCAACCCGCTGGCCTGTGCCGCGGCCAACGCCTCGCTGGACCTGTTCGAGACCGGCGCCTGGCGCGCCGACGTCGCGCGGATCGCTGACGGGCTCAGGGCCGGTCTCGCGCCCTGCCGGACGGCGCCCGGCGTCGTCGACGTGCGCGTGCTGGGCGCGATCGGCGTGGTGGAGTTCGAGGCGGCCGTGCCCGTGCAGGCCTGGTGCCAGCGCTTCGCCGAAGCCGGCGCCTGGATCCGGCCGATGGGCAAGGTGGTCTATCTCACCCCGGCGTTCGTGACGTCCGAC
>NZ_JAQGIZ010000173.1 GCF_028290885.1 Phenylobacterium sp.
GGCTTTGGCGAACTTCGGAATCGATAAGGACACTAGCAAGTGTATGTTTCTAGTGTGCTTTCTTGGATTTGAAGTTCGCTCGGCGCGTGGCCCGTGAAGACGGCGAACTTCAAATCCAGCACACTAGCCCGCTGCCGCCGCGATCAGAGCGCCCGCGGCTCCGCGTCGAGCCCGCGCCAGCTGCGGTAGAGCACGATGCCGATGAAGCCGGCGAGCAGCAGTGGCGTGAAGCGGCCAGGAACCGAGAGCGCCGGTGGGCTGAACATGGCGCTGAGCCAGAAGGCCAGCGCCACGATCCAGCGCAGCAGGCTTGGCGGCCCGGGGCCTGCAGCCAGCCACAGCCCCGCGGCCACCACCAGCAGCACCACGTCATAGGATGCCGAATGGGGCGCCCCGAGGATGGTGGCCACCAGCAGCAGCGCAAGTTTGAGGTCGGCCGCCATGCGCGACCGGAAGGCCGCGAAGACCGCTGCCGCCGCCGCCAGGATGGCCGCGGTTTGAAGCAGGGAGGCGGCTTTCGCCGGAACCCCCAGGAGGACGGCGCAGGCATAGACGCTGTTGCCCCAGATCCGGCCGAACTCCACCCATTTGGGATCGGCGCTGGCGTAGCTCTCGACGGTCTGGCGGATCCACCACGCCCAGGACTCCGGTCCGAACACCGCGGCGCTGACCGCCGCAAGGACGGCCGCCGAGGCGATGGCCGCGGCCAGGGTGCGCCAACGGCCCGCGGCCGCCAGAGCCACGGGCACGAGCAGCCAGAACTGCGGCTTGAAGGTCAGGATTCCGAGCACCAGTCCGGCCAGCAACGGCCGCGGCCCGAGCAGCCGAAAGCCGGCTACCAGGATTGCAGCCACCAGGAAGCTGCATTGCCCGTCCACCGCATTGACCGCTGCGGCGGGGCACAGCAGGGCGGCGGCGGCCAGCCAGGGCGCGGCCGCCGGCCGGTCGGCCCGGTAGAGCAGGGCCGCGGCCAGAAGTCCGGCGCTGACCAGCTGGAAGGCGACGTAGGATCCGACAAAACCCAGGGGTTCGAAGGGCGCCAGCATCACCAGGAAGCTCGGCGGATAGACCCACGGCCGGAACTCCAACGGCGAGGTCAGCCATCCGGCGAAGGCGGTGTTGAGGTAAGCGGTGAACCGGTCGCCATCGAAGATCAGCGGCAGGTTGCCGGACAGCGCCTGGTGCGCCGCGCCATAGAGCACCATCCAGTCGCTGCCCGGCGCGTTGTAGTTCAGTCCGATGACGCCGGGATGGCTGAACGTCGAGACGAAGACCGCCCAGGCGTAGAGCGCGGCGAGCAGGGCCGGTATCCCGACGACCAGCGGCGGCGCATAGGGCCCGAAGCGGCCGGTCACGTTGGGCATGCTCTCTCCGGGCCGCGACGTTACGGCGTCCAGCCTAGCCGCTCGCGTCTGGACAGAGGCTTAAGGCGCGCCTCAGTCGACCGTCACCACCACCTTGCCCATGGCCTGGCGGCTGCCCAGGTGGGCGATGGCGTCGGCGCCCTTGGCCAGCGGGAAGCGCTCGGAGACGTAGGGCTTGATCTTGCCGGCCGCGTAGAGCTGCAGGAGCTCCTCGATGCTCTGGGCGAAGAGGCCCGGGTTCTTCTGCGTCCAGGTCCCCCAGAACACGCCGACAATGTCGCAGCCCTTGAGCAGCGCGAGGTTGAGCGGGATGCGCGGGATCTCGCCGGCCGCAAAGCCGATCACCAGGTAGCGGCCCTCCCAGGCGATGGAGCGCAGCGCAGGCTCGGCGTAGGGGCCACCCACTGCGTCGTAGATCACGTCCGCGCCGTTGGGGCCGGTGGCGTCCTTGAACAGTTGCCCTAGCGCCTTCTGGCCGTCCTTGTCGAAGGGGCCGCGGCCGTAGACCACGCCAGAATCGGCGCCGTGCTTGATGGCCAGGTCGACCTTCTCCTGGGTGGAGCAAGCGGCGATCACCCGGGCGCCCAGGGCCTTGCCAAGCTCTACGGCAGACAGCCCGACGCCGCCGGCGGCGCCCAGCACCAGCAGGGTCTCGCCCGCCTTCAGGTGACCCCGGTCCTTCAGCGCGTGATAGGAGGTGCCGTAGGTCAGGATGAAGGCCGCGGCTACGTCGTGCGGCATGGCGTCGGGAATCTTCCACAGCCGCGCGGCCGGCAGCAGCACCTCCTCGGCCATGCCGCCCCAGCCGGTGTTGGCCAGCACCCGGTCGCCGGGCTTCACATTGGTCACGCCTTCGCCCACCGCCTTGACGACGCCGGAAAGCTCGCCGCCCGGCGCGAACGGCCGTTCCGGCTTGAACTGGTACTTGTCCTCGATCATCAGCACGTCGGGGAAGTTGACCCCGATCGCCTTCACCGAGATCACCGCGTGGCCCGGCTTGGCCTCGGGGCTCGGCACGTCTTCCAGCACCAGGGTGTCCGGCCCGCCAACGGCCTTGCTCAACAGCGCCTTCATGCCCGCTCTCCCTGGTCGCCTTCGAAGTTGGCCGGACGCTAGCCCAGCGGCTGCGGAGGCGGAAGGCCGAAACCGAACGAACGTTTGAAGCCGGCGCGGGTCAGAAGCGGTGAGCGATACCGACGTACATCTCGAGGTCGGGCGTGTCGCGGGTCAGTCCGATGTTCACCCCGGCGTCGAGTTGGCCGTTGTCGCCGACGGCGACCGCGGCCGTGAGGTCCGCGCTGGCCTGATGGCTCACGTGCGACGGGTCGTCGTCGACGGCGCCCCAGGCCTCGGCGCCGACCGTAAGCTTGCCAAAGCCGTGGCTGAAGGCGGCGACGCCGACCCAGGCGGCGTGCGTGCCGTGACCCGAGGCGTTGCGGACCACATCCACCTCCGGCGTCAGGCCCAGAGCGAGGGGCCCCAGCGGAAGCTGCGCCGGGAGCCGGACGCCGCCCGTCCACCCGCCGGCGCCCAGGCCGTGGGTGGCGGTGGGCGCGGTCACGAAGCCCTGGAGCGAGACTGCGGGACCGTCGCCGTCGGGCGCGATCAGGGCGCCTCGCAGGCCCAGCGTCAGGTCGCCGACTCCGGTGCGGTGACCGGAGTCGCGGTCTCGGTCGACGATCAGCGGCGCCCAGGCCGCCTCGGCCTCCAGCCACCGCGTCAACCCGAAGCGGAACTCGCTGGCGCCGATCGTGTAGGTGGTGGCGTGCACGTCCGGGCTGCGCTGAAACACCACGTCCGCCAGGCCGGTCTCGATCTGCACGTGGCCGACATCGAGGATGCAGGGCGGCGTCGCCTTGCCGGGCCGATCCGCGCAGAAGTCGCGAAGCCCCTGCGCCTTGGCCGAGGGGATGGCCAGGAGCATCAAGGCGATGGCCGGAAGCAGGCTGCGCATCAGGCGACCTTAGCGCGCGCCGGCCGACCGCGGGACTAACGCCGCGCGATTTGGCCGAACGCGCCCGCTCGCCTATATTCCGGGACCTCCAGACAGGAAGCCTCCCCCTTGGGCGTGACCCTCGACATTTCTCGTGCGCCAAGCGCGCCGCGCGCGGCCGGGAAGCCGAACCTTTCCGGGCTGACGCGGGCCGAGCTCGCCCAGGCGCTGATCGCCGCCGAGGTCGTGCGGCCGGAGAAGGCCCGCATGCGCGCGACCCAGCTCTGGCGCTGGATCCACCACTACGGCGTCACCGACTTCTCCCTGATGAGCGACGTGGCCAAGGAGATGCGCGCGAGCCTCGCCGAGGCCTTCACGATCGAGCGGCCGGAGATCGTCGAGCGGCAGGTCTCCAGGGACGGCACGCGCAAATGGCTGATCCGCACCGCGCCGGGCATCGAGATCGAGACCGTCTACATCCCCGACGTCGGCCGGGCCGGCGCGCTCTGCGTTTCCAGCCAGGTGGGCTGCACGCTGAACTGCACCTTCTGCCACACCGGCACCCAGGCGCTGGTCCGCAACCTGACCGCCGCCGAGATCGTCGCCCAGGTGCAGGTGGCGCGCGACGACCTCGGCGAATGGCCCTCGCCCAAGGAGGACCGCCGGCTCTCCAACATCGTGTTCATGGGCATGGGCGAGCCGCTGTACAATCTGGACAGCGTGGCCGGGGCCATCGACATCATCGCCGACAACGAGGGCATCGCCATCTCGCGCCGGCGGATCACCGTCTCGACCTCCGGCGTGGTCCCGGAGCTGCAGGCGCTGGGCGAGCGCACCCAGGCGATGCTTGCGATCTCCCTGCACGCCACCAACGACCAGTTGCGCGAGCAGCTGGTGCCGCTGAACAAGAAGTATCCGCTGGCCGAGCTGATGGCCGCGATCCGCGCCTTCCCGGGCCTGTCCAACGCCAAGCGGGTGACCTTCGAGTACGTCATGCTGAAGGGGGTCAATGACAGTCCGGCCGAGGCAAATGCCCTGGTCCAGCTGCTGAAGGGCATCCCGGCGAAGATCAACCTGATCCCGTTCAACCCCTGGCCGGGCAGCCCCTACGAATGCTCCGACTGGGGGACCATCGAGGCCTTCGCCGCGATCCTCAACCGCGGCGGCTACGCCTCGCCGATCCGCACGCCCCGCGGCCGCGACATCCTCGCCGCCTGCGGCCAGCTGAAGAGCGAGAGCGAGAAGGTCCGCGCCAGCGTCCGGCGCAAGGCTGCGGCTATCTCCGAATAGTTTCCCGATCGTCATCCCCGGCTTGTCCCGGGGATCCATACACGCCGATCTCGCCAAGCAATCTCTGACGTCTGCGCCTATGGATGGCTGGTGCAAGACCGGCCATGACGAGCGGTTGTTGGGGTCTCGCGGCGTGGTATCGAGAGCTGCGCTCGTCGGAGTATCGCCACCCATGACCACGCCCTTCCAGTCGCCGGAGATCCAGGCCTTCGCCACCGGCTTTCCGGTCACCCTGCTGCACGCCGGGATCACGGTGGTCATCCTGTTCGCGGCCGCCGCGCTCTACGTCATGTTGACACCCCATAAGGAAATCACACTGATCCGCGACGGCAACACCGCCGCGGCGGTGTCGCTGAGCGGGGTGCTGGTGGGGCTGGCCATTCCGCTCGCCGTGTCGCTGAAGGCCTCGACCAGCCTGATCGAGCTGGCGCTGTGGGGCGTCGCCGTCATGCTGGTGCAGCTCCTGATCTTCCGCCTGGTCGACCTCGTCCTGCATGGATTGCCGAGGCGGATCCAGGACGGCGAGATGGCGGCGGCCGCCATGCTGGTGGGGGCCAAGCTCGCCACGGCCCTCATCCTCGCGGCCGCGGTCTCGGCCTAGGTTCGAGGTCCCGAGTATGCATTTCCCGAGGCTGCCCGATTGGCTGATCTACGCGGCCGTGGTGGCGGCCCTGCTGATCGCCGCGGTCGGCCGCCAGGCGCACGTCGACGCGCCGGCCGCCCCACCGCCCGCGCCG
>NZ_JAQGIZ010000174.1 GCF_028290885.1 Phenylobacterium sp.
CGGGCGCCAGCGCAGCGCGCCGACCGGCGCCGCGGCATAGGGGACGCCCCGGAAGACGGAAATGGCGCCCGCCGGCTCGCCCGCGATCGCGCCGCTCTCCACGGACACGACGGGCCCTGCCGCGGCCATAGCCGGCCCGGCCGCGAGCAGGGCCAGGCCGCTCGCCAAGCCCATCCCCAAGCGTGCTGATCTCGAACGAATCACGCCCCCTCCCCTTCGCCTTTGCGAGTCCGACCGCGTGACCGATGACCCATTTACAAGCAGGCTATCCCGTATGTAGAGTGCATTCAAGACGAGGAGCTCACAGCTCCCGGGGGGAAGGAAACCATGACTCGCAAGCAACTCCTCAGGTCATCTGTGTCGGGCGCGCTCGCCCTGACCGCCTTGCTTTCCGCAGCGGCGGCGCAGGCCCAGGCCGCACCACCCGCCGGGCGGCCGGCGGCCAAGGCCGGCGATCCGCCCGGGGAGGTGTCCGAGGTGGTGGTCACCGGCACCCTGCTGCGCGGCGTAGCGCCGACCGGCACGGACGTGATCAGCGTCCCGCGTGAAGAGATCATCGCGACCGGCGTCGCCTCGTCCGGCGACCTCCTGGCGACGATCCCCCAGATCGGCTTCTTCGGAACCCTGCCCCGCGGCAACCAGGATGCCGGCAGTCCCCTGGTGACGCCGAACCTGCGCAACCTCGGCCTGCCCGGCGACAGCACGACCCTGATCCTGATGGACGGCCACCGGATCGTCGGCGCGGGCGTCCTGCAGACCTTTCCCGATCCGACGATCATCCCGCCCGGCGTCCTCGAGCGGGTGGAGGTGACGCCGGGCGGCGGCTCCTCGATCTATGGCTCCGACGCGATCGGCGGGGTGATCAACTTCGTCACCCGCCGCAACTTCGACGGCGTCGAGGCGACCGGCCACTACGGCGTCGCCGATCACTACAGCACCGCCGACGCCAATCTGACGGTCGGCCGCCGTTGGACCGGAGGTTCGGCCGTCCTGTCCTACGCCTACGCCTGGCACGACGACCTGCTGGGCGCGAACCGGGACTACGCCACGTCCAACCACACGGCCCAGGGCGGCTCGGACCTGAGGAACACCGCCTGCACGCCGGGCAACATCACCGTCGGTACGACGACCTACGCCTTGCCGGCGCGGGTGGCCGGGACCCTCAACCGCTGCGACGACCAGAAGGCCGTCGACATCTATCCGCGCGAAACCCGCCACAGCGTGTTCGGATCGTTCGTGCAGCAGCTGGCGCCAAACCTCGAGTTCACCCAGACGGCCTACTGGTCGCAACGCAACACCGTGGTCCGCACCGTCCAGTCGTCGCAGTCGGGCGTCATCACCGCGGCGAACCCGTACTTCCGGCCGATCGGAACCGAGACCTCGCAGTCGGTGGCCTTCTCCTATGCCGGCGTGTTCGGCCCGAGCAACGTGACGCCCCAGCAGTTCCAGTCCTATGGCGCCACCTCGACGCTGAAATACGACATCACCGATCGCTGGCAGGTGCGCGCGCAAGCCAACGTCGGACGCAGCTACAACGAGATCCACGAGGACCTGGTCAACGCCTCCGCCGGCGCACTGGCGCTAGGCGGGACGACGACCGCCACGGCGCTCAACCCCTACGACCTTTCAGCCACCAACCCGGCCGTCCTGGCGACCATCGGCGATTTCGAGAATCTGGCGCTGGCGAGCCAGCGCCTGGCCCAGCTCCAGGTGGTCGCCGACGGCTCGCTCTTCACCCTGCCCGGCGGCGACGTCCGGCTCGCGGTGGGCGCCGAGTACCTCTACCAGAACCTCAAGCAGCAGCTCCGCAGCGGTCCGATCAGCGCCACGGGCCCGGTCCCGAACGCCTCCGGCTCGCGCGAGGACAAGGCCGTCTTCGCCGAGCTGCTGGTGCCGATCGTCGGCCCGGACAACGGCCGGCCCGGACTGCGGAGCCTGGAGCTCTCGGCCTCCGTCCGGCATGACGACTACAACGACGTCGGCGGCACGACCAATCCCAAGTACGGCTTCAACTACCGGCCGTTCGAGGAGCTGTTGATCCGCGGCAACTACGGGACCGCCTTCCACGCGCCGGACCTGCCCACCATATCGTCGAGCGCCATCTCCTCGCAGGTGCAGATCCTGCAGATCAGTCCGTTCCGGCCGGTCAACAGCCCCATCACCGACCTGTTCCGGCCGACGATCATCCTCGCCGGCGGCAATCCGAACCTGCGCCCGGAGACCGCCAAGACCTGGCAGGCCGGCTTCGACTGGAAGCCGCACGCCATCGACGGACTCGTGCTGAGCGCCACCTGGTACAAGGTAGACATGACCGACCTGATCGGCCTGGTGTCCTCGGCGACGCTGTTCACCGACCCCAACTTTGCGCCGTTCTTCATCATCAATCCGACCCTGGCGCAGGCTAAGGCCGCGGCCGGCAACCTGCCCATCTTGGGCGCGCCAAGCATCGACAGCCTCTACGTCGGCCGCTCACCGTTCCTGTTGGTCGACGCCCGGCTCAACAACTTCGGGGCCCTGCGGCAGGACGGGATCGACTTCGACGTCTCCTACACCCGCCCCATCGGGCCGGCCCTGGTCAACGCCCGCCTCGTCGGCACCTACACCCTCAGCAAGGACCTGGCCTCCGGCGGCAGCGGACCGTTCACCGACACGCTGAAGAACGGCACGGGCAAGCTGTTCTACGTGGCTTCCGTGAATGGAAAGATCGACGCCTTCACCGGCCGGCTCGCCTTCAACTACCGCGGCGGCTACCCGATCCTGGGCCTCGTCGGACAGACGCGCGTCGACGCCTTCAAGACGGTCGACCTGTTCGTCGGCTACGACTTGCCCGACCGGGGCCCGCTGTCGAACATGATGCTCACCCTGAACGTGGACAACCTGCTCGACGAGGACCCGCCCTACGCCAACACCAACGTCGGCTACGCGAACGGCTCGACGGTCGGGCGGCTGACCTCGCTCGGCCTTCGCGCGAAGTTCTAAGTGGTCGATCGGAAGATTTGCAGCGGCGCCGTTTCCTCCCACTGCCCTGCTCGCCGCCCGGAGGGCTTTCAGCGCTTCGGGCGGCGCCTTTCTTCCGTAGACTGCGGTTCGCGTCCAACGGCCGCCTGACTTCGCGCGATGACCACGTTAGACAATCCAGGGCCAGAAGGGGGATCCGACCCGGTGAGCGATGACGCCTCGAGCATTCCGGCCACGCCGCGCCGGCCGCGCCGACCGAGGCAGACCTCGGTCGAGCGCCGCACCCAGGCGGAGCGCAGCGCCGAGACGCAGCGCAAGCTCATCGACGCGGCGATCGCCGTCCTGCATCGGGTCGGCTACGGCGCGACGACCACCGGCCTGATCGCCGAGGAGGCCGGCGTCAGCCGCGGGGCGATGCTGCACCAGTATCCCACCAAGGTGGACCTGATGCTGGCCGTCGTCAGCGAGGTCTATGATCGCGAGACCGAGGAATACCGCCGCCGCGGCGCCATGGCCGCCTCGCCCCGCGACCGGTTCTTCCAGTTCCCGGAGCTGATGTGGGATGTGCTGACCCGCCCCTCGGCCATGGCCGTGCTCGAAATCATGATGGGCTCGCGCTCGGACCCGGAACTGGCCGCGCGCCTGGCCCCGCTCGAGCGCCAGATCGAGGCCACGTCGCGCGCGACGGTCGACCAGATCCTCAAGGAAGGCGGGTTTCCCGACTTGCCCGAGATGAACGCCATGCGCCGGCTGTTCGTGGCCGCCGTGCGGGGCCTGTCCATCGACCTGATGCTGGTCAAAGACCGCAAGGAGCTCGAAGAGGCCATCGAGCTTCTCCAGCGCCTGCTGCGCGCCCTCTATGAGGGCCGCGTCCCGCCCGCGTCGCCCCCGGCCTAGTGTCCCGATTCCGAAGTTCGCAAGCGCTTGCGGCTGGCTTTGGCGAACTTCGGAATCGATAAGGACACTAGCAAGTGTATGTTTCTAGTGTGCTTTCGTGGATTTGAAGTTCGCTCGGCGCGTGGCCCGTGAAGACGGCGAACTTCAAATCCAGCACACTAGCGCCGCGCCCAAAATGGGTTGTCACTGTCATTTATAAACGGTCTAAACTGTTTGTATGATGGACGGGGAGAGTAGCCCGTCCGGCCTCCAGGATTTCCTCCATGCCGCCTTCTCCGCTTCGTGTGCTCGGCGATCGGTTCATCGACGCCGACGGCCGCGACGTGCTGTTGCGCGGCGTGAACCTGGGCGGCGACTCGAAGACGCCCTGGCCGGACGGGGGAACCCACCGGCCCAGCGACTTCTCGGACCACTGGACCGTGAGCTTCATCGGGCGGCCGTTTCCGCTGGCGGAGGCGGAGGAACACTTCTCGCGGCTTCGGGCCTGGGGCTTCAACTGCGTGCGCCTGCTGACCACCTGGGAGGCCATCGAGCACGCCGGCCCCGGCGTCTATGACGAGGCCTACCTGGACTACTTCGCCGAGGTGGCGCGCCGCGCCGGCGACCACGGCCTCTACGTGTTCGTGGACTTCCACCAGGACGCCTGGAGCCGGATGAGCGGCGGCAGCGGCGCGCCGGGATGGACGTTCGAAGCGGTCGGCCTGGACTTCAGCCGTTTCCACGCGGCCGACGCCGCCCTGGTGATGCAGCATGCGTTCGACTACGCCGACCCCAGTCCGCATCAGGCCGGATATCCGCGGATGTCCTGGTCGTCGAACTATCGGCTGCCCGCCAACGGCGTCATGTGGAGCCTGTTCTTCGGCGGCCGCTGGCTGACGCCGCAATTCGAGATCGGCGGGCTCAACGTCCAGGACTTCCTGCAGGGCCGCTACCTGGCCTGCCTGGACCAGGTCGCGCGCCGCCTGGCGGGCCAGCCGCGCGTCATCGGTTTCGAGAGCCTCAACGAGCCTTCCATCGGCTGGCTGGGACAGGGGCTCAGCGACCGCGGCGTGGCCAATCCCTCCCCGCTCGCCATCGGCCCCGCGATCAGCCCTCTGGACGGCCTGGCGCTGGCCCGTGGGGCGCCCGCCACCGTGCCGGTGTTCGGCGGCCGGGAGGAAGGCGCGCCGCGGGTGGTGGCCGAGCGGACGCTCAATCCGGCCGGCGTCACCATCTGGCGGGAAGGCGCCTCCTGCCCTTTCGAAGCGGCCGGCGTCTACGCCCTCAACGGCGGCCAGGCCTCGCCGCTCGACGAGGAGGCCTTTCGGCGTGGGCCAGACGGTGGCGGGCTCGACGTACCGCGCGACGTCTTCGCGCCGTTCTTCGAGGCCGTGGCGCGGACCATGCGCGCGCATCGTCCCGACTGGCTGCTGTTCGCCGAGATCGAGGTGGCAGGTCCGTTCGTGGGCCGCCTCTATCCGCAGGCCATGCCGCCGGCTTCGGTCAACGCGCCCCACTGGTACGACCTCGCCAACCTGGCGACCAAGCGCTTCGACGTGGACGACCATGTCGACGCCTTCACCGGCCGGCCGCTCCGGGGCGAGGCGGAGGTGCGGGGGAGCTACGTCAAAAGCCTGCAGGCCCGAAAGACGCTCGCGGAGACCTTCGGCGGGCCGACCCTGATCGGGGAGATCGGCGTCCAGTTCGATCTGGACCACGGCGCCTCGTATGAGGCTTGGGCCGCCGGCGCGCGCGGCCCGGGCGTGTTCGCGAAGCAGGCGCTCGCCCTGCACCTGATGTCCGACGCGCTGGACGAGCTCGGCCTTTCCGCGACCTGGTGGAACTACTCGGCCTCCAACCGCAACGACCCGCGGATCGGCGACGGCTGGAACCAGGAGGACCTCTCCATCTTCTCCCGCGACCAGCAGGACGGGACGCACGACGGTGGCCGGGGGGTGGAAGGCTTCGCACGACCCTATGCGCGCGCCGCCCAAGGGCGTCTGGTCCGGCAGCGGTTCGACCGCGCCACCCGTCTGTTCGAGGTCGTCCTCGACGCGGACCTGTCGGTCGAGGCGCCGACGGAGATCGCGACCCCGGCGGCCACCTATCCGTTCGGCGTCGTGGTCGAGGCTTCGCCCGGCTGCCGCTGGGAGGAACTCGACGGGGTCTTGCGCATCTTCGCCGCCGCGGCGGGGCCGATGACGCTGCGCCTGGCGCCGCGCACCGTGCCCGTCGCCGCTGAGCTCAGGGCCCGGTCGACGAGAGGCTGACCGGCCCCAGCAGGCCGGACGGCAGCAGCTTGGAGTCCGCCCGCCAGCCGGGGCCGATGATGGCCACGAGGTCGTTCGGCGGAAGGATGCTCAAGGCGGTCCAGGTGTACTTGTGGGTCACGCCGGGCTGGGCGTCGCCGATCAGGCGATTGGGCCACAGGTTGGTGACCTTGACGGTCAGGCTGTTCTTGCCCGGCTTCACGGCGTCGGTCACGTCCACGACATAGGGCGCCTTCCAGGCCGTGCCGACGGGCTTGCCGTTCACCGACACCTCGGCGATCTCCTTTACCGAACCCAGGTCCAGCATCAGGCGCGCAGCGGGCTGAAGCGACCGCTTGGCGACCTCGAAGGTCGTGGCGTAGGTCGCGGTCCCGGAGAAGTATTTCACGCCGGGCTCGGCGCTGTCGCTCCAGGAGGCCAGCGCCGGCAGCGTGACCTCGGGCGGCGCGCCCTGGCCGGGCGGGAAGCTCAGGCGCCAGGGCCCTTCCACCCGGCCCAGGCTGGCAGTCCGCAGCGTGGGCGCGGTGAAGGCCGGGGACGCCGCGGGGCGGCGGAACACCACGAACAGCGCTTCCCGCGGGCCCAGCTCCAGCGGTACGACCGTGCGGTCACCCTCGATCCGGTAGCTCGTCGCCTGGCTCCGTCCGGTGTCGGCCCGCCAGAGCTCCGCGGCGCGCCCGGCGACTCGGAAGCTCGCGTCCAGGCGCTCGGGCCGGTCGTTGCGGTTGGTGAGATAGTAGATGTCGGCGTCAGCGGTCCGCCGGTGGACCTGCATCACATAGCTGTCGGGGCGGCCACCCGCGAACGAGACGTCCGGCGCGACCCGTTCGGCGGCCAGCACCTCGGCCAATGGACGGCCCCAGTAGACCCGGCCCTTGCCGACGGACCGGACGCCGGAGGGGCCCGGCGCCGCGCCCCAGATCTGTTCGACGACCGAACGGACCTCGGCGTCGGTGGCGGTGAGACCCAGCGCCCCCTTCGGCGGCGCGCCGACCAGCACGACGCCGCCCTCCACCAGCGCCTGCAGCTTCCTGATCGTCGGCAGGGTGAGCGCGGTGGCGTCCGGCCGCATGAAGAGGACGCGATAGGACATGCCGGACGGCGTGGTCAGCCGGCCATCCTGGACGGAGGTTTCCTCGCGCAGGGCCTCGGCGTTGATGAAATCGTAGCCGTAGCCTTCCGGCGTCTCGATCAAATAGCGGCCGGTGGCCTCGTCGAACTGGCCGGTGAACAGGCTCGCCAGCGGCCGGTCCTCGCCGTAGAAATAGGCCACGTCGGCCACGAAGCGGCCCTGCTGCAGCAGGTAGGAGCTGCGGGCGATGTAGGTGAGAAACGGGGCGGACTGCTCGGCCCAGGTTTCGTGGCGGGTGAGGAACTGGCCGAACGGCCCGAGCGTCACGCCGGGCTTCTTGTCGTCGGACGGCTGGTGCGCGGAGGTGTGCAGGACGATCCGGTTGACCCCATAGGCGAAGATCTCGTCCACCACCGGCTTCAGCATCTCCGGCGAGAAGCTAAACGGGTCCTTGGCGGTGAAGACGGTGAGCGACTCGTTGGCCACCAGCGGCTTGCCGTAGATGTGCGCCACCGAAGCCGATTCCTTCATGTCGGTCTTCAGCGTCGGCTGGCCCGGGCCAGCGGCGAAGGGGCGATACCAGTATTCCGCCATCGGGATATCGGCGTGGCGCTTCATCTCCATGCCGTCGCCGATGGCCCGCCAGCCGTCGCCCTGGGCCTCGCTATAGAAGCCCATGCCGCGGCGTTTCAGCTCCTCGGAGATGACCGCATAGTGTTGCGCCAGCAGGTCTTCGAGGGTGCGGCGGAAGTCCCACAGGAACTTGTCGCTGGCCTCGGCGCTCTCGACCACGTGGCCGGCCAGCACCGGCAGCCAGGGCGTCAGGTCGTAGCCGCGCCGGCGGCGGAACTCCGCGGGCATGTCGTCGGTCCAGTTCTGGACGCCGGCTTCCCAGCTGTCGGACAAGAGGTTCTGCAGCCCCCGCTTCCCCACCAGGTCCTTGCCCGCGGCCGCCTCGAACCGGCCGAGGTAGGCGTCGATGTAGGCCGCCACATGCTTGCGGCTGAACTTGTCCACCTCAAGGCCCGTGGCTTCGACGGGCGCCGGATGGTTCTTCGTGCCGGTGAGCGAATAGCCCAGGCGGATGATCCGCCAGTGGCCCGGCGGCGGCGTCCAGTCCAGGCTTCCGTCCGGGCGCATCGCGCTGGTGAGGTCGACCACCTCGGCCTTGCGGATCGCGGCCTCGGCCGACACCGGCGCGGTCGGCGCCGCCGCATAGTCGATGGGGTCCGAGAAACCGGCCTTTTCCACGAACCTGTCGACCACGCCGGAGGCCTGCAGGGCGAAGACCGACACCGCGGCGCTTTGCGGCCGCGCGGGCGGGGCGAAGTCCGGAATGCCCGAGGGGCGCGGCTG
>NZ_JAQGIZ010000250.1 GCF_028290885.1 Phenylobacterium sp.
TGGGCGGGCCGCCACGGCTGCCGCCGCGGCCGCCGCGTTCGGCGCCGCGCGCACGGGGCTCGTCCTTGATGTTCGCCCAGTCGAGGTCGAGCGTGATCTCCTCGGGCGCCTTGCCGATCAGCTTCAGCACCTTGTCGAGGTTGCGGCTGTCGGCCGGGGTGGCGATCATGAACGCTTGGCCGCTGAGGCCGGCGCGGCCGGTGCGGCCGATGCGGTGGACGTAGTCGTCGGCGTGGTGCGGCACGTCGAAATTGAAGACGTGGCTGACCGCCGGGATGTCGAGCCCGCGCGCGGCGACGTCGGAGGCCACCAGCAGCTTCAGCGAGCCGTTGCGGAAGCTCTCCAGGGTCCGCGTGCGGGTGGACTGGTCAAGGTCGCCGTGGATCGGGGCGGCGTCGAGGCCGTGGGTCTTGAGGGACTTGGCGACGATGTCGACTTCGGACTTGCGGTTGCAGAAGACGATGCCGTTCTTCACGTCGTCGCGGGCGATCAGCATCCGCAGCGCCGTACGCTTGGCCTTCTGGTCGGTGGTCGGGATGCGCACCAGGTACTGGGTGATGGTCTCCGCGGTGGTCGCGGGCTTGGAGGCCTCGATGCGGACGGGGTCGCGCAGGAACTGCTTGGTCAGCCGGGTGATCTCCGGCGGCATGGTGGCCGAGAAGAACAGGGTCTGTTTCTTGGCCGGCGTCAGCTTGAAGATGCGCTCGAGGTCGGGAATGAAGCCCATGTCGAGCATGCGGTCGGCCTCGTCGACCACCAGCATCTGCACGCCGGTCATCAAAAGCTTGCCGCGCTCGAAGTGGTCGAGCAGGCGGCCGGGCGTTGCGATCAACACGTCGACGCCTCGGTCGAGCTTCAGCTCCTGGTCGGAGAAGGAGACCCCGCCGATCAGCAGCGCCCAGGACAGCCTCTGCCCCTTGGCGTAGCGCTCGAAGGAGGCGGCGACCTGGTCGGCCAGCTCACGGGTGGGCTCGATGACCAGGGCGCGCGGCATCCGCGCCCGGGCCCGGCCGGCCGCCAGGCGGTCGATCATCGGCAGCGTGAAGGCCGCGGTCTTGCCGGTGCCGGTCTGGGCGATGCCCAGCACGTCCTGGCCATGCAGCGCATGCGGGATGGCCTCGGCCTGGATGGGGGTCGCGGTGGTGTAGCCGGTGTCGGCGACGGCCTGCAGCGTGGCGGACGACAGTCCAAGTTCGGAAAATTCGGTCATTCGTTACGAGTGAGGCGGAGGTCCGCTCACCCCCAAGGATCTGGGGCTGGGCCGGCGTACCGCGGCGGCGCGGACGGAGATCGTCGCACGCGGCGGAACATACGGGCGGCTCCAGCCAAGTCAACGCGCTGGCTGAGGCAGAAGTTCAAGGAACCTCGCGGCGCCCTGTACGAGGCGTCAATGCGCACGGATCAGGTTGATCTGGATAAAGCCGCGGAAACTGCGGTCGCGGGGTCCGGAAAGGGCCGCGTCGCGGGATCAAGCCGGGGTGATGTCCAGGGGCGGTTCGTGTTTTTTGGCGTCCACCGCGCCGGCCTCCGCCCGGGCCGCCGCGCGCGAGGACGGAGCGCGGCCGTCCGATCGATCGCGCAGGGCGTCGGAAAAGGACCGCACCGCCTCGCCGAGCGCGTAGGTGAGGGTGGCCCTCGTGGCGCCGACGTCGTGGCCGGCATGATCGCGGGCCTTGAGCACCTTGTCCTTGGCGCTCGCCAGCGCGCCGCGCACCTTAGGGCTGTCCTTGGCTTTCGCGGCCGCCAGGGCGCCGACGGCCATCACCGCCTCGGCGATCAGGGCCTGGCCGGTCTTCGAGGCCAGGACCTCGCCGACCTGCCCCTTGCGGACCTTCTTCGGGACCTTCACCCCGGCGATCCGCTTCGGCAGCAGGCGCTTGCTCTTCTTCGACATCGAGACCTCCATCGGTCGCACGCTCAACGTTCGACCCCAGGCGGTGTTCCGGTCGGCTACCTTCCGTCTACGGAGTAGGCCAGCAGCACGTTGACGCCATTGCCGCCGGTGCCCGCCGCGCCGTTGAAGCCGCTCATCACGAACACCCGCCCGCCGGCGATGGCGGCGCCCATGCCGTCGAGGCTGCCGCCGGGCTGGCCCTTGACTTGGTTGACGGTGTCGTAGGTCCGCGCGGTGGTGGAGTCGGCCCAGAGGATCTTGCCGCTCGCCGCGTCATAGGCGCGGAACCAGCCGTCCATGGTGCCGGAGAACACCACGCCCGGAATCGCCGACGGCGCGGCCGACTGGGCGCGGACGCAGGCGCCGCCGGTGCGGTCGCGGGAGCGATCGGCGGCGTAGCGGCAGGGCGCGACCGGGGCGGGCGTCTTCCAGAGCACCTTGCCGGTGGCCGGATCGAGCGCGTAGAGGCCGGGCGTCGCCGGCGGCTGCTGTTGGGCGAGCGGCGACTTGCCCTTGGGCCGCAGCTCCTCGTCGATCAGGTTGATGGTGTCGGCGTTGGCCACATAGAGCCGCTGGCCGTCGGCGGCCATGCCCCACTCGATGCCGCCCAGCGCCGAGCCGCCGCCGACCTTGGTGGTCCACAGCGTGCGGCCGGTGTCGGGGTCCATGCCGTAGACCACGCCCGACTTCTGGCCGGCGAGCAGCACCTCCTTGCCGCCCTTCTCGCCTTTCTTCGGGGGCAGCTTGAACAGGATCGGCGAGGCGCCGAAGTCATAGTCCGGGCCGTCGGGGCTTGGGCAGTTGGCGGGCTTCACCGCGTCGGTGCAGCCGACGATGAAGTTGTCCTTGTCGGTGACCTGGTTCGACCAGCGGATCTTGCCGGTGCGCACGTCCATGGCGACGATGGCGTCGGCGCCCTTGGTGTCAACCTCGGTGTAGCTGTCGCCGGTGGCGACGTAGACCAGGCCGCGCCTGGCGTTGATCGTCGGCGCCGACCAGATCGCCCCGCCGGCCGGCCCCTGCATCATGGTCCCGGCGGAGTTCTTGTGCGTCGGATGCAGCGGCTCGGCGATGACGTAGGTCTGCCAGAGCGTCTTGCCGGTCTTCAGGTCGAGGGCGGCCAGCGAGCCGCGGAAGCTGCAGCAACTATAGGTGGGCTGGTGCGCCGCGCCTTCTTCGCTGGAGGTCAGGGGTACGAAGAGCCGGTCGCCGAAGACCAGCGGCGTGCCGGTGATGCCGGCGACGGGGTTGGATTCCAGCTCGGCCGAGCGCCAGAGTGCCTTGCCGGTCTGGGCGTCGAAGGCGCGGACGGTGCGGTTGCGCTCGCCGATGAAGGTGGCCCAGCCGCTGGGCGAGATGTCCGACTTCACGATCATCGGCGTGGTGCGCGAGACCGCGCCCTCCACCACCCAGCGGACGCAGCCGCTGGCGGGGTCGAGGGCGTAGAACTTGCCCGATCGGTTGGTGATGAACAGCCAGTCGCCGATCACCGTCGGCATGGAGCCGCCGGCCATGGCGAAGGCCCACTTGACCTTCAGCTTCGGGACGTCGGCGGCCTTGAGGCCGGGGCTGGCCTGGAAGCGGTGGGCGGTCTCCAGGCCGACGCTGGCCCAGTCCGAGCCGGTGGGGCGGATCGGCGGATTGACCTGGCACTTCACGTCGACGCCAACGGCGGCGGCGGCAGGCGCGCGGCCCTGGGCGGCCTGGGCCGGCCGTGCGGCGGCGGTGAGGTAGTCAGCGACGGCCTGCTTGTCCGCGGGCGACAGGCCCTCGGCCATGGGCTTCATGACGCCGTTGGTCAGCGCCTCGACGATGGTGGCCGGCGGCAGGGTGGCGAGCGTCGCCCGGTTCGGCGCGCGCTCGATGGCCGGCTCGTGGCAGGCCTTGCAGCGGGTGTTGAACACGCCTTCGCCGGGCGAGGCGGCCTGGGCGCGAGCCGCCAACGGGAGAGCGAGCGCGCAGGCGAGGGCGGCCAGCGCCGCCAGCTTGGACTTGAAACTCATTCCCCCGAACCTTCTTTGTGTCGCCCAAGCTTGCAGGCGCGTTCTTGCGGCGAGATTGCAGGGATGACGTCGGGCGCTCAAGGGCGAGGCCATCGGCTCCGAGTCATCGACTTCCCCCGGTACGGGGGAAATGTCGCCTATGGCCGAAGGCTGGGCGACAATGGGGGAGGTGTTGTCTGCGGTTCGACTTCCCCCATCGACCCGCGACGCAAGAGCGTCTTGGGCCACTTCCCCCGTACCGGGGGAAGACTTGGCGGCGCCTTCGCAGCTTGGCTCACGCGCTTGGCACGCTACTGCGTAGCGAAACGCGGGTGTTGGGCGGATAGCTTGCGGGTGGCCCCGCCTCCATGGCAGCTTCGGCGGTCGGTTGCGTTCCTTTCCACTGCGGGCCGGTGTCAGGAGCAAGCGATGGGGGCTGCTAAGGAATCCAACGAGGCAATCAAGATTGTCCTCTTCTCGATGGGGGCGGCGGTCGCCTATGGACTTATCCACGATCAGGTCACTGCGCATCTTTGCGTCGAATATTTCTCAATCGCCCATCCGCCTGTATTCGCGACCAGCTCACCATTTCTGCTTGCGCTGGGCTGGGGGGTCATCGCGACTTGGTGGGTCGGCCTGCCGCTTGGACTTGGCCTGGCGGCCGCCGCCAGAATCGGGCCAGCGCCCAGATTAGGCTTCCTCGAACTGCGATCGGCGGTCGTGAAGCTCATGATAGCCAGCGCCATTGCCGCTATCATCAGCGGCCTCCTCGGCGCGTTCCTCGTCGCCACCGGCCGTGCTCAAGTGCCGGGCGGCTGGGGGACGATCATTCCGCCGGCCAAGCAGGTCGCGTTCTCCGCCGACGCTTGGGCTCACTTGGCAAGTTACGGCTTCGGCATTTTGGGAGGCCTCTTCCTGATCGGCCACACGATCTGGCGGCGCGTCGGCAGGCCGTCCAGGCGTCTGAGGACGGACGCTCCTTTCGGCTAGGGTCTCCGGCTCTCGAACCGGCCTAGACGTCCAGATCCGCCACCGCGAACTCGGCGTTTTCCTGGATGAACTGGAAGCGCAACTCGGGCTTGCGGCCCATCAGCTGTTCGACCAGGGCCTCGACCACCTCCTCGGCGCGGGGCAGGGTGACGCGGGCGAGCGTGCGCTTGGAAGGATCCATGGTGGTCTCCTTCAGCTGGGCCGGCATCATTTCGCCGAGGCCCTTGAAGCGGCTGATCTCCGGCTTCTTGCCCTTGAACTCGCCAGCCAGCAGTTCGTCGCGGTGGGCGTCGTCGCGGGCGTAGACGATCTTGGTCCCGTGGCTCAGCCGATAGAGCGGCGGCAGGGCCAGGTAGAGGCGGCCCGAGCGGATCATGTCGGGCATGGTGCGGTAGAAGAAGGTGATCAGCAGGCTTGCGATGTGGGCGCCGTCGACGTCGGCGTCGGTCATGATCACCACGCGGTCGTAGCGCAGGTCCTCTTCCCTGAATTTCGAGCCGCCATGGACGCCGAGCGCCAGGAGCAGGTCGGAGAGCTCCTTGTTGGCGCCCAGCTTGTCGAGGGTCGCCGATGCCACGTTCAGGATCTTCCCGCGCAGAGGCAGGATCGCCTGGCTCTTGCGGTCGCGGGCCTGCTTGGCTGAGCCGCCGGCTGAGTCGCCCTCGACCAGGAAGATCTCGGTGCCGTCGATGGCGTTGCCCGAACAGTCGGCGAGCTTGCCGGGCAGGCGAAGCTTGCGGGTGGCCGAGGCGCGGGCGACCTCCTTGTCCTTGCGGCGCTTCAGACGCTCCTCGGCGCGCTCGATGACGAATTCGAGCAGGGCGGAGGCGGACTTGGGCTGGGCGGTCAGCCAGTGGTCGAAGGGGTCGCGAAGCGCGGTCTCCACCAGGCGCTGGGCGTCGGCGGAGGACAGCCGCTCCTTGGTCTGGCCCTGGAACTCGGGGTCGCGGATGAAGACGCTGACCAGGGCGCCGGCCTGGGCGATGACGTCGTCGGCGGTGAGGATCGCGCCGCGCTTCTCGCCGGTCAGCTCGGCATAGGCCTTGAGCCCCCGCGTCAGCGCCGCCCGCAGGCCCGCCTCGTGCGTGCCGCCTTCCGGGGTCGGGACCGTGTTGCAGTAGGACTGCAGGAAGCCGTCGGCCTCGCCGAAGCCGGCGGGCGTCCAGGCGATGGCCCACTCGACCTTGCCGGTCTCGCCAGGACGCGAATAGCGGCCGGCGAAGGGCTCGGGGGTGACGGTCTCGATGTCCTTGACCCGCTCGGCCAGGAAGTCGGCGAGGCCGTTCGGGAAGCGGAAGGTCCCCTCCGCCGGAGTCTGGTCGTGGATGCGGGACGGATCGCAGGACCAGCGGATCTCGACGCCGCCGAACAGGTAGGCCTTGGAGCGGGCCATGCGGTAGAGCCGCGCCGGCTTGAACGCCACCCCCTCGCCGAAGATCACTGGGTCGGGGGAGAAGGCGATGGCCGTGCCGTGCTTGCGCGTGGGCCCGAGCTTCTCGATGTCGCCCAGCGGCTTGCCGCGGGTGAAGGCTTGGCGCCACTCGAAGCCGTCCTTCCAGGCCGTGACCTCGACCCGTTCGGAGAGCGCGTTGACCACCGAGACGCCGACGCCATGCAGGCCGCCGGAGGTCTCGTAGGCCTTGCCGGAGAATTTCCCGCCGGAGTGCAGGACGGTCATGATGACCTCCAGCGCCGACTTGCCCGGATGCTTGGGGTGCGGGTCGACGGGGATGCCGCGGCCATCGTCGGTGACGGTGAGCTGGCCGTCGGCGTCGAGGCGCACCGAGATGACCTTGGCGTGGCCGGCCACCGCCTCGTCCATGGCGTTGTCCAGCACCTCGGCGAACAGGTGGTGCAGCGCGCGCTCGTCGGTGCCGCCGATGTACATGCCCGGCCGCTTGCGGACCGGCTCCAGGCCCTCGAGGACCTCGATGTCCTTGGCGGAGTAGCCGGAGGGCTTCACCCCGCCCACGGCCGGATCCGGCCTGGGCTCATGGCTCTCGGCCAGCGGCGACGCCGGCGCTGGGTTCAGCGCGTCGTCGAACAGGGAGGCCTGGGGCTGAGCGGCGGATTTGGCGGGGGGTGGGGACATGGACCGGTAAGCGTGCGGCGATTCTGACTGCGCCCGATATGAATCGGCGGGCGCGGGAAGGCAATGCGGCGCGTGGGGCGATGCGGCGCGGCTTGCGGGCATCAACCGGGGCTATCGCGCCCACCGATTTCGCCCTTAGATTGTTGGCGTCGGACCTCGGGGGTGTCGCATGATTGGCAAGTTCGTTCTTCTGGCCGCTTCGGCCCTCGCTCTGGCCGGCGCAGGGCAGGCATCGGCGGCTGGCTGCCAGCTTCAAAAGATTGCCGAGCTGCCGGTCACCATGGCGGGCCTGAGGCCGCTGATTCCAGCTAAGCTGAACGGCAAGGATGCGCTCTTCCTGGTGGACACGGGCGCATTCTTTTCCGTCCTCACGCCGGAAGCGGTGGCGGCCTACGGCGTCAGGACCTACGCCCCGCCCATGGGGCTCACCATTCGGGGCGTCGGCGGCGGCGAGGCGCAGGTCCGCGTCGGCAAGGTCGCCGAATTCACCTATGCAGGCGTGCCGCTGAAGGGCGTCGAATTCCTGGTGACCGCGGGAACCTTCGCGCCGGAGGCGGCCGGTTTGATCGGCCAGAACGTGCTCGGCGTCACGGACGTGGAATTCGATCTAGCCAATGGCGTGATCCGACTATTCCTGGCCAACGGCGGCTGCGGCGACAAGAACCTCGCCTACTGGTCCGCAGGCAAGGCGTCGTCCATCCTTACTATCGAGGACCAGACGCCGGTGCAGCCGCACGTTGTGGCGCGGGCGAAGATCGACGGCCATTCGATCAGGGTGATGTTCGATACGGGTTCGCCCGTCTCCTACCTCAGCAACCCGGCCGCGGCGCGCGCCGGCGTCAAGCCATCCTCCGAGGGCGTGGTTTCCGGCGGAATCACCTCGGGCTTCGGCAACCGGATGCTGGAAAGTTCGATCGCCCCCTTCGACAGCTTCGCTATCGGCGATGAAGAAGTCCAACACACTCGGCTGCGAACGGCGGACATCGAACTCGGCCAAGCCGACATGCTGATCGGCAGCGACTTCTTCCTGTCCCACCGCGTGATGATCGCCAAGAGCCAGCGGCGCGTCTATTTCACCTACAACGGCGGGCCGGTGTTCCGCCTGGATGGCCAGGACACTCAGCTCGCCAAGGCAGACACTGCGCCGGCCTCTGGACCTGCGGCTGGGCCGACGGGCGGGACCGCCGTGACGGCGACGAGCGACGGGCCGAAGGATGCCGAGGAGTTCAGCCGTCGCGGCGCGGCTTCCGCGGCGCGACGTGACTTCCCAGCCGCCATCGCCGACTTCAGCCGCGCAATCGAGCTGGAGCCGACGAAGGGCCGCCCCTACCACGACAGAGCCTTGGCGCGGTGGAACAACGGCCAGCCGGTGTTGGCCATGGCGGACCTGGACCAGGCGCTGAAATATGAGCCCCACGATCTGCAGGCGCTGACTTTACGAGGCGAACTCTATCTGGCGACGAACGATCCTACGCGCGCGCAGGCGGACTTTGAGTCCGCCACGAAACTTGCGCCGCAGGATAGTGGCCTGCAGTTGCAGATCGCCGGCGCCTATTCCCGTGCGCGCCGTTTTGACGACGCCATCCGGCGGTTCGACAGCTGGATCGCCGCCCATCCGAACGATCCGGACCTCGGCTCTGTGCTGAATTCCCGCTGCTGGACGAGGGCGTTATGGGGCAAGGGCCTCGACATCGCGCTGGCAGACTGCGACGCGGCCATGAAGCGGGGGTTGAGGATTTCCGCCGTCATGGACAGCCGCGGCCTGGTGCTGTTGCGCCTGGGCCGTGTCGATGACGCAATCGCCCAGTACGACAGCTCGATCCGCCTGCAGCCCAAGAACCCCTGGTCGCTCTATGGACGCGGCCTCGCCAAGGTGAAAAAAGGCGCCAAGGCGGAAGGTGAGGCCGATATCCAGGCGGCGCTCGCCCTTCAGCCGAACCTGGCCCAGCAGGCGAAGAGCTATGGCATCGAACCGGAGGATCCCTCCGCAGGGGAGGCAACGAGGGCGGCGGGCTAATAGGTCAGGTTCGCCACCGGCGGGCCGAAGTTCATGGGGATGTTGACGCCGTAGACGACCGGCTTTCCGGCCACCAGCGCCGGCTTGAGCTTCAGGTAGGGGGCAAAGCGCAGCAGCATGGTTCCAAAGCCCTTTCCCGGCGGATTCTGATAGACCACGACGCACTGATGGGTTGTCCCGAGCTTGCCCAGGAGGCAGTTCATCACGGCGCGCCCCGCCAGGTGACCGTGGGAGATCGCCGGGGTGGCGGTGGTCGCGAAGTCGCCGGGCTTGGGCTGTACGCGCCAGTCCGGTGGGGTGTCGGCTGCGGGCCAGCTGGCGGAGATCACGACCTCGGTCCCGGCGGGGCGGTCCGCCTCGGCGGCCGGCTTCATCCGGTACTTGGGCGCCAGGGCGAGCAGGGCCTCGCCGAAGCCCGCGCCCTCGGGACGCTGCAGCATCACCTGACAGTCTGAGAGCACGCCGGAGGGGGCGGCCGTGCAACGGGCGACGGCGCTGCCTTCGGTCCGGCGGGCCGCCGCCTTGGCCGGCCAGGCGGCCATGACCTCATCGTTGCTGGGCGCCGCGGCGACGTCGGCCTTCGACGGACCGTAGAGGCTCGCAGCGGCGGCCTCGCCGACTTCCTGCGCCTGCGCTGCGCCGCCGGCCAGTACGACGGCGGCCAGCGAGAGCCAGATCTCCCCGCGCATGCCGCTACTTCCTCGGCGCGTAGATGGCCGAGAGCAGATCCGGCGCGCCCTCGATGCGCTCCAGGCGCGGGTAGCGCAGGCCGCCGTGGTAGTCGACCTCGACGGTGCGGTAGTGGTCGCCGGCCTTGATCAACAGGCTGAGCGGCGGGCCGCCCTTCTTTCCCGCGGTGATCGCTTCCTTCAGGCGGTCGGCGTCGTAGGCGATGCCGTTGACGGCCAGCAGCTTGGCGCCGACGGTCAGGCCGGCCTTGAAGGCCGGGCCGTCCCACTGCACCGCGGTGATGGTGGCCTCATGGTCGAGCGTCAGGCCGATCGAATAGGTGAGGTCGGTCGTCTTGCGGCGCGCCTCCGCTGACTTGAAATACTCGGTGGGCGTCTCGGTGTAGGCCAGCTTCCAGCCGCCGCGGGCGAGGCCGTCGAGCGGCGGCTTGGGCGCCACCTGGTTGATCCGCTCGTTCAGGAACTTCGCCCAGTCGTAGGGCTCGACCTTGTTCAGCGCGGCGACCACGTCGTCGAAGGTGTAGGTGACCGGCGTCCAGCTGCCGTTTTCGATGCCGAAGAAGGCCTTGGCGAAGTCGTCCAGCGAGCGTTTGCCCCCCGAGCGCTCGCGGATCAGGGTGTCGGCGTCGAGCCAGATCAGCTGACCTTCCGAATAGTAGTCCTCGCTGCGCTGGAAGCTGAGCCAGGGGATTGGCCGGCGCGAGGCGATGATCGGATCATTGGTGGTGTCCCCGACCGGGCGCCATTCGCGGCCGACGCGGTTGGCGTAGGTGGCGGCGGTGGCGGCGAGCGCATCCAGCGACTCCTGCCTGGTCAGCAGGCCCGAGCGGCCGGAGAGCACGAAGCCCCAGTACTGCGTCTGGCCCTCGTAGACCCACAGCAGGGAGTCGCGCATCGGCACGTTGAAGTTGGGCGTCCACAGGTCGGCCGGCCGGCGGAACTTGCCGTTCCAGGAGTGGGTGTACTCGTGCGGAAGCAGGTCGCGGGACGCCTGGTTCTTCGCCCAGCCGGTGAAGTAGTCCGGGACCGTGCCGTCCTCGCTGGAGCGATGGTGCTCCAGGCCCGCGCCGCCCATCCGGTCCGACAGCGAGAACAGGAAGTCGTAGTGGTCGTAGTGGTGCGAGCCGTAGAGCTTGTAGGCCTGCTGCACGAGCGCCTTGTGCTTTTCGACCTGGTCGGGCGTGGCCTCCAAGAGCTCGGGGCGGTCGGCGATGACGTCGAGGCGCACGGGGGCCGGGCCGCCGGGATCGAGCTCGATCTGGCGGGCATAGCGGCCGGCGATCATCGGCGAGTCGGCCAGGGTGTCGAAGTCGACGGGCTTGAAGCGGGTGAGGCCGTCCTTGGTCTCGACCGTCTCCAGCGCCGAGAAATTGGCCCAGCCTCCCGGAAAGCGGACGCTGGGTTCGATCTCGATGCGGCGCGCGAAGTGACCGGCGGGGTAGAGCGCCAGGTTGATCCACTCCAGGCTCAGCATCTCCGGGGTCATGACGATCCGGCCCTCGTCGCCGGTGACCGCGGAGAGGAAGTCGAAATCCACGTCGATGCTGGCCGCGCCCGCCGGCACGTCGACGTGGAAGGCGAACACGTCCACCGGATCACGCGTCCAGGGAATCACCTTGCCGTTGGCGCGGAAGACGATGCCGCCGACGTTCTTCATCGGCCCGCTGGGCCCATGGTTGCCCGGCAGCCATTGCGGATAGAGCAGGGTCAGGGGCCCCGGCTTGGCGACAGGAATGGTCTCATGGACACGGAAGATGTGGCGGTCGGTGTCGGTGGCGTCGACCTGCACCTTCAGCAGGCCCGGATAGGGGATGTCCTGCGGAGCCTCGGTCCTGGGCGGCATCGGATAGGGCTGCGGCCCGGCGGCGGTCTGGGCGGCGGCGGAGCTGGCAAGGCAAAGAACAGCGGCGCAGGCAAAGAGGGTCGGCTTCAACGGGACATGACCTTGAGGGGGAAGGAGTTTCCCGTTGTAGGGCCTCACCGGCGCAAAGCTCAACCGTCAGATGGTCGCGCAAAGAAAAAGGGCCGCGGGTTGCGCCGCGGCCCTGGAGTTCAGCTTTCGGGGAGGACCGTCAGCATTTGAAATACATGTCGAATTCGACCGGGTGAGGATGGAGGGCCAGGCGCATCACCTCCTCCATCTTCAGCTCGATGTAGGCGTCGATGAAGTCGTCATCCATGACGCCGCCCTTCTTCAGGAAGGCCCGGTCCTTGTCGAGGTTGTCGAGCGCTTCCTTCAGCGATCCGCAGACCTCCGGGACCTTCTTCTGCTCGCGCGGCGGCAGGTCGTAGAGGTTCTTGTCCATGGCCGGACCCGGATCGATCTTGTTCTCGATGCCGTCGAGGCCGGCCATCAGCAGCGCCACGAAGGTCAGGTAGGGGTTGCCCATCGGGTCGGGGAAGCGCGCCTCGATGCGCTTGCCCTTGGGGCTGTCGACGTGAGGGATGCGGATCGAGGCCGAGCGGTTGCGGGCCGAGTAAGCCAGCTTCACCGGGGCTTCGTAGCCGGGCACCAGGCGCTTGTAGGAGTTGGTGGTCGAGTTCGAGAAGGCGTTGATCGCCTTGGCGTGCTTGATGATGCCGCCGATGTACCAGAGGCAGGTATCGGAAAGACCAGCGTACTTGTCGCCGGCGAACATCGGCTTGCCGGCCTTCCAGATCGACTGGTGGACGTGCATGCCGGAGCCATTGTCGGCGAACATCGGCTTGGCCATGAAGGTCGCCGTCTTGCCGTAGGCGTGGGCGACGTTCTTGATCACGTACTTATAGAGCTGCAGCCGGTCGGCCATGGTCAGCAGGTCGGAGAATTTCAGGCCGAGCTCGTGCTGGGCGGGCGCCACCTCGTGGTGGTGCTTTTCCGGCATCATGCCGAGCTCGCCCATCACCGCCAGCATCTCGCCGCGCAGATCCTGGGCGGAGTCGGTCGGATTGACCGGGAAATACCCGCCCTTGGGGCCGGGCCTGTGCCCCATGTTGCCTTCCGGATAGGATTTCGCCGCGCTGACCGGCAGCTCCATGGAGTCGTAGGCGTAGAAGGTGTGGTCGGGCGCCGTGCCCCAGCGGACGTCGTCGAAGATGAAGAACTCGGCTTCCGGACCGAAGTAGACGGTGTCGCCGACGCCGGCCGACTTCACGTAGTTCAGCGCGCTCTTGGCGATCGAGCGCGGGTCACGGTTGTAGGGTGTGTTGGTGTCCGGGTTCACCACGTCGCAGAAGAGCACGAGCGTCGTCTGCTGGTAGAACGGGTCGATGTGCGCCGACGCCAGGTCCGGCCGCAGCTTCATGTCGCTCTCGTTGATCGCCTTCCAGCCGGCGATCGACGAGCCGTCGAACATGGTGCCGTCGGTCAGGAAGTCGTCGTCGACAAGGTCGATGTCGAAGGTCACGTGCTGCATCTGGCCGCGGATGTCGGTGAAGCGCACGTCGACGTATTTGACGTCCTTTTCCTTGATCTGGGCCAGGATGTCTTTGGCTGTGGCCATGATTGTAATCCCCTTTGAGTGGTCTCGGATGTTGGCGGGCTAGACGGCGTCGGCTCCGGTTTCTCCCGTCCGGATGCGCATGACGTCGAGGATGTCGGAAACGAAGATCTTGCCGTCGCCGATGCGGCCCGTACGGGCGGCGGCGGCGATGGCTTCCAGGGCGCGGGCGAGCTGGTCGTCGGCGATGACCACCTCGATCTTGATCTTGGGGAGGAAATCCACGACGTACTCCGCGCCGCGGTAGAGCTCGGTCTGGCCCTTTTGCCGGCCGTAGCCCTTGGCCTCGATGACCGTCATGCCCTGGACGCCGAGCTCCTGCAGGGCCTCCTTCACCTCGTCGAGTTTGAACGGCTTGATGATGGCTTCGATCTTTTTCATAGGTCCTCGGACGGCGCCGCCCCCTCTTTTTTGTAGGACTCGCGCGGTCGAGGCGACCCAGCACGGCGGGGCGGGGCCTCACAAGCACGCTCGCGGGTGCGGCTGCGCGCCAGGCGCGGCAAAGCCGCCGGCGCCTAGAATTCAGGCGCCGGGAGATCAAAAACCGTTCAACGCCGAAATGCCTTCAAGCGCCCGGTTTCGGCCCCTAGGATCGTGGGCTTGAGTAGTCGGAAGGCGGGCGAACTATGGTCGGGACCACCCCAGTTCTCATCGGAGCGGGCCAATTCACCTATCGGGGCGATCCGGCCGCCTCGCCGTCTCCGGTCGCCCTGCTGAAGATTGCGGCGGAACGGGCGGCGGCGGACGCCGGGATCGGGGTCGAGGGCCTGGCGGCGATCGACGGCCTCGCGGTGGCGGGGTTCACCATCGATGCGCCGGGCTCGACCCGGGCCGTGCCGCATTCGTCGAACCCGCCGGCCAGTCTCGCAAAGGAGCTTGGAGCCGCGCCGGGCTGGGCGGTCTATTCGCACATGGGCGGCAACACGCCCCAGCAGCTGGTCAACGTCATCGCCGAACGGATCGCCCGCGGTGAGACGGAGCTGGCCCTGGCGGTGGGCTGCGAGTTCCTGGGTTCGGCGGTCAAGCGGCTGACCAAGGGCCTGGGCTTCGAGGGCTGGCATGAGGACCAGGACCTGCCGGAGCCCGAGCGGATCGGCGATCCGCGCTCCGGCGTCAGCCCCTACGAGGCGCGGCACGGACTGAACCGGCCGATCAACACCTATCCCCTGTTCGAGAACGCGCTGCGGGCGCGTGACCGTCGCTCGATCGCCGACCACCAGGCGCGGCTGGGGCGGCTGTTCGCGCCCTTCACCAAGGTGGCGGCGGGGAACCCCGAGGCCTGGTTCCCGGTGGAGCGGACGGCCGAGGAGCTGGTCGCCGTCTCCGACAAGAACCGGATGGTGGGCTTTCCCTATCCGAAGCTGCTCAACGCCATCATGGAGGTCGACCAGTCGGCCGGCGTCATCGTCGCCAGCGAGAAGAAGGCCCGCGAGCTGGGCGTGCCGGAGGACAAGTGGGTCTACCTGCACGGCTGCGCCGACGCCGCCGACTTGTGGTTCCCGCTCGACCGGCAGAACTTCCACTCGAGCCCGGCCATGCGGCTGACCGGCCAGCGGGCGCTGGAGATGGCCGGCGTCGGGCTTGGGGACATCAGCTTCATTGACCTCTATTCCTGCTTCCCGGTGGCGGTGGAGGTCGGGGCCGAGGAGCTGGGGCTGGCGCTGGACGATCCGCGCGGGCTGACGGTGACCGGCGGGCTGCCCTACGCCGGCGGGCCTGGGAACAACTACGCCATGCACTCCATCGTCGTGATGGCGCAGAAGCTGCGGGCCAGGCGGGGGGCCTATGGACTGGTGACCGCGAACGGCTGGTATCTGACCAAGCAGTCGACGGGGATCTATTCGACGACCCGGCCGAAGGCGCCGTTCGAGCGGCAGGATCCCAGCGTCCTGCAGCGCCAGATCGACGCCCTGCCGCATCCCGCCGTCACCGAAACGCCGCAAGGGGCCGCCAGGATCGAAACCTACACCGTCGTCCATCGCCGCGAGGGGCCGTTCATGGGGATCGTCATCGGGCGCGACGAGGCTGACCGCCGGTTCGTGGCCCACACGCCGAACGATCCCGCGACGCTGGCGGGCCTCGAGCAGGGCGAGCAGGTGGGCCGCACCGGCCGCGTGGGCTCGGCGCAGGACGGCCAGACCAACCTTTTCGTTCCGGATTGATGGCCATGGCCCGCCTCTACCTGATCCGCCACGGCAAGCCCGCCGCTGCCTGGGGCGGGGACGATGACGATCCGGGGCTGGACGAGACCGGCCAGGCGCAGGCGCGGGCCGCGCGGGACTGGCTGCTGGCCCTGCCGCCGGCCGAGCGGCCCACCAAGGTGGTGAGCTCGCCGCTGCGGCGCTGCCGCGAGACGGCCGAGCCGACCGCGCAGGCCCTCGGCGTCACCCTGGAGATCGACGAGCGGGTAGGGGAGATCCCGACGCCCGTGGCGCTGGCGGCGGCTGAGCGCGGGCCGTGGCTGCGCAAGTCCTTCGCCGGAACCTGGGCCGAGATCGAGGGCGACCTCGACTACGACGCCTGGCGCCATTCGATCACCGCGTCGCTGGCGGCGCGGGGGAACACCGCGGTGTTCTCGCACTATGTGGCGACCAATGCGGTGGTCTCGCAGTTGACAGGCGATCCCGCGGTGGTGGTCTTCCGCCCCGACCATGCCTCGATCACCGTGCTGGAGACCGACGGGACGGACCTGGTTCTGGTGGCAAAAGGCCGCGAAGCGACGACGGGTGTGCTTTAGGATGAGGCAGTAAGGCTTTGATACGCCAGGTTCTCACCGTCGCCGAGATGGCGCGGGCCGACGCTGCGGCGATCGCCGCGGGCACGCCGGGGCTGACCCTGATGGAGCGGGCCGGCGCCGCCGTGGCCGATGCGGTCTGCGCGCGGTTCGCGCGGCAGACGACGCTGGTGCTCTGCGGGCCGGGCAACAACGGCGGCGACGGCTATGTGGCCGCGCGCGTGCTCAAGGACCGCGGCTGGCCGGTGGAGGTGCGATCGTTGGGCGAGCCGGCGACGCAGGACGCCCAGGCCGCGAGCGCCCGCTGGGAGGGCGCGACCAAGCCGCTGAACGGCGCGCTGGAGCCCGGCGTCTGGATCGACGCCCTGTTCGGCGCAGGCCTCTCACGGCCGCTGGACGGGCCCGCAGCGGCCGCGGCCCTGCGCATGGCCGAGGCGCCGGAGCGGGTGGTGGCGGTCGACGTGCCGAGCGGCGTCCCCGGCGACACCGGCAAGCCCATCGGGCCCGCGGCCTGCGCGGCGCTCACCGTCACCTTCCACGCCAAGAAGCCGGCGCACCTGCTGGAGCCCGGCCACAGCCGCTGCGGCGTGGTGATCGTGGCCGACATCGGCCTGGCCGCGGCGCCCGGCAAGACGGTCGAGAACGGCCCGGAGCTCTGGCTGCCACGCTTCCCGTGGCCGACGGCGGCCTCGCACAAGCATGCGCGCGGCCGCCTGGTGGTGGTGAGCGGCGAGGCGTGGAGCACCGGCGCGGCGCGGCTTGCGGCGCGGGCGGCCCTGCGGATCGGCGCCGGGCTGGTGACGGTGCTGTCGCCGCCCGAGGCCCTGGCGGTCAACGCCGCGCACCTGGAAGCCGTCATGCTGAAGGGCTTCGAGACGGACCTCGAGCTGGAGCAGGCGGCCAGGGACGTGGACGCCGCCGTGATCGGTCCAGCGGCCGGCGTGGGCGAGCCGACGCTGCTGAACGTGCTGGCCCTGGCGCGCACGGGGGCCGCCCTGGTGCTGGACGCCGACGCGATCACCGTCTTCCGCGACGATCCCGAGGAGCTGTTCTCGCTGCTGGACCGCGACGACGTGCTGACCCCGCACCCCGGAGAGTTCGAGCGGCTGTTCCCGGGCCTGCTGGCCGCCTCCCCCGAGCGGATCACCGCCGCGCGGCGGGCGGCGGAGAAGGCCGGCGCGGTGGTGCTTCTGAAAGGCTCGGACACCGTGATCGCCGCCCCGGACGGACGCTGCGCGATCAACGGCAACGGCTCGCCGTGGCTGGCCACCGCCGGTTCCGGCGACGTGTTGGCGGGCTTCATCGGCGGGCTGGTGGCGCAGGGGATGGAAAGCTTCGAGGCCGCCTGCGCCGGGGCCTGGATCCACGCCGAGGCCGCCGAGCTGCACGGGCCGGGCCTGATCTCCGAGGACCTGCCGGGGCTCGCGCCCGCGGTCCTGCGCCGGCTGTTCGACGAGCCATAGCAAAGGGGCGGCGGATCGCTCCGCCGCCCCGTCGATTCTCCAGGCTAGAAGTTAGCCGTGAAGGCTACGAAAATCTGACGACCCAGGAAGTCGTAGGTCGGATAGGCGTTCGGCAGACCGGTCCCCACGATCGCTGCGTTGAGGATCTGAGGATCCTGGTCGAGGATGTTGTTGACGCCGGCGCGGATGGTCAAGCCGTTCCGCACAGTCCATATCCCGGACAGGTCGAAATAGTTGACCGACTTCAACTTGGCGTCGAAGGCGTCGAACGCGCCATTGCTCAGGGTTTGGTCGTTGGTGTTGGTTTCAAGCTTGGTGGCCCCAATATAGCGCCATTGGGCCGAGAGCAGCAGCGGCCAGGGCGTCTGCCAGCTAACTCGCAGGTTGTGACGCCAATTGGGGTTCACCGTTTGGCAGGTCGGGCCGAACAGCCCGGCGCAATCATAGGTGTGCGCGCCCGGCGTCGGCGTGGATTTGGACTCGATCAGCTCCGAACCGACGAAGTTGAAAGTCAAGCTGCCATAGTCGTCCGAAAGGCCGATCATGCCGAGCGGCAGCCTGTAGGCGGCCTGGAAGTCGATGCCGCTCACACGGTTGGCCCCAATGTTCACGCTGGTGCCGTTGATGAAACCCCCGCCGGCCACGGAGGTCCCGAACAGCAGGCCGGCGGGATTGCGGACGACGTTCGCGCAGAAGATCGGATTTCCCGTCGTCAGGCATTGGTTGAGGGTGAACGCCAGCGGGATCTTGCTGATCGTATTGAGCAGCTTGATGTTCCAATAGTCGACGCTGCCGGTGAAGCCCGACAGGAAGCTCGGCTGCACCGTGAAGCCCACCGTGTAGGTGCTGGCCCGCTCCGGTGACAGGTTCCTGTTGCCGCCGTTAAGGACGGCGCACTGCCCCGCCGGGCATTGGACGATCTTGTTCGTGCTGCCGCCGTTGCCGTACTGAGCTGCGGTGACGCCGGTGTTCATGCACTGGGCCAGGGTGGCCGTCGCCGGCCCTGTCGAGGTTGGAGCGCAAGGGTCGACCGAGACCTCGCTGGTGTTGGTCACGGCCTGCGGGTTGAAGAGTTCGAGGATGTTGGGGGCGCGGATCGCGCGGTTGAACGAGGCGCGGAAACGAATATCCGGGATAGGCGCGTACTGCAGGCCCACCTTCCAGGTGTCAGCGTCCACATCGGTCGAATAGTGCGAGAACCGGTAACCGGCATCGAAGGTGAGCTCCTCGACGAACGGACGCTTCTGAACCAGCGGCGCCCGGAACTCGCCATAGGCCTCGGTCACGCCCAGGCTGGCGTTGACTGCCGTCGACGCGCCGCCAAATCCGGACAGGTCGTTCGACAATTCATTCTCGTCGGGCGCGTAAGTGTACTTCTGGCGGCGATCCTGCGCCCCCACGGAAACGCCCACCCCGTCGTCGGCCCAAGGCGACTTGACGCCATAGCGGCCTAGGTCACCAGTGATGTCGGCTTCGACGATCGTCTCGGTGATCTTGCCGTAGGATGTGCCTCTCGAGTTCAGATACTTGATCTGGTCTGGAGTCACGCCGCCCTCGGTGAAGATGTTGTAGGGCACGCAGGCCTTGTCCGTCCCATTGACCACGGAAGTGCAGGTCGGCACGCCGTTCACGCTCACCGCCTGCAATGCGTTCTGGACGCGGCGATTGCTCAGGTAGTTGTCGTTCGATTGAAAGAGGGTCGTATAGTAATACGAGCCATAAACATCGTACTTCCATCCTTCGAGTTCCGGGATCTCGCCACGGGCGCCCAAAACGGCGCGGTAGTTGTTGTGATCGTAGGAGCTGGACCGGGGGCCGCCCTCGATGCTGCGGCGGCCGTAGATCAGGTCGACGCTGGAGCCGCTGGCGATTTCAGCCGGCGAGCAGAGGGTATTTGCCTCCTGCGAGCTGAGCAGCGGGTTGTTGCAATTCACCAGATAGCCGCCGTTCGGCGACGGCCCGCTGCCCTGGAAGAGGCCCGACGGCGCGATCTTCGTGACGGAGCGGTCGTTCATGAAAGAGAAATCCGCGTACACGTCGAGGTTCGTCGAGACTTCATAGTGCGAGAAGAAGCCGGCCATATAGCGCGTGTCGTCGTGGATAAGATATTGGAAGGGATTGGAGTTGAAGACCAGCGGCGGGACGCCCGTATTGGGTGCGGTCGCATAGTCGAGGAACTGATTACCGATGACCGTGAAACCGGTGTTGTTGTTGATTCCAGGTCCCTGTCCCGTAGCCTGGAAGAATTGATTGGAGTTCGTGGAGCCGCTGCAGAACGGCGTTGTGCCGCCGGTGACGCGGAGCAGACAGGCCCCGTAGTCACGGGCGGCTTGCGTGACGGGGCGCTGGGTATGGTAGACGAAGTAGGCTGAAACGTTCAGCTTATCGTCCATGCCGTTGGCGCCCACCACGATCGACAGATCGTGCGAGCTGCCATCCCAGACATCGCTTTTCGGGACTAGGTCGCCCGCCGCTCTGAGCAGGCCCTGGATTCCCATCCGATCGTTCTGGCTGTGCTGGTTGACGCCGATCTGGCCATCGATCTGGATGCCCTGGAAATTGTGCTTCATGATGAAGTTGATCACGCCGGCCACCGCGTCCGAGCCGTAGGTCGCAGACGCGCCGCCGGTAAGCACCTCCACATGGTCAATCAGCGGAGTGGGGATCTGGTTGAGGTCCGGCGCCGGGTTCGGGTTGCCTGTATTCGCATCGCCGATCCCGAGCCTGCGGCCATCCACCAACACCAACGTCCGTTGGGGCCCTAGCCCGCGCAGGTCGGCGGTGGAGATGCCGCCAGGGCTGGAAAGGGGATTCGAGGTGGCTGAGAAGTCCGCCGCCGAGTTCTGGAAATTCTGCGGCAAGGTGTTGATTAGGGCGATGGCGTCGGTCGCGCCCTGCAGTTTGAACTCCTGGCCGGTGACGACGTCGATCGGGCTGATACTGGTCAGGTTTGGCTGCGGGATGCGGGAGCCGGTGACCACGACCTCGGAGACTTCAGCCGGAGCCGGGGCCGCGGCCGCTTGGGCGCGGGCTTGGGTCGCACAGAGCGCCAGGAACGCCGCGCCGCATATCGTCGAGGAAGCCAGCAGGCGCCCCCGGATGTTTTGAGTCTTCAAGATCGCCTCCTCCGGCGGCCAATCCGGGAAGGGCAGGCCGCACTTCGCAAAGCCTCAGGGCTCCGACTCCCCCAGCCGGGGGTCCGGTTACCGTGAAGTTGCTGAGACTGATCGCGGAGGGTCAATCAAAGGGTGTGTATATCGAGATTATTATTTCAAAATGTCGCACCATAGTCACAATATTACAAATATTCGAATTCACCTATATTGTAATCATCCATGAGTTCATCTTAGGGAAGTCAAAGCGGGATGGCCGTGGTGAACTTGGCCCGCCTCTTCACGAAGCTGGCCTCGTAGCGGCGCACGGCCGGATGGCCGGCGATGTTGGCGTCGGTAAAGTCGTTGAACTCCTCCATGTTGCGGAAGATGGCGATGCAGGTGATGTCGTAGGCTCCTGAGATCTCCAGGCAGACCTGGACGTGCGGCGAGCGGCACAGGTGTGCGCGGAACTCGGCGACCGTGGCTGGCGAATGGCGCTCAAGCTGCACCATCAGGATCACCGAGATGCGCTCGCCCACCTGGCCGGGTTCGATGATCGAGACGTCGGCGGCGATCACGCCTCCGTCGCGGTACTGGCGGATGCGGCGCAGGATGGCGGAGGGCGAGAGGGGGACGCGGTCGGCCAGAGCTTGGGCGGTGGCCTGGTTGTTCACCTGCAAGGCAGCGAGGATCTGAACGTCCAGCCTGTCGAGTGCGTAGGTCATGATGGTTTCCCAAGCCTCAGCAGTGAACCACAAAAACCGAAGTATTGACAGTTAACTTGCGTTCATCTGAGGCGTCGGGAGATCAACGGGTATTGGAAGACGCGTTTGTTGCGTCTCTGCACGTATTCTAATGGTGAGAGAAATTCTCTACTTAAGCTTGTAATCGATGGGGGCGGCCCGCCGGATCAGGGCGTCCAGCCGGTCGCGCAGCTCGCGTCCCTGCTCGGTCAGGTGGATCACGTGGCTGCGCCCGTCGGTCGGGTTGAGGAAGGCGTCCACCAGGCCGAGGGCCGGGGCATGGGCCCAGTCGGAGCCCAGTCGTCCGAGCGAGCGCAGGCTGCGCGAGGCGGTGGACTGCGTCAGGCCCGCCACATAGGCGAGTTCCTGCACCGAGAGGCCCTCGTTTTCGCAGGTGTAAAGGAAGGCCACGATCTCGTTGACACTGATGCGCGGGTCGAGCGCCTTCAGGGCGAGCATGGCCTCGAGCAGGGAGTCCCTCGGCCGCATCCGGGTCTAGTTGTCGGTATAGCGATTCAGGGCCCCGGTGGCCGCCGAGCGCCGTGCGGCCCGGGTCAAGGCCAGCGCCTTGCGCGGCCGCCGCTCGCGCATGGCCAGGGTGGCGTCCGGATAGGCGTCGCGCACCTGCTTGAGGATACCCTCCAGCCGCTTCTGGTGGTCGGCGGCTTCGATGTAGTCGCCGACGTTGAGTTCGACCGAGATCTGACCGCAAAGCCTCATAGCCGTCCTCGATAGGAGATTTGTCAGGCCGGTGGAAAGCGTAAGCCGGTGCGAATGCGGTTTTGTCGCTTTGAGAGGCTGCGTCGCGCAAAAGCGCAGCGTTCAGCGACCATTGTTCGTTAAAATGTGCGCGACCGCCATTCCTGAAGAAACCGTAATCTATCCAAGGCGTTCGCCCGCGGTGAGCGCCAGGAGGGCGAAGGAGGCCAGCCAATGCTCGCCCATGTAGTCGCCGGCCACGTGCGGCAGGCTGGCGGCCAGGTGCTCGCGCGCGGCGGTTTCGGCGACGGCGGCCAGCGGGTCGCCCGGCGGCAGGGTGGCGGCGAGCTCGCGCCAGCACCAGGCGCGGGAGAAGTTCAGGCCGTCGAGGTGGGCGATCTTGCCGTCCGACCGGTCGGAGACCACGGCCGGGGTGAACAGACTCGCCGGCTGGCGCTGGGCGGCGCGGGGCAGGAAGGCCTTCAGCCAGGGGGCGAACTCGCCGGGCGGCAGCAGCCTGCGCAGGCACTCGGCCTCCATCAGGGTGGCGGAGAGGAACTCGTCGCCGGAGGGCTCCCAGGCCGGGGCGTCACGGTCGGCGAGATACCAGGCGCGGACCTTGTCGGTGAACAGCGCCGTCAGCGCGAAGTCGCCGGCTGCCGCCGCGTAGTCCTGGGCGAGCGCGAGGGCGAAGGCGGTGGAGGAATGGACGCCGGTGCGGATCGGGTAGAGCGCCTTGGGCAGGAAGTCGACGAACCGCTCGGCGAACACCGTGGCCAGCGGCTGCAGGCTTGTCGCCCAGCGCGGGTCGTCATGCGCCAGCAGTTCGGCCTGCAGCTTCAGGAGCCAGCCCCAGCCGTAAGGACGCTCGAAACCGCGGGTGGATGGGCGCGCGAGGTAGTCGACCTCGCCGGCGACCTTCTCCGCCGTGAAGGCCTGATCGAACAGGGCGCGGATGGCCGGCGCCTCCGCGATGCCGGGCTCGCGGCGCAGCAGGCTCGCCAGCAGCCAGTAGCCGTGCACGCAGGTGTGCCAGTCGAAGCTGCCGTAGAAGATCGGGTGCAGGTCGCGCGGCCCTCGGGCGTCGGCGGGCCCATCGAGGACGTGGTCGAGCTTGTTGGGGTATTCGCGCGCGACATGGCCCAGCGCGATGCGGGCGAAGCTCGACGCGATTTCGGGCGTCACGCGATCAGCTTGCCGGCTATTTGGGGAAAGCGAGGACATACATCAGCACCGTGTTGAGGATCAGCATCGGCAGCGCCGTCGGGATCTGCGCCTTGATCACCGCATAGCGGTCGGGGATCTCAAGCAGGGCCGGCGGGACCAGGTTGAAGTTGGCGGCGAGCGGGGTCATCAGCGTGCCGCAGAAGCCCGACAGCATGCCGATCGCGGCGATCACCGCCGGGTTGCCGCCGAAATGGACCATCAGGATCGGGATGGCGACGCCTCCGGTCAACACCGGGAAGGCCGCGAAGGCGTTGCCCATCAGCATGGTGAAGGCGGCCATGCCGAAGCAGTAGACGGCGACGGCGGCCAGGCGGGTGTCCACCGGCAGCCAGGTCGTCACGAGGTGACCGATTTGGTTACCAACACCGGCCAGCGCGAAGACCGCGCCGAGCGCCGCCAGGAACTGCGGCAATAGCGCAGCCCAGCCGACGGTGTCCGCGAGCCGGCGGCCTTCCTGCAGGGGGCTGGCCAACGGCTGGCGCAGCAGGGTCAGCGCCAGGGAAAGGCCGACGATCACGGCCAGCGCCAGGGAGATCAGCGTGGCCTGCTTGGGATCCATCAGCGGAACGCCGCTAAGCCGGACCGGCTTGAGCAGCAGGATGCCTAGCGCGACCACCAGCGGCAGCATCAGGGCGGGCAGGAACAGCCGGTTCCCGAACCGCTCCGAAAGGGCGGCGCGTTCGGCGGGCGAGGTGGTTGCGGGCTGGCTGCGGCCGAGTTGCCCAAGGCCGGCGAGGAGCGCCAGACCCAGCACGAGAATGCCGTTGCCGAGATCGCCCAGGCGGTCGCCGGCCAGGAAGCTCACGGCTGCCAGCGCCCAGAAGGCGGCGTTCCCCCACCGCTTGCGGTTGCTGCGGTCGAGCGCGCTGAAGGCCGCGAAGCCCGCGAACATCAGGCCCGCGAGGACATAGACGGCGCCGAGCTTGATCACCGCTGGGCCTGGCGGGCGAGGCGGCGATCGAAGAGCACCAGGCGTGTGGCGTGGATGGCGAAGGACCCCAGCGCGGTCGGGATCGCCCAGACCGACAGGTGGATAGGGTCGAGCACGATCTTGCTGCTCGACAGGAAGCCCACCATCAGCAGCACCGAGCCCATGGCCACGAAGATGTCCTCGCTGAAGAACACCGCGACGTTGTCGGTGGCCGCGGCCATGGCGCGGATCGCGTAGCGGGTCTCCGGCTCAAGCGGGCCATCGCGGACTTCGGCGGCGGCCTCGGCCATCGGCGCGACCAGGGGGCGGATGGTCTGGGCCTGGCCCGCGATCGGCATCAGGCCGACGGCCGTGGTCGCCTGGCGGAAGACCATGTAGCCGATCAGCAGCCGGCCCACGGAGACGCCGCGCAGGCCGGCGATGATCTTCGCGGCGCGCTCACGCAGGCCGGCGCGTTCGAGGACGCCGACCAATGGCAGAACCAGATAGGCCGTGCTGACGAAACGGTTGTCGTTGAAGGCCTTGCCGAAGGCGGCGATCACCTGGAGCGGGGAGAGGCCGGCGAACCACCCGCTGGTCAAGGCGGCCAGCACCACCACGAGCAGCGGATTGAGGCGGATGGCGAAGCCGACGACGATGACGGCGACGCCCAGAAGGATCAGCATTCAGTCCCCTTACGCGAACGGCGCGGCCATAGGATCGTCTGGAGCGCGCCGAGGCAACGGGGTAGGTTCGCCGGCCTGTGGAGGACGCGTGATGAGCGAACCGCCGGAGCCGCAATCCGAAGATCTGGACCCCGTGCAGGAGGCCGGCGAGGAGTCCTTCCCGGCCAGCGATCCGCCCGCGTGGGCCGCGCCCCGGCGCGACGAGCCGAAGGGGGATGGACCGTCTACTGACCGCGCTGCGCCAGCCACGCGTCCGCCAGACGCAGGAACCCGTTCACATCCACGGTCTCGGCGCGAGCCCGGGGGTCGAGGCCGGCCGCTTCGATAAGCGGCTCGCCGCCCAGGGGCTTGAGGCTGGCGCGCAGCATCTTGCGGCGCTGGCCGAAGGCGGCGGCGGTGAGCTTCTGCAGGGCGTCGAGACGTTGGGCCGAGGGCCGGTCGGGCCGGGGCGTCAGCCGGACGACGGCGGACTCCACCTTGGGCGGCGGGGTGAAGGCGCGGGCCGGGACCTCCATGACGGTGCGCGCCTCGCTGGTGGCCTGGGCGATCACCGCCAGCCGGCCATAGGCGGGGGCGTCGACGGGGGCCGCGATCCGCTGGGCGACCTCTTTCTGGAACATCAGGGTCATGGAAGCGGGCCGCCAGGGGCCGGTGAGCCACTTGATGAGCAGGGCCGTGCCGACGTTGTAGGGCAGGTTGGAGACCACGTGCCCCGCATCGCCGGCCGTCAGCGCGGCCTCGTCGGCGATGAGCGCGTCGGCGAACTCCAGCGCCAGGGCGCCGGGCGCGGCCGCCTGGGCCAGGTCCTCCAGCAGCGGGCGAAAACGCTGGTCCTTCTCGACGGCGATGACGCGGGCGCCGGTCTCCAGCAGGGCGCGGGTGAGGCCACCAGGTCCGGGGCCCACCTCGATCACCCGGTCGCCTGGTCCGATCTCGGCCAGCCGGGCGATCTTGCGGGTGATGTTGAGGTCGAGGAGGAAGTGCTGGCCGAAGGCCTTCTTCGCCAGCAGCCCGTGCTCGGCCAGCGCCTCGCGGAGGGGCGGTAAGTCCTCTAGCCCCATCCTAGATCCGCTCGGGGTTTTCTAACCTCACCCGGCGCGGGCCTCCTTGGCCCGGGCTTGGGCCAACCGGTCGGCGAGGCGGATAGCCGCGATCAGGCTGTCGGGGCGGGCGAGGCCGCGCCCGGCGATGTCGAAGGCTGTGCCGTGGTCCGGCGAAGTGCGCACGATCGGCAGGCCCAGCGTCACGTTCACCCCGCCCCAGAAGTCGAGCATCTTCACCGGGATCAGCGCCTGGTCGTGGTAGAGGCAGATGACGGCGTCGTAGCGGCTGCGCATCGTCTCGGGGAATAGGGTGTCGGCCGGATGCGGGCCGGTGACATCGACGCCCAGGTCCTCCAGCGCCCGCACCGCCGGCGCGATGATCTCGCCCTCTTCGCGGCCGAGGGCGCCGCCTTCGCCGGCGTGCGGGTTGAGGGCGGCCACCGCCAGCCTCGGCTCGGCGATCCCGAAGTCGCGTCGCAGGGCCTCGGCGGTGACCAGGCCCGCGTTGACGATCGCCTCGATGCTCAGCAGGCCGGGGACCTTCGCCAGAGGTTCATGCACGGTCACCAGGGCCACGCGCAGGTCGCCGGCGATCAGCATCATCACCGGTCCCCGCGCCCCCTCGTAGCTCTCCGAGGCGGTGAGCTCGCCAAGGAACTCGGTGTGGCCCGGGAACTTGAAGCCGGCGTCGTAGAGCGGCGCCTTGGCGATAGGGGCGGTGACCACGCCGGCCACGGCGCCGGACAGCGCCAGTCCGACGGCGGTCTCTATCCATTTGATGATGGCCGGGGCGGCCGCCGCCGACGGCTGGCCGGCGACCACCCGCGCGCGCAGCGGCAGGTCGAGCACGGGCAGGGCGTCCGGAAAGGCGCTCATCGCCTCGGCGGGCGCGATGACCTTTTTCAGGATCGAAGCCCCGCCGGCCGAGGCCGAGGCCAGCGCCTGGAAGTCGCCGACCACCAGGAACGGCGGGCCCCCATGGCGCAGCTCGCTCCAGGCCTTGACGGCGATCTCCGGACCGACGCCGGCCGGGTCGCCGAGGGTCAGGGCGAGCGGGGCTGGCTTCACCCTTTCACGGCCTTCTTCACCTAGTCTCTATGGTCGCGGAGGTGCGCAGGTCGCGCATGTAGCGCCGCGAGATCATGCTGAGTTGCTGGCCGGTGAGGCGGCTCTCGATCTGGTCGTGATCCGCCTGGGCGGCGCCGGCGGAGCGCTTGCCGCAGACGGCCAGCACGTGCAGGCCGACCTTGGTGCGGATCGGGGACGAGAGCTGGCCCACCTTCAGCGTCTGGGCGGCGTCTTTGAACTCCGGCGAGAGGTCGCTGATCTCCGCCTCGCCCAGGTCGCCGGCCACCACGCCCGGCGTCTTGCCGGCGGTGGCCTCGAGCGTCTGGCAATCCTTGATGGAGGCCTTCACGCCCTCCAGCTTCACGCGGGCGGCCTCGACGTCGGCGTCGGTGGCGGTGGCGGGGAGCGCGATGGCGGCTTGCTTGAGGTTGACCAGGGTCTGGCCGGAGCCCGACCGCTTGTCGCGCAGGTAGATGATGTAGACGCCGTCCTTCACCGGAATCGGCTGGGACAGCTGGCCGGGCCGCAGTTGATCGAGCACGGCGTCCACCTGGGCCGGCATCTCGCCCTGGCTGATCCAGCCCGCCTCGCCGCCGGCGGCGGCGGTCGAGGCGGCGGAGAATTGCCGGGCGACGGCGGCGAACGGCGCGCCCTGCTGGATCTGGGCGACGAGTTGGGTCGCACCCTTCACGGCCGCGTCCATGCCGCCGGCGCGGCCGGCGTCGAGGAACACCTCGCTGACCTCGTATTGCGGCTTGGAGGCCGCCGCGATCAGGCGGGCCTGGGTGGCCTTGATCTGGTCCTCGCCGATCCGCAGGCGCGTGCCGTAACGGCCGCGGATCCAGCGCTGCCAGCTCATCTGGGCGCGGATCTGCTCATAGAGGGTATCCGAAGCGATGCCCTGGGACTTCAGGGCCGCCAGGAAACCCTCGGGCTTGAGATTATTCTGCTGCGCCATGCCGGTGAGTTCCTCCTGGATCTCGTCGTCAGTGGCGATGATGGTGATCTTCTGGTCCTTCTGGACGCGCTTCAGCTCCTGGATCTGCAGGCGCTCATCGACCAGCGAGCGCAGGGCCTCCTGCTGGAACTCCGGCAGGGTGTCCTGGGTGGGCTGCACGCCGGATGTGGCGATCAAGAGGCGCATACGCTGGGCGAGGTCGTAGGTGGAGATGATGTCGTCGTTGACGATCGCCGCCACCGATTCCGTCATCGGCCGCATGGGCGTGAACTGGGGCGCCGCAGCCGCCGGCGCAGCGGCTGGCAGGGAAGCCTGAACTGCGGCGGCCGGGGCGCCTTGGGCTTGCACGGTAAAGGGCAGGGCGACAGCAACCAGCGCCGTAGCGATTACAGCGCCCCGCGCCCCTCGGCCCGTGACGTTACGCGCGCGCATCATGGATGAGATAATTCCCTGGTTCGGCCGCGTCCGGCCGTAATTCTTACCTGCCATAGATTGGTCCGCCCAATGTGGCGAGCGTTAGGCGAACGGACACTTCGTCGCTGGGGGCCAGCCGACCGATGATGGCGTCTTCGTGCCGATAGAAGACGTCCACGCGGATGCACTCATCCTTGTAGAAGACTCCGACGTCGCGGACCACCCAGGCGTGCTGGATGAGGTCGCGGTTGCCGTTGGCGCTGACGCCCCAGTGCTGGGTCAGGTTGATGTCGCCGCCGATGTCGGCGTTCTTGAGTGGTGTTCCGTTGATGCCCTGGTCGTCGGACAAGTAGCGAACGTAGCCCGAAGCCCACTTGCTGCTGATGTTGGCGCCGGCCTCGAGGCGGTGGACCGCCAGCGTGTCGGTGTCGAGCCGGGTGCGCGCGAAGACCGAGAAGCCCTTCCAGGGCTGGATGTCGCCCGCCAGGATCCAGTCCGACGCGCGGGTGGTGAGGCCGGAGCCCGCCGAGAACACCGTGTTCGGGCTGTCGCGGAAGCTGCGGCCGACCAGCAGGCTCGCGCGCCGGCCGTCATCCCACAGCACCGAGGCGCGGCCCCCCGCGTTGAGGCGCACACCGTCTTCATAGAGGTCATAGCCCGGGAACTTGTCGGCGCGGAACAGGGTGGTCTCGTCGAATTCGAAGGCGATGCTGTCCTCGTCCAGGTAGACCGGCTTGCCGGTCGTGGGGTCGTGACTGACCACGATCTGGTCCGCCTTGGGGGAGGCCGCCAGCTGCAGCAGGGGCTCCAGCACCACGGTGGCGTCACGCCAGCGGCGATAGACCGGATAGGAGACGTCGGCGCCGGCGACGGCGAGCGCGCGGGACTGAAAACTGGAGCTGCTGGTGTTCCCGGTCCCCGTCCCGGTCGGCAGGTCGCTCAGGCTGTAGCCGTCGACACGCAGGTTCACGAAGGGCACGACCCGCAGCCCTGCCGTCGAGGTGAAGGTGCGCTGCCAGTCGGTCTCCGCGGTGACCCGACGGCTGTCGACGCCCGGCAGGTTCAGCGCCTGAGTGTCGGGCGACTGGGAGCGGGTCAGGGCCACGGCGCTGCCATTCACGCGCAGCCGGCCGCCGAACAGGTCGTCTGGGACCTCGAAGCGGGTGTCCACCAGCGGGGCCACCAGCGGGAAGGTGCGATTATTGTCGCCGGGCCTGAGGCCCTGGACGCTGAAGGCTGCGACGGAGGCGTAGGACTGCTGGTCCTGGCGGATTGCGTAGACCTGGCTGATCAGCCGGCGGTCGTCGGCCACATAGGGCCCGCGCGCCTCGTAGACGCGGCCGATGTCATACTTGTCGAAGAGCAGCGTGTCGGAGGTCCGCTCTGCGGTAAAGCCTGCGCTCCAGTGGTCGTCGAGCTGGAAGGCGCCGCGGCCCAGGATGTAGCTGCGGCTGGTGTCGTCGCCGATAGGGTTGCCGTTTCCGTCCACATCGCGTTCGTGGGTGTAGCCGAAGCGCAGGTCGATAATGCCGGAGTTGAAGCGCTGCCGGTACTCGCCGTTGAGGAACGGATTGACCTTGCTATTGATCTGCGGACTCAGGGTCAGGTCGGCCGAAGGGCTGATCACCAGCAGGTAGGGCTGCTCGTAGGAAAAGCCGCGACGAGTCGAGACCCCGATCCTGGGCGCCAGCAGGCCGGACTGGCGCTCGGCCGACGGGTCGGCATGCCAGAACACCGGCAGGTAGAGGATCGGCACGCCCAGTATGTGGACCTTGGCGTGGCGGTAGTAGATCACGTGGCGGATCTTGTCCTCGACCACGCGGTCGGCGGTGATCGACCAGGTCGGGGTCTTGGGCGTGTCGCCGACGCAGATCGGGCAGGGCGTGTAGATCGCCTTGTTCAACTCCTGGATGTCGTCGGACCGGCGCACGGCGCTGGCGCCGGCGATCTCGATGTTCTGGTTCAGGCGCCGGTCGTGCATGCGCGCGGAGAAGGCCAGGGCCACGCCGGCCTGCATCTTGTCGTCCAGGACCATCTGCTCGGCGTATTCGACCGTGCCGTCGTCGTGGATCACCTGGACGTGGCCGTAGGCGCGGATCACCCCCTGCGCCGGGGATTCCCTGTCCTGCGGCGGGCGGGACTGGCCGGCCGGTGGCGGCGGAGCCTCCTTGTAGACCAGACGGTCGGCGCGAAGCGTGCGGTCCTCGTAGCGCACCTCGACGGAGCCTTCGGCGGTGGTGACGCCGTTTTTCTCGTCGCGGACGATCCGGTCGGCCTCCAGGTAGAGTTCGCCGGGCTTCAGGCCGTCGGTGTGGACCGGCGCCGTGGCGCTGGGCCGCTGGGATGGCCGGAGGGGATTCTCGTTGAGGACCTGGCCACGCTCCTGCCGACCCTCGGGGCCTGAGCCTGGCGGACCGACGTCGGCCGGCTGCGCCAGGACCGCGGCCGGCCAGAAGGCCGCGATCGCCGCGCCCGCGAGGAGCCCGCGCTTGACCGCACGACTTCGAGCGGTTGCGGACAGCGTGCCCCGACGCGAACTCATTTTCCCCTTCCGATCCTCTTCCCAACGCGCCTTGCCGCTTGCATAGCCGGGCAGGCGGAGGATTCAACCGTCTTCGGTGTAGCAGAGCAGGGTCAGGCCAGACAGCAGCGCCACAACAGCCGGGGCCCAGGCCGCTGCGAACAGCGGGATGATGTCGGCCCGGCCGAGCGCTCCGGCGAACTTGTCGAAGAAAAACACCACGAAACCCATGGCGACGCCGGCCCCGGCGAGCCCGGCCAGGCCGCCCAGCCTGGCCAGTCTGAGCGAAAAGGCCGCGGCCAGGACGGCCATGGCGGTGAACAGCACCGGGGTCGCCAGCATCTGCTGGAATTTGAGTCGGTAGCCGGACGCCGAGAAACCCGCCTGCTCGGTGAGCCGGATGGCCGCCGGCAGCCGCCAGAAGGCGATGGTGTCGGGCGAGGCGAACCGCTCCACCGCAGCCTCCGAATCCAGCGTCGAGCGCAGCGACAGGCTGTCGGAGCGCACCGAGCTTTCGCCGGCCGAGGCCTCGCGGACGTCCTTGAGCTGCCAGAAGCCCGGTCTGAGCACCGCCTCGGCGGCCTCGAGCCGGCGCTTGAACTCCGGCTGGCCGGCCTTGTTCTTCTGGTAGATGAACAGCGAGACGCCGCGCAGCCGCACCTCGCCCTGCACCGTCTCGCGGGACTTGGCGTGGATCACCATCTGGGTGTGCTCGTCGCCTTGCCGCAGCCAGATGTCCTTCGGCCTGTCGCCCAGGTAGTTGGACATGATCTTGGCCCTGTCGGCCTCGAAGCGGGCGCTGAGCGCCGCCGAGACCGGGTTGATGGCGGTGACCGCCAGCAGGCCCGCGATGAAGGCCGCGGCGGCCGCGGGGCTGATGAATCGCCAGGCCGAGACGCCGGCCGCCCGCATCGCGACCAGCTCGCTGCGGCGGTTGAGGCCCACGAAAGCGCTCATCCCCCCGAACAGGAACACGAAGGGCAGCAGGATCTCGATGACCGAGGGCGACTTGAGCAGCGTCAGGCCGAAGAGGTCCCCGGCGTTGACCTCGGCGCGCACGCCGATCGAGCGGGAGAGGTCGACGAACTGCACGAGCAGGATCACCGCGGAGATCACCGCCAGCGCCGCGCCGACCCCGCCGAGCGTGCGCGCCAGGACGTAGCGTTCGAGACGCGAAGCGCTCATGCCGGCACGGCTGCGATGCGCGCCGGGCGGCGGCGGATGTCGATGAAGCGGCTGACCCGCTGGCGGAAGATGCCGCGCAGCGCAACCGCCGTGGTCGCCAGCGGGATCGCGTACTGCAGAATGTTCAGCCCGGCGTTGGCTTCGCTGGCGGACTGGGCCACGAAGCCCAGGATGCGGACCACCGCGGCGATCGCGCAGAAGATCGCGATCCGCCGGGCGTAACCCAGGCGCGAGAAGCCGCCGCCGATGATCGCCGACAGCGCCATGGCCATGAAGGCGATGTTGTAGAGCGGGGTGGCGATGCGCGCGTGGCCCTCGGCCAGCAGGCTCTTGCGGTTGCGCTGTTCCCAGCCCTGCTGCAGGTCGGGGAACAGGAGCTCGTGCAGGTAGCGGTCCGAGGGCTTGTAATGGATCATCTCTTCGGGGTTGCTCAGCGAGCCGAGCTCGAAATCATATTGGAGGAACGTCAGGTAGTTCAGCACGCCGCGCGGCGAGAACTCCTGGGTCGAGCCGTCGCGCAGGACCAGCACCGAGTCGCCATGGCGGCTGGCCATGCGGCCGGAGTTGGCGATGTAGGTGGTGGCCGTGCCGTCCGGCTTCGTCTGGTGCATGAAAAGGTTGTGCATATCTCCATTTCCGTCAACGCTTTGGGCGTAGACGGTCAAGCCGGGAACCGGCTCGGTGAACTCGCCCTCGCGCACCAGGGTGGCGGCCAGGTCGCTGCGCACCTTGAACAGCTCCTCCCGCAACGCGCGGTAGGCCAGGGGCTGCACCCAGAGGTTCATCACCAGCGCCAGGACGGCGATGGTGGCCGCCAGCCGCAAGGCCGGCGAGATCACCCGCCAGCGGCTCATCCCGCCGGCGAAGCAGACCACGATCTCCTGCTCGGTGTGCAGGCGGTTCAGCGCCACCAGCGTGGCCACGAAGACGGCGATCGGCAGGATCATGTTGATCAACTGCGGCATGTAGAGGAGCGTGATCTTCAGGAAGACCAGCGCGCTTTGCCGCTGGTTGACGATCAGGTCGAGGCCCGAAAGGCTCTGACTCAGCAGGGCGAGCGCCGTCAGCGCCAGGGTGGCGAGCAGCATGGGGCCGAGCAGTTGGCGGAGCAGGTATCGGTCGATCAGGCGCATCGGTAAGAAATAGGGCTCGCTCGGAGTTTTTGCCGCGCCCCCGCCGCGGAGCTGATCTAAACCATGCGTCGCCGTGTCAGACAACCGCCGGGGCCGCTCCGGACGGGGCGGTAGGATGCCGCGACCCCTTTTTCGCTATGAGAGACTTCGCATGGATATCGAGTTCGTCGCCGCCGCCCAGGCCTTGCCGGCGAAGACCGCGCTGGCCCGCATCGTGTTCGAGGGCGCGGCCCTGGACGGACCACTGGGCCAGGCGGCCGCGGCCAGCCGGTTCACCGGCGGCAAGGGCCAGACCCTGGACGTGCTGGCGCCGGCCGGGACCGAGGCGGCGCGGCTGGTGCTGGTGGGCGTCGGCAAGCCGGACGGTTTCGACGCGCTCGGTGTCGAGCACGCGGCGGCCAGCGCCTACGGCGCGGTGAAGGCCTCGGGCCTCACGACGCTGCGCATCGAGCTGCCGGACGCCGGCCCGGAACTGGCGGCGCGGGCGGCGCTGGGCGTGCGGCTGGCGAGCTACCGGTTCGACAAGTACCGGACCAAGGAGCCGGCGGAGAAGAAGCCCTCCATCGTCAAGACCGAGGTCGTGGCCGGCGACAGCACGGCCGCGCTCGCCGCCTTCGCGCCGCTGGCGGCGCTGGCCGATGCGCTGAGCTTCACCCGCGACCTGGTCTCCGAGCCGGCCAACGTCCTCTATCCGGCCGAGTTCGCCCGCCGGGTGAAGGCCCTGGAGACCCTGGGCCTGGAGGTCGAGATCCTCGGCGAACCGGAGATGATGAAGCTCGGCATGGGGTCCTTGCTCGGCGTCGGCCAGGGCTCGATCCGCGAAAGCCAGCTGGCGATCCTGCGCTGGAACGGGGCGGCCGACAAAAAGGCCCAGCCGATCGCCTTCGTCGGCAAGGGCGTCTGCTTCGACACCGGCGGCATCTCGATCAAGCCGGCCGACGGCATGGAAGACATGAAGTGGGACATGGCCGGGGCGGCCGCGGTGGCCGGCCTGATGCACGTGCTTGCCGGCCGCAAGGCCAAGGTCAACGCCGTGGGCATCCTGGGCCTGGTGGAGAACATGCCCGACGGCAACGCGCAGCGGCCCGGCGACGTGGTCACCTCCATGTCCGGCCAGACCATCGAGATCATCAACACCGACGCTGAGGGCCGCCTCGTGCTGGCCGACGCCGTCTGGTACTGCCAGGACCGCTTCAAGCCGAAGTTCATGGTCGACCTGGCGACGCTGACCGGAGCGATCATCGTCGCGCTGGGGAACGACCTGGCCGGCTGCTACGCCAACGACGAGACGCTGGCGGCCAACCTGATCGCCGCCTCCAATACCGAGGGCGAGCCGCTGTGGCGGATGCCGCTGCCGGCGCAGTACGACAAGAACATCGACTCGATGATCGCCGATATGAAGAACACCGGTGGCCGGCCCGGCGGCTCGATCACCGCGGCCATGTTCATCCAGCGCTTCACCAACGGCGTGCCCTGGGCGCACCTCGACATCGCCTCCACCGCCTGGAAGAAGCCCTCGTCGGTCCCCACCATCCCGGACGGCGCCACCGGCTACGGCGTGCGCCTGCTGAACCGCATGGTGGCGGAGAAGTACGAGGGCTGACGTGGCGGAGGCGGCGACCGAAGTCTGGTTCTACCACCTGGAGCGGACGGGGCTCGATCAGGCCCTGCCGGAACTGCTGGAGAAGACCCTGCAGCGCGGCTGGAAGGCGCTGGTCCGGGTGCGCGAGGCCGAGCAGCTGCAGCATCTCGACAGCTGGCTCTGGGCCTATCGCGACGAGAGCTTCCTGCCGCATGCGCCGGACGACGAGCCGGGCGCGGCGCGCCAGCCGATCCTGCTGACCACCGGGTTCGAGAACGCCAACGGCGCGGACGCCCTCTTCCTGGTGGACGGGGCCGAGCCGGGGGAGCTTTCCGACTATGCGCGCTGCGTCGTGCTGTTCGACGGCGCGGACGCGGCGCAGCTGGCGGTGGCGCGGGCGCAATGGAGCGCGGCGAAGGCTACCGGCGTTTCGGTTTCCTACTGGAAGCAGCAGGCGCGCGGATGGGAGAAGCAGGCGTGATGAGGAAAGCCTGGCTTGGCGTGGCCCTGCTGCTGGCGGCCTGCGCGCCGAACTATCCAACGCGGGCGCCCCCGACTGCGGCTCCGACCCCGGCCCCGGTTCCGGCGCCGCCGCAAACCCCGCAACCGCCGCGCAGCCGCGCGCCCACGCCGCCGCCACGGGTGACGGTGAAGGACCAGTGCGGGGCGTCGGAGCTGCAGGGCCTGGTCGGCCGGCCACGGACTGAGATCCCGGTCCCCGTCGATCCGAATCGCCAGCGGGTGGCCTGCACGACCTGTCCGGTGACCCTCGACTACAGCCCCCAGCGCTTGAACTTCTTCTTCGATGCCGGGACGGGGATCATCAGGGAGATCCGCTGCGGTTAGGCCGCTGGGATCTCCAGTCCGAATTCCTGAAGCAGCGCGAGCCAGGCGGCGCGGCCGTCGCGGCTGGCGAACTTCGCCACCGCCGTGGCGCGGGCGGCGGCGCGCAGCGGGGCCGAGGCCTCCGGGTCGCGACAGGCGGCGATCAGCGTGTCCGACAGCGCCGTGACGTCGAAGAACGGCAGCAGCCGGCCGTTGACCCCGTCCTCGATGGCGTCGTGCAGCGGAGGGGTGTCGGAGGCCACGACATAGCAGCCGCTGGCCATGGCCTCGACCAGCGACCAGGAGAGCACGAAGGGATAGGTGTAGTAGACGTGGGCCGTGGAGAGCCTGAGCGCCTGCAGCATGCGGGCGTGCGGCGTCTTGCCGAGGAAATGCAGCCGCGCCGGATCGAGGTCGAGCCCTTCGAAGGCGACCTCGCGCCAGGTGCGGCCGTCGGGCGCCGAGCCGCCGTAGGGGCGGGCGGTGTCCTGCCCGATCACCAGCACCTGGGCGTCCGGAACCTCCGCCATCAGCCGGGGCAGGGCGCGCGCGAAGATGTGCAGGCCCCTGAGCGGCTCCAGGTGGTTGTTGACGTGGGTGATCACCGGCGCCCCGGGAGCGATGACGCGGCCGTCGGCCAGGGCGAGGGGCTCGGCGGGGCCGGGCCGGATCGCGTCCACGTCGACGCCTTCATGGATCACCCGCACGCGCGGCCGAAAGACCGGCGGCAGGACGGAGGCCTGGAACTCGGTGGGGGAGACGATCACGTCGGCGTCGGTGAAGGCGAGGGTCATGACCGCGTTCTTGGCCTTGCCCCGCAGGACCGCCTCCTCGGTGGTCTCGAAGAATTCGTTGTCGAAGTCGATGTCGAGGCCACGCCCGCGGTAGAAGAACTCCGCGAACATCACCCTGCGCGCGTCCGGCCACACCTCGTCGAGGAAGATGGTCTCGCCCCAGCCCGGGTGGCCGACGATCACCGCCGGATCGAATCCTTCCGCCTTCAGGGCCTTGGCCATGCGCAGGGCCGCGGCCCCGCGGATCAGGTCGGCCTCGGCGCGGATAGCGAAGGGAAAGATGTCGGGCGTCGTGCCGCGGTCGAGGCCATAGCGGCCGATCGGCATGTTCGGCACGCCCGGCGCGCGGGACGCGCCGATGGCGGCGCAGGGCACGCCGCGGGCCATCAGCGTCTGGGCGAGGTCCCGGAACTGCGCCGGAAAGTTGTTGTGGACGAAGAGGACCCCTGCAGGCATGGCCGCCTTCTGCCTGCGCGCGGCGCGGCTGTCACCTGCCGCGCCGCGGGGATCGGTGCTTGGCCGGCGCCGGCTTCCCGGCTAATGGAGCCGTCGTTGCGGATGTGGCGGAACTGGTAGACGCACTGGATTTAGGTTCCAGCGCCGCAAGGCGTGGAGGTTCGAGTCCTCTCATCCGCACCATCCTGCTTCGCCCTCTCGGGATTCGCAGGACGGGTCCCAGCGTTGGGTGCGAAGCCGGATGTCCTTCGAAGCCTTGGCGAAGAAGGACCGGCATGACATAACCCCCGCCCTCCGCCGAAGGCTCGGCGGCGTTTGTTTTCAATCCTGAAAGTGGCCGGGACGCGCCCGACGGCGCAGTGGCTGGAAGTTGAAGAATGTCGATGCAGATCGTTGAAAAGTCTGGTGAAGGCCTGAGCCGCGTGTTCGGCGTCACGGTGCCCGCCGCGGATCTGACGCAGGCGCTGGAAGCGCGCATCGCCGAGATCACGCCGACCCTGAACATCAAGGGCTTCCGCCCGGGCAAGGTGCCAACCGCCCACGTGCGCCGCCTCTACGGCAAGGCGCTGATGAGCGAGGTGGTGGAAAAGACCCTCACCGAGACCACCCAGAAGGTGCTCACGGACAACAAGCTGCGCCCCGCCGGCGACCCGGACCTGAAGCCGGAAGGCGACATGAACGCGGTGATCGATGGCAAGGCGGACCTCGCCTACGAGATCGCCGTCGACGTGATGCCGGACTTCGAACCCGTGGATCCCGCGACCCTGTCGCTGAAGCGTCCGGTCTACGAGCCCACCGACAAGGAAGTCGACGAGGCGCTGGCCGACCTCGCCAAGCAGAACCGCACCTACGAGACCAGGACCGGCAAGGCCGTGAAGGCCAAGGACGGCGACATGCTCGTTATTGATTTCGTGGGCAAGCTGGACGGCGTGCCCTTCGAAGGCGGCGCGGCCGAGGGCGCCGAACTGGTCCTGGGCTCGGGCCAGTTCATCCCGGGCTTCGAGGAGCAGCTGGTCGGCGCCAAGCCCGACAGCGACGTCGAGGTCAAGGTGACCTTCCCGGAGAACTACCAGTCCGAAAACCTCAAGGGCAAAGAGGCGGTGTTCGAGGTCAAGGTGAAGGAGGTGAAGGCGCCGGTGAATGCGCCCGCCGACGACGCGCTCGCCACCCGCCTGGGGATCGAGAGCCTCGAGAAGCTGCGCGAGCTGCTGAAGGGCAACCTGGAGAAGGAATATGCCGGCGCGAGCCGCTTCAAGCTGAAGCGCGCCCTGCTGGACCAGCTCGACACCAAGCACGACTTCCCGCTGCCGCCGAAGATGGTGGAGGCCGAATTCGCCTCGATCTGGCAGCAGGTCGAGCAGGACAAGGCGGCCGGCGAGCTGCCGCCCGAGGACCTCAAGAAGTCCGACAAGAAGCTCAAGGACGAATACCATAAGATCGCTGAGCGCCGCGTGCGCCTGGGCCTGGTGCTGGCCGAGATCGGCCGGGCCAACAACGTCCAGGTCACCGAGCAGGAGCTGGGCGAGGCCATGCGCCAGGAGGCCATGAAGTACGGCCCGCAGGCCCAGCAGGTGTTCGACCTCTTCCGCCAGAACGCCAACGCCCAGGCCCAGCTGCGCGCGCCGATCTTCGAGGACAAGGTCGTCGACCTGATCGTGGGCAAGGCCAAGGTGAAGGACCAGAAGGTCTCCAAGGAAGACCTGATGAAGGACGACGACCTGCCGGCGGGCTACGGGGACTAAGCACCCCACCCGGTGTCATCCCGGAAGCCGCGGCAGCGGCTGTCCGGGACCTATACGCGTCATAGGTTCCGGATGACGCGCGGCGTCGCGGCCGCAATCTGTCCTGATGAACTCGTGTCTATAGGTCCCGGTCTTTCGCTGGCGCGAAAACCGGGATGACAAGCTGTGAGCGGACTTAGAGCCCCCGGAGGTGCTGCAACAGTTCGGCGTTCTCCACGCGGGCGCGGCGTTCGTTGATTTCCTGGAACAGGCTGAGCGGGCCCAGGTCCTCGTCGAGCGGCTCGGCCAGCGGCGCTGTGGAATAGGGCGAGGACTCAGAAACAGGGACGACGTCGCGCGGCGTGGTCATCGGGCGTTTCTCCAGGCCCTCGCGGCAGAGGGGTCTCGGGTCTTAAGCTATCATTAGGATTTGTCGCCGCTCACGACAAATGCTGGAAGGACCGTCACGTTCGCTTGATGTGACCTCAGGGCGGGATTTAACGCGTTTTCGGCCGCTTGGGACGCGAAATCACCGACCAACGCTCAGGAATCGGCTTGGCTTGACCGCCGAACGGGGCCTAACCTGACGAACAACGCCGCGTCGTGACGGCTTAAAGACCCACTCAGCCAGCTCTGGTACGCCAGCCGAGTTCGCCTTTGCCGCCGCGGGAGTAGAGCGTCGCGGAAGGGATCAGGGTTTTGCAACGTACCAGTACGTGGACTCCCGACTACTTTCATAAGGTCGTGGATTGTCAGTGGGCCTGTCCCGCACACACACCGGTCCCGGAGTACATCCGCCTCATCGCGGACGGCCGCTACTCCGACGCCTACATGGTCAACTGGACGTCGAACGTCTTCCCGGGGATCCTGGGCCGGACCTGCGACCGTCCCTGTGAACCCGCCTGCCGGCGCGGACGCGTCGAGGAGGAGCCGGTCGCCATCTGCCGGCTGAAGAGGGTCGCGGCCGACAACAAGGACGACATCACCGCCAGGCTGCCCGCGCCGGCGGCGAGTTCGAACGGCAAGCGGGTGGCGATGGTGGGGGCCGGTCCCGCCTCGCTGACCGTGGCCCGCGACCTGGCGCCGCTGGGCTACGAGGTCACCATCTTCGACGGCGACGCCAAGGCGGGCGGCATGATCCGCAGCCAGATCCCGCGCTTCCGCCTGCCCGAGGAAGTGATCGACGAGGAGGTGGGCTATATCACCGGGCTCGGCATGACGCTTCGCCTGGGCGAGCGGATCGATAGCCTGAAGGGCCTGCTGGCCCAGGGCTACGACGCAATCTTCGTGGGCTCCGGCGCGCCGCGCGGCCGCGACCTCGACCTGCCGGGGCGCGAGGCGGCGCGGGCCAACATCCACATCGGCATCGACTGGCTGTCCTCCGTCTCCTTCGGCCACATCGACAAGATCGGAAGGCGGGTGATCGTGCTGGGCGGCGGCAACACCGCCATGGACTGCTGCCGCACCTCGCGCCGCCTGGGCGGGGAGGACGTCAAGGTGATCGTCCGCTCCGGCTTCGAGGAGATGAAGGCCTCGCCATGGGAAAAGGAAGACGCGATCCACGAGGACATCCCGATCCTCAACTACCGCGTGCCCAAGGAATTCACTCACAAGGACGGCCGGCTGACTGGCGTCACCTTCGAGGTGGTCAAGGCCGAGCTCGACGAGAAAGGTCGCCGCAAGCTGGTCCCCTCGGGCGAGCCCGACGAGCACTACGAATGCGACGACGTGCTGGTGGCGGTCGGCCAGGAGAACGCCTTCCCCTGGATGGAGCGCGGCATCGGCATGGAGTTCGACGAGTGGGACATGCCCAAGGTCGATCCGATCACCATGCAGTCGACGATCCCCGAAGTGTTCTTCGGTGGCGACGCGGCGTTCGGCCCGAAGAACATCATCTGGGCGGTGGCGCACGGCCATGACGCTGCGATCTCCATCGACAAGTTCTGCCGCAGCGAGGACGTTAGCGAGCGGCCGCCGCCCGACTTCTCCCTCGTCAGCCAGAAGATGGGCATCCACGAGTGGAGCTATGACAACGACATCGCCAACGACCGCCGCTACCGCGTGCCGCTGCGTGACAAGGCCGTGGCGCTGAAGAACGTGAAGATGGAGGTCGAGCTCGGCTTCGACCGCGAGATCGGCTACCGCGAGGCCGAGCGGTGCCTGAACTGCGACGTCCAGACCGTGTTCGCCGACAACCTGTGCATCGAGTGCGACGCCTGCGTCGACATCTGCCCGGTGGACTGCATCACCTTCACCGTCGAGAGCGAGGAGGCGGATCTGCGCACCCGGCTGAAGGCGCCGGCGCTCAACGTCGACCAGCCGCTCTATGTCTCCGGCTCGCTGCCGACCGGGCGGGTGATGGTCAAGGACGAGGACGTCTGCCTGCATTGCGGGCTTTGCGCCGAGCGCTGCCCGACCGGGGCCTGGGACATGCAGCGCTTCACCCTCGAGATGACCCAAGCGGGGGCGGCATGTCAGTCCCGGTGAAATCTGGCCCGGCGAAATCTGGCGCGGTGAAATCCGGGCCGGCGACCGTCAACGACTTCGTGGTGAAGTTCGCTAATGTGAACGGCTCGGGCTCGGCCAGCGCCAACGGCATGTTCGCCAAGTCGATCCTGCGGATGGGCGTGCCGGTGGCGGCGCGCAACATCTTCCCGTCCAACATCCAGGGCCTGCCCACCTGGTACGAGGTGCGGATCACCGAGGCCGGCCACCTGGGCCGCCGGGGCGGCGTGGACCTGATGGTGGCCATGAACCCGCAGACCTGGGACCGCGACCTGGCCGAGATCGAGCCCGGCGGCTACCTGTTCTACGACTCGACGAAGCCGCTGCCGCCGGGCAAGTTCCGCGACGACATCACCGTCATCGGCGTGCCGCTGACGGCCATGTGCAACGAGGCCTATGCGCTGCCGCGCGAACGCCAGCTGTTCAAGAACATCATCTATGTGGGGGCGCTCTCGGCCCTGCTGGGCATCGACGCGGAGGTGTTCGAGACCCTGCTGGCCGAACAGTTCGCCGCCAAGCCCAAGCTGATCTCAGCCAATGTCGAGGCCCTGCA
>NZ_JAQGIZ010000047.1 GCF_028290885.1 Phenylobacterium sp.
CACCGCGGCGATGTCGTCATCCTCGATGGTCTGGCGGCCGTAGGGCAGGAAAGGGTCGGTCATCCTAGGACCATTCCACATTCAGCGAGACGGAGGTCAGGCCGCTTTTGATAGCCCTCCTCCTCGATGGAGGAGGGTTGGGTGGTGGTGTGGCCACGGAGGTCGCGGAGATGGAGCGAGAGGCGCCTGAGCCCAACGGAGCCTTCGCCTTCACCTCACCGGACACACCACCATCCCCACCCTTCCTCCATCGAGGAGGAAGGGAGCCCGCCCGGCGGCCGAAGGTCGGTTGAATGTCGATCGGTCCTAGTCCTGTGCGCGCCGCCGGCGCCGCGGCGCCGCGTCCTCGAGCAGCGCCAGCAGGCCCTCGCCGGTCAGCCAGTCGTCATTGGTGTCGCTGGCGTAGCTGAAGCCCTCGGGCAGCGGCGCGCCCTTCAGGCCCGCACGGGTGTATTCTACGAAGGCCGGCTCGATGGCGTAGCGGTCGCCGAGGTCGAGGGTGGAGCGGGCGTCGTCCGCCGAGATCATCATCTCGTGGAGCTTCTCGCCGGGCCGGATGCCGACCACCTTGATCGGCAGGTCGGGGGCCATGGCGGCGGCCAGGTCGGTCATCTTCATCGAGGGGATCTTCGGCACGAAGATCTCGCCGCCGCTCATCATGCCGAGCGAGGAAAGCACGAAGTCGACGCCCTCTTTCAGGGTGATCCAGACGCGGGTCATCCGCGGGTCGGTGATCGGCAGCTCCGCCGCGCCCTTGGCGATCAGCCGCTGGAACAGCGGCGCGACCGAGCCGCGCGAGCCCACCACATTGCCGTAGCGCACCACCGAGAACCGCGTGCCGATGTCGCCGGAGAGATTGTTGGCCGCCACGAAGGTCTTGTCGGAGGCGAGCTTGGTCGCCCCGTAGAGGTTGATCGGGTTGCAGGCCTTGTCAGTGGAAAGCGCCACCACCTGCTTCACCCGGTTGGTCAGACAGGCCCAGACCACGTTCTCGGCGCCCAGCACATTGGTGTGGATGCATTCGGAGGGGTTGTACTCGGCCGCCGGCACCTGCTTGAGCGCCGCGGCATGGATGATGACGTCGACGCCGCGGGTCGCCAGGATCAGCCGCTCGCGGTCGCGCACGTCGCCCAGGAAGAAGCGTAAGAGCGACATCTTCTCCGCCCCGAACCGCTCGCCCAGGTCGGCCAGCATCTCGCTCTGCTTCAGCTCGTCGCGCGAATAGATGATCAGCTTGCGCGGCGCCGCGCGGGTCAGCACCGTCTCGACGAAGCGCCGGCCGAAGGACCCCGTGCCGCCGGTGACGAGGATGACCTTGCCGTCGAGGTCGAGGGTGGTCGGCGTAAATCGGCCCAAGGCGCGCTCCGGGAAGGCGGCGAATCTGGTTGCTCGACGCACTTGTGGCGCAGCTCACGTAAAGAGACCGCTAACCATAATCGGCGACAGATATGAGCGATGAGACGCCGCGACCTTCTCGCCCTGATCGTCCTGGCCGCCACCGCGCCCGTCGTCAGCGCTGCGGAGGACAAGAAGAAGAAGTCCGGCGGCGCTGACTACATCCCGATCGACACCCTGACGGGCTCGACCAACAAACCGGACGGACGGCGCGGCGTGCTGACCGTGGACTGCGGGCTCGAGGTCGCCGATGCGAAACTCCGTGAGCGGGCCACGGTCTCGCTCCCCAGGCTCCGGGCCGCCTACGTCCAGGTGGTGATGACCTACGCCGCGGGCCTCCCCTCCGGCGCCCAGCCGAACCCGGACTTCATCGCCACGGCCCTGCAGCGTCAGACCGACCTGGTGCTGGGCCGTCCCGGCGCGCGCCTGCTGATCGGCGCGGTCGTCGTCAACTAGCGCCTCACATCGCCGAGATGCCGCCGTCGAGCTTCATCTCGGCGCCGGTCATGAACTTGCTTTCGTCGGAGGCCAGGTAGAGGCAGGCGTTGGCGATGTCGTCGGGCTCGCCGATGTGGCCCAGCGGCACCTGCCGGCCGAGCTTGGCCTCCGCCTCCTCCTTGCCGAACCGCTGGCGAAGCGGATCGAGGATCGGCGTGTCGATGAAGGTCGGGTGGATGGAGTTTGAGCGGATATCCAGCCCCTGCTTGGCGCAGTGCAGGGCGATGCCCTTGGACAGCAGCCAGACCGCGGCCTTGGAGGCGTTGTAGACCGGCGAGTTGTGGGCCGCGATCAGGCCGGCGATCGAGGAGATGTTGACGATCGAGCCCGGCTGGTGGGCGCGCATGTACTTCAGTGCGTGCTTGGTCCCGAGGAACACGGAATCGACGTTGACGCTCATGACGAGCTTCCAGTCCTCGAGGCTCAGGCTCTCGATGTCGCCGCCGCGGCTGATGCCGGCGTTGTTCACCAGCACCGAGATGCCGCCCATGGCCTCGTCGGCCTCCTCCAGGGCGTAGACCCACTGCTCTTCCTTGGTGACGTCCAGCGGGAAGGCGAAGGCCGTGCCCGCGCCGTGGGCGGCGTTCAGCTCGGCGGCGACCACCTTGGCGCCCTCCAGGTTGATGTCGGCCACCGAGACCTTGGCGCCCTCGGCGGCCAGCTTGCGCGCCATGGCCGCGCCCAGCCCCTGCGCCCCGCCGGTGATGAAGGCCTTCTTGCCCGCGACGCGTCCTGCCATGTCGTTCTCTCCTGCTATTTCGCGCCGAGCGCCGCGGCGGCCTGATCCATGAACTTCGCCAAGGTCACGTCGAGCTCGGTGACCCCGTCCGCATCATGGGTGGCGAGCGTCACCTCCACGCGGCTGTAGACATTGAACCATTCGGGATGGTGGTCGAGCTTGTCGGCCTTCAGGGCGACCCGCGTCATGAAGCCGAAGGCCGCATTGAAGTCCGCGAACTTGAAGGTCCGGCGGATCGCATCGCGCCCGCCCTCGACCGCAGCCCAGCCCGGCAGGGTCTTCAGCGCTTCCGCCGCGCCGATCTTCGTAGGACGGGTCATGCCGGCTCCTCCGCATCGAAGGTCAATCCCGTGACGGCCGCCAGCTCGGCCAGGGTCTGGTCCACGTCCACCACCTTGATCGCCCGCATGCCGAGCGCCGCGGCCGGCTTGCAGTTGATGCCGAGGTCGTCGAGGTAGACGCAGGCCTCCGGCTTCACCGCCAGCAGCTCGCACATCATCCGATAGATCTTCGGGTCGGGCTTCCGAACGCCGGCCTTGGAGCTTTCGATGATCGCGTCGAACAACGGCATGATCTGGCCCATGGCGCCGGCGGCCCGCTGGATCTCGTCCTGTCCCGGGCTGTGCATCGAGACGACGTTGTTGGTGATGCAGCCCACCTTGAAGCGCTGTTTGCAGGCCTTCAGCGCCGCCACCATCCGCGGCCGCACCGAGCCGGAGAGCAGCGGCAGGACGTCACGTCCCTGCACGGGATGTCCGAGCGCCGTGGATTCCTCGAGGAACAGCTGGTCGAAGCGGTCCGCATCGACCTCGTTGCGCTCGAACAGGGCCCAGGCGTTGTCATGATGGTTGGTGGCGTTGATCCGCCGGATCAGGTCCTTCGGCAGGCCCTGCTCGGCCTCGTAGCGGTTGAAGGCCTCGAACGGCGAGGAGATGAACACCCCGCCGAAATCCCAGATCACCGCCTCGATGTCCGCCTTGGCCGCCATCCGCACGCTCCGCATCCGATGAGGCGGCGGACGCTAGAGAGGCGCGCAGGGACGTGCAAGTAAGGGGCATGCTTCCCTACCGCCTTCCGAGACCGCTGCGGCTCGCCCTTTACGCCCTGGCTACCGCCATCCTGCTCTACCTCTGCCTCGCGCCCAGCAAGGACCTGCCGAAGGTAAACCTGTGGGACAAGGAGGAGCATGCGGCGGCCTGGCTGGTGCTGACCGCGACGGGGCTCATCCTTTCACCCCGGCGGCCGCGGGCCATCGCCCTCTACGCCTTCGGTATCGGCGTCTTCGTCGAGCTCGCCCAATGGGCCATGGGCTTCGGCCGGGACGCCGACTGGCACGACGTGGCGGCGGATTGCGTGGGGATCGTCGTGGCGTTCCTTGTCTATGGCGCGACCCTGCTTATGGCTCGGCAGCGCCTCCGCGCTCCTCAATGATCCCCGGCCACCGCCCCTGGGAGGAGGCGGCCGACTTCCAGATCGGCCTCAGGCCCATCGCGCCCGCCGACTGGCTGGAGGGCGGCGAGGCCGATCCCGCGGCGCGCAAGGACCCGCTGTTCGCCGCCCATCGCGGCCTGGTCTGGGCCGAAGCCGAGGGCTCGCGCGCCGGCCAGGCGGAGGTCCTGGAGCTGGTCGAGGCCGCGCTCGGCCCCGCGCTACCGCCGCCGGGCCTGCCGCCGCTCTACGCCGCCGCCCGGCGCACCGCCGACGATCTCTGCCTGATGGAGAAGCGCGACGGCCAGTGGCGGCTGGCGGCGCTGTCGCTCTCGGCCGGCAGCTTCTTCACCGCCGAAGAGGTGATCGGGCGCAGTCTGGCCGAACTGCACGGACCGGTGACCGGCTTCGCCGAGCGGTTCCTGGTGCGGGTGCAGCGGATCTTCGACGGCCTGCGCCCGGACCTGGTGCTGGAGCGCCGCAACTGGACGCTGCTCAACTCCGACGCCCTGCACACCCCCGCCTCCGCCCCGATCCGCGCGAGGATCGGCGAGGTCGATCCGGTCCAGGCCGGCGGCGCCCTCAACCTGCGCGTCGAGCGCCAGACCCTGCGGCGTCTGCCCCGGACCGGCGGCGCGCTGTTCACCATCCGCGTCTGGCTGGAGCCGCTGGACAGCCTGCGGAACGACCCGCACCGGCTGGCGGCCTTCGCCCGGGCCTGGCGGGCCGCGACGCCGGAGCTTCGCGCCTACAAGCGCTTCGACCTCTATGACCATCTGGTCGAGGGTTTCCTGCGCCGGGCCGGCGCGCCGGAGGGGGACTGACCATGCCGTCAACGCCGGAGCGCCGGTTCATCTATCTGGCGACCCCCTGCTACGGCGGGCTGGTCAACATCGTCTACCTGCGCTCGGTGATGACCCTGCAGGCCGCTTGCGAGGCGCGCGGGATCGGCGTGCATGTCGAGCTGCTGGCCAACGACGCCCTGATCACCCGCGCCCGCGCCCGGCTCGCCGCACGGTTCCTGGCTCACCCGCACGCGACGCACCTGTTCTTCGTCGACGCCGACATCGGTTTTTCGCCCGAGAGCGTCTTTAGGCTGCTGGACGCCGACAAGGGGATCGCCGGCGGCGTGGCCCCCCTGAAGCACATCGACTGGGACAAGGTCCGCGCCGCGGCGAAGGAGGACGCGCCGGACCTGATGGCCAAGGGCGTCGGCTACGTCGTGCGCTTCGTTCCGACGCAGGACAGTTCGGTCGAGGTGGAAGGCGGTCTCGCCAAGGTCTCCTACGTCGGCAACGGCTTCATGATGATCCGGCGCGAGACGCTGGCGCGCGTCGGCGAGGCCCATCCAGAGCTGACCGCGGACCTGAGCGACGTCGAGCCGGGGCTGGAGGGGGTCGCCATGGTCTTCGACACCATGATCGAGCCGGACACCGGCCAGCACCTGTCTGAGGACTACGCGCTCTGCCGGCGCTGGCGCGATCTGGGCGGGGAGATCTGGGCGGACGTCGAGAGCCGGCTGACCCACGTGGGCCACGCGGCCTACTCGGGAAGCCTGCTGGAGGCGATGCGCCGCGGATAGCTAGTGTCCCGATTCCGAAGTTCGCAAGCGCTTGCGGCTGACTTTGACGAACTTCGGAATCGATAAGGACACTAGCAAGTATATGTTTCTAGTGTGCTTCTTGGATTTGAAGTTCGCTCGGCGCGTGGCCCGTCAATGTGGCGAACTTCAAATCCAGCACACTAGCGGCGGTGCAGGACGACGGCGTCCGCGGTGCGTTCGACGCGGAGCGGCGCGAAGGCCTGCAGGCGGCGCAGCACGTCGGATTCGCTGTCGGTCACCAGGACACCCGAGAAGCGCAGGGCGGCTGTCGGGGCGTCGGCCGTGCGCACCGGGACCACGAAACGCCGCGAAAGGTCGGCAGCGACGTCCGAGAGCGGCTGGTCGCGGTAGATCAGCTGGCCGCTGGTCCAGGCGAAGGCCGTGGCGGAGTCGGAAACCTTGAGGATCGAGCCGTTCTGGCCCTCGGTGTGCGTCAGCTGCTGGCCGACGGTCACCCGGGTCGGCCGGGCCTGCGGCGCGCCGGCCGGCCGCACCTCGACCACGCCGCGGCGGACGGTGAGGGCGACCTTGTCGGCCCGGTGGCGCAGGTTGAACTCGGTGCCGACCACGCGCACCTGGCGGTCGCCGACGGCGATCAGGAACGGGCGCACGGTGTCATGCGCCACGTCGAATACGGCCTCCGCATCGCCCATCTGCACCCGGCGCGCGTCGCGGCCGAGGCTGACGGTGATCTTCGACGCGGCGTTCAGCCGGATGCGGGTGCCGTCGGCGAGCACGAGCTGCCGCGTCTGGCCGGCCGCCGTCTGGTAGCTCCGCGGCGCCGCCCCGGGCGCGGGCCAAAGCCCGATCCCCATCGCCGCCACAAGGCCCGCGGCGATCGCTGCGCCCGCGGCCAGCCAGGCCCGGCGGCCAGGATTCCCGGCCGCGCTGCGCGCCAGCCGGCGGCGGCGCGCCGCCAGCAGGGGACGCCCGCCGAGGTCGCGGGCGACCGGCGCATAATCGAGGTCGATCCACAGGGCTTCGAGACGTTCGTAGGCGCGGGCGTGCGCCGGCGACGCCTGCAGCCAACGCTCGAACGCCAGCCAGTCGTCGCCGGTCGCAGCCTCTCCCTGGAGGCGCGCGAACCAGCTGGCCGCCTCCTCGGCTATGCCACCTGCCCCCTGGAACTCGTCGCGCCTGCTCATCAGCCCCACGCCCGCGGATCGAAAAACCGTTCGGCTTCGATGAGATGACGCCGCGGCCCGACGCGCCCCTCCAAATAACGTGTTCTGCGGATCACGGAAGCCTCGCCAGGAGGTGTTTCAGCGCGGCCATCATGTGTTTTTCGACGGCGCTGCGCGAGATGCCAAGCGCGGCCGCGACCTGCGGATGACTGAGGCCCTCGAACTTGTGCATGCGGAAGATCCTCTGGGTCTGCGGGTTCAGGTCCTCGATCGCGGCGGTGAGCAGGCTCAGGCGTTGGCGCGCGGCGACCGCGGCCTCGGCGCTGGGCTCGGCGGAAATCTCCTCGTTCCCGATCCGCACGGTCTGGCTGTCCAGCCAGGCGCCGTCCCGGTGCGCCGTGCGCCGCTCGCCGCGGAGACGGTCGAGCATCAGGTTGGAGCCCAGCCGGTAGAGGTAGGCCATCGGATTCTGGATCGCCGCGGGATCATCGAGCCCCGACAGGCGGACGTAGATGTCCTGCACCAGGTCCTCGGCGGCCGCGACGGAGCGCAGGCGAACGGTGAAAAACCGGACAAGGTCGGCGCGCCGCTCCAGGTAGAGCTCCATCAGCGCCGAACCATGGTGTTCTTGCAACGCCAAACGCTCTCTGCCGAGCTTGCGGCCCAAACCCAGCGCTTCCCACCCGACCGGGGCGCGCGCCCGACACCATGGTGCGGCGCGCGGCCGGCGCCAATGGCCGAGGGTGCGACGAGCTTGCGCGCCATCAGACGGTTCCCAGCCCAGGGCGTGGCGGGTATGAGGGCGGATGCTTGCGCCGACAGGGGAACCTTTGCGTCACCAACCCGCCCCCCGCCCGGCCACAGACGCAAGCGCCGCCGCACGGCCGCTCGAGCTCGGCGTCGTCATCCCGACCTTCAAGGAGGCCCCGAACGTCGCGCCGCTGCTGGCCAAGCTGGAGGCGGCGCTACAGGGCGTGGCCTGGCAGGCGATCTTCGTCGACGACGACAGCCCCGACGGCACGGCGGCGACCGTCAAGGCCGTCGCCGCCGTCGATCCGCGGGTGATCTGCCTGCACCGCATCGGCCGCCGCGGTCTGGCGGGGGCGGTGATCGAAGGCGCCATGGCCAGCGCCGCGCCCTATGTGGCGGTGATCGACGGCGACCTGCAGCATGACGAGACCCTGCTGCCGCAGATGCTCCGCGAGCTGCAGGCGGACCGCGCGGACATCGTGGTGGGCAGCCGCTACCTGGCGGCGGCTGGCGCGGACGCGTCCGCCCTCGGCGCGCGCCGGGAGGCGGGAAGCCGGCTCGCCAACTGGCTCGGAAGGCGCGTGCTGCGCGCCGAGGTCACCGACCCGATGAGCGGCTTCTTCATGCTGCGCCGCGAGATGATCGAGGCCGTGGCCCCGACCTTGGCCACCGCAGGCTTCAAGGTGCTGTTCGACATCCTGGCGTCACAGAAGACGCCGCCGCGCTACCTTGAGCTGCCCTACGAGTTCCGCGCCCGCGTCGCTGGCGACAGCAAGCTCGATAACGGCGTCGTGGTGCAATATCTCGGGCTGCTTGTCGCCAAGCTCTCCCGCGACCTGATCTCGCCGCGTTTCATCATGTTCGGCCTGGTGGGCGCCAGCGGAGTGGGCGTCCATCTGCTGATCCTGCGCTCGCTTCTGCCGTTCGGGTTTTCCGCCGCCCAGCTGACCGCCGCGCTCGGCGCCATGACCTCGAACTACCTGATCAACAACGCCGTCACCTACCGCGACCGGCGCAAGCGCGGCTTCGCCCTCATCGCAGGCTACTTCAAGTTCGTCGTGCTCTGCAGCGTGCCGCTGGCGGCGAACGTGGCCGTTGCGACCATGGTCTACGAGCGCGGGCCTTCGTGGTGGGTCGCTGGCGTCGCCGGGGCCGTGGTGGCGGCGGTCTGGAACTACGTCACCACCTCCCGGGCCGTTTGGTGAAGTCGGCCGCCCTCGGCTCCGGCCGCGGTCTTCTGCTGTTGGCGCTGGCGCTCACCGCCCTGCGCCTCGCCGCCGCCGGCGCCATCCACCTGACCGAGGACGAGGCCTACTACCGGCTCTGGGCGCAGCACCTGCAGCTGGGCTACCTCGACCATCCGCCGATGATCGCCTGGTGGATCCGCGCGGGCGAGGCGATCGCCGGCGACACGCCGCTGGGCGTGCGCCTGCTGCCGGTGCTGGCGAGCGGGCTCAACACCTGGCTGATCGGCGACCTGGCCCGGCGCCTGGGCGCGCAGCCCGGCGCCGCCTTCCGCGCCGCGCTCTGGTACAATGCCACGCTCACCGTCTGCCTGGGCGGCATGCTGGCGATCCCCGACGCCCCGGCGAGCCTCTTCTGGACGCTCACCCTGTGGACCCTGGCGCGCTTCTGGGAGCAGCGGCGCGCCGTCTGGTGGCTGGCGGCCGGGCTCGCCGCGGGGCTGGCCGTACTCTCCAAGTACTCCGGCCTGTTCCTGGCGCCGGGCGTGCTGCTCTGGCTGCTTCTGGTCCCCGGCGGGTGGGCAGAACTCCGCAAGCCCGGACCCTGGGCCGCCGTGGTCCTGGCAGGGCTGGTGTTCGCGGCGAACGTGGCGTGGAACTCCCAGCACCACTGGCTGACCTTCGCCAAGCAGTTCGGCCGCGTGGCGCCCCACGGCCTGTCGCCGGGACACGTGGCGGAGTTCCTCGGCGGCCAGCTCCTGCTGTTCACGCCGCTGATGGCCGCCTTCGCGATCAAGGGGGTCGGCCAGGGCTGGCGCACGCGCGCGGAGCCCGGCGCCGTCCAGCTGATATTGCCGCTCGCCACCTCCGCGCCCTTCGCCGCATACCTGTTGATCCACAGCCTGCACGATCGCGTGCAGGCGCATTGGCCGGCGCCGCTGTTCGGAGCCTTGGCGATCTGCGCGGCGGTGGCCGCCGAGGGGTCTGGGGAGACTCGAGCCGGCCGGCTCGTGCGCGGGCTGGCGCCGGCCATCGGCTTCGCGATCGGCGCCGCGGCGTTCGTCCTGATGGTGCTGCCCACGCCGACGCTGCTGGGGCGGCTCGACCCGACCCTGGCCTTGCGCGGCTGGCCCCAGTTCGCCGCCGACGTGGAGCAGCTCAGGGCGCGGACCGGCGCCGCCTGGGTCGGAACCGAGAGCTACGGGGTCTATTCGCAGCTCAACGCCGAAGGCCGCGTCGCGGCTCCCCTGCTGGAGGTGGTCGAGCGCGACCGCTACTGGCCGAGCGACCCGCACCCGGACTTCGCCCGGCCGGGGCTGATCGTCGACATCTCCCGCCGGATGATTCCGCAAAACGTGTTGCGCTGCTTCACGACCGTCGCGCCGGCCGGAGAGATCGCCCGGGCCGGCGGCTCGGGCCGCAACCAGCGCTACACCGCCTTCCTGGTCTCGGGCCCCAGGCGCGACGTGTGGACACGCGGCTGCCCCGACCAGGTCTCGCCCGGCGTCTGGCGCTAGTGTGCTGGATTTGAAGTTCGCCGCATTCACGGGCCATGCGCCCGAGCGAACTTAAAATCCAAAAAGCACACTAGATACATTCACTTGCTAGTGTCCTTATCGGTTCCGAAGTTCGCAAAAGCCAGCCGCAAGCGCTTGCGAACTTCGGAATCGGGACACTAGGGCGCGGTGACGCCTAGAAATTGCGGCTCAGGCCCAGTCCAAAGGTGCGGGGCCGCAGCGGCGTGGCCTGGTTCGCGCGCGAGCGGCTGAACGGGTTGCCGTAGGCGAAGGTGTTGCCGACCTCGTCGGCGACGTTGTCGACGTAGGCCGTGGCCCTCCAGGCGGGGGTGCTGAGCGCCGCCGCGATCCGCCCCGAGGCATAGCCGCCCATGCGATTTCCTGAGCCCCCGTCGAAGGTCAGGTAGGAGCGACCGACATAGGCCACCTGCGCCGACGCCTCCGCGTCGAACCGGCCTATCCGCCAGCGGTAGCGCACGTCGGCCGCTCCCATGTCGTAGGGCACCCCCGGCAGGCCGATGTCGCGCCGCGCCGGGAAGACGTCGGCGGCGCGGGTGATCTGCGGATCCTCCACCAGGAAATTGGCGCGCACCTGCAGCTGCGGGTTCGGCCGCCAGACCGCCTCGGCTTCCAGGCCGGTGTTCGAGCCGTCCCCGATATTCACCGTCATGGGCAGTCCCGAGGCGAGCCGCTGATCGGTCTGCAGGTCCCGCCAGTCGGCGTGGAAGATCGCCCCGCGCAGGGTCAGCGCGTGATCGAACAGCGGCAGGCCGGCGCCCAGCTCGTAGCTCCACAGATGGTCGGGGCGGAAACGGGCGGCGACCGTCTCGATGGTCCCTCCGCCGGCCGCGGCCGGGATGTTGAAGCCGCCCGCTCGGTAGCCCTCCTGCACCTGGGCGTAGACCACCACGTCCGGGGTCGCCGCGAAGCTCAGGCGCAGTTTCGGGGCGAGGCCCTGGTCTGTCAGTCGCCCGCGCACCGGCGCCACGGGTTCCGCGGCGATAGCGAAGTCGCCGGCATGGGTCTCCACGCGGGTGGCGAACCAACGCCCGCCGGCGGTGGCGGTGAGCCGGGGCGTGATGTCGTAGGCGACCTCGCCATAGGCGGCGGCCTCCAGGAGCCGGTCGCGGCGGCGGTAGATTGAGCGCGCCGGCTCCGGCGGCGTGACGCCGACCAGCTGGGCGGCGTCCATCTCGTCGGCGTAGGAGGCGAAGGCGCCGGCCAGCCACCGCAGCGGACCCGGGTTGTTCGAGGAAAGCAGGCTCTCGACCGCCCACAGCTTGATCCGCTTGTCCTCGTCGAAGGCGCCGCCGGTCGTTGAGCCACCCGCGGCCCGGAAGGCGCCGGTGGCGTCGTAGCGGGTGGTGAGGGTGTGATCGATGAAGGCTGTCGAGATCTTCAGGTCGGCCGCGCCGCCGGCGTGCGCGGCCGTGACCCCGACCTCCGAGAAGTCGTTGTCGTGCGGTTCGCGAACGTGCGCATCACGGGTCAAGGGACCGTCGGAGCCTTGGGTGTACTGGCTGTCGGCCGTGGCGATCGACTGGTGCGCGACGCCGGCCTCCAGGCGCCAGCCGTCCGGTAGCTCGGCCAGCGCCGCGAGCCGCCCGCCCCAGCGGCGGCTGGAGTTCACGTCCCGCAGGCCCAGCACGGGGTTGTCGATGTATCCCCCGCGCGCGTCGCTGTAGAGCACGCCGCGGACCGCGCCGCGGCCGCCGGCCAGCGGCAGGTTCGCCATCGCCTCGACGCCGGAGGAGGGACCGCCGTGCTGGCTGAGCATGCCCTCCGCCGAGATCGCCCCGAAGGCAGCCGTGACGTCCGGCTTGGCTGTCACGATCCGCACGATGCCGCCGATGGAGCCGGAGCCGTAGAGCGTGCCCTGCGGGCCCCGCAACACCTCCACCCGCTCGACGTCGGCCAGCCGCAGGTCCGGGTCCGGGGCGTTGTAGGTGATCGGGACATCATCGAGGTAGAGGCCGACCGTCGACTGGGTCTTGCCGGTGAACGAGCCGTCGGACAGGCCGCGGACGAAGATCTTGTTGCGCCCGGAGCCCAGATTGGTGACCGCCACGCCCACCACCTGGGCCGCCACCTCGTCGAAGCTCCTGCCGCCAAGCGCCAGCACGTCGTCCGCCGAGAGCACGCTGATCGCCGAGGCGCTGCGGGCCAGCAGTTCAGGCCGCTTCTCCGCCGTCACCAACAGCTCGTCCAGGCGCGGCGCGACATAGGATTCGGTTTCCAGCCGCCGGGGCGCGGCGGCCGCTGCGGCCGGCGTGCGGCCGGAGATCCGGAAGCTGGTGGCGTCGAGCGCCTCGAACCTGCAGCCTGGCGGGAGCAGCGCGGCCAGGGCCTTGGCGGGGGTCATGGAGCCCGAAACCGCGCGTGACATACCGCCGCAATCGCGGGCGGGCAGGCCGCCGACCGAGACTCCCGCCTGTACCGCGAAGCGAACCAGCGCAGCCTCCAGCGATTCGGAAGGCAGCTGAAATGTCCGGGTTTCGGCAGCCAGGGCCATCCCCGGCGCCGCAAGCATTGCCATGAGTGCTAGCGTACTCGCCGACGCTGCGGCAAAATGGCGACGCGCTCCCACCGCCATGAGGTGCTTGTTCGTGCGCGACGTCATTCAGGCGTTAACTCTCCCGGGGCCGAGGCGACCAGATCAATGCGTAGAAGTCCATTGGCCTTGCTCGATCCCGCGCCGGGCGAAGCGTCGCCGGCTGATTTGGCGGCGCGCGACATGAATGCCTGCCGCAGCCGCTTCGCCGAGAGCCTGAGGGCCGCCGAGTCGCAGGACGATCCCTACCGGCACTGGCTGTTGCGTGACGTCCTGCCCGACGACATGGCCGCGGCCATGGACGCCCTGCCCTTCCCCGCGCCGACGCTGAACGGCGTATCCGGTTCGCGGGAAATCCACAACAACACCCGCCGCTACGTCGACGACGCCGCCATCGCCGCCCATCCCGTCTGCCGGAGCCTGGCGGACGCCTTCCATCATCCGGCGACGGTGGCCCTGGTCGAGGACGTGACCGGCGCCAGGCTCGACGGCTGCTGCCTGCGGATAGAATACGCCCAGGACACCGATGGCTTCTGGCTGCAGCCGCACACCGACCTCGGCGTGAAGAAGTTCACCCTGCTCTACTACCTCGGGCCCAAGGGCCAGCCCGACCTGGGCACCGACGTCTACGCGGACGCCGAGACCTGGTCGCACCGCGCGCCCTTCGAGCCGGGCGGGGCGTTGGCGTTTGTGCCCTCGGACCGCACCTGGCACGGCTTCGAGCTCCGGCCGATCCCGGTGGTCCGCAAGTCGCTGATCATCAACTACGTGACGGAAGACTGGAGGGCCCGCGAGCAGCTGGCCTATCCGGATCGCCCGGTCACCGGCCGCCGCGCGGGCTAGCGTCCCGATTCGCGCATAGCCCGCCGATGAGGCGAACTTCAAATCCAGCACACTAAGGCCGGCTTCTCACGCCACGAGCGGCAGGGTGACGATGGCCGTCACGCCGCCCGGCTTCGAGGTCAGCTCGACGTCGCCGCCGTGGGCGCGGGCTGTGGACCGCGCGATCGGCAGGCCCAGTCCCACCCCGCCGTTGTCGAGGTTGCGCGAGGAGTCCGTCCGGTAGAACGGCTGGAACACCCGGCCGAGCTCGTCGGGGGAAAGCCCCGGACCCCGGTCGGCGATCGTCACCACGGCCTGGTCGCCCTCCCGCAGCACGTCGATACGCGCCTCGCCGCCATATTTCACGGCGTTGTCCACCAGGTTCGAGAACAGCCGCTGCAGGGCCACCGGATCGCCGTCCACGGTCACCGGGCGCCCGTCCACGATCTCCACCTGGCCGCCGACCATGGCCGCGTCGTCCGCCACGCATTCGATCAGCGAAAGCAGGTCCAACTTCTCCCGGCGGCGCGGCGCGCCCTCGTCGCGGATGAAGGCCAGGACGCCGCCAATCATCTGCTCCATCTGCTCGATGTCGGCGAGCACGGCCTCCTTCAGCGCCGGCGGCGCCGCCTCCAGCTTGAAGCGGATGCGCGCCAGCGGCGTGCGCAGGTCGTGACTGATCGCGCCGACCATCGCCGTGCGGTCGTGGATGTAGCGCTTGAGCCGGGCCTGCATCTCGTTGAACGCCTGGGCCGCGGCGCCCACCTCGGCGGGACCCTTCAGGGTCATCTGCGGCGCGTGCGGATCTCGGCCCAGCGTCTCGGCGGCTTCGGCGAAGCGGCGTAGGGGGGCGGAGATGCGGCGGGAGAACAGGTAGCCGGCCGAGGCGACCAGCAGGAAGCTGCCCAGGAGCCAGCCGGAGGCCTGCATCTGCCACTCGCTCGGAAAGGCGTCCGGCTTCGAACGGACCACCGTCCACGTCCCGTCGTCCTGCTGCAGGGCTGCGGAGAAGTCGCCGAAGATCGGCAGGTCGGAGCCGCCGCCGAAGCGCCGCCAGACGTCGCGCAGCCGGTCGGGAGTCGGGTCCCCTGGGTCGCCCTGCAGGTCGCGGTCCAGTTCGAAGGGCGAACCGCCCATCGGGCCGCCGCGGTCCGGGCGGCGCGGCGGCGGTCCGCCCGCAAGGGCGCGCCGTAGACGCCAGAACGGCGAGGCGCTTTCCTCTTCCAGCCGCACGCGGGCCTCCGCAGCGCCAAGCGTCCGGGCCAGCGCCGCCAGCGTCCGCTCGTGCTCGCGGTGCGGTGCGACGAGTTCCGGCGGCAGGCTCCTGGCCGTGGTCCTGATCATCGGGTGGCCGAACCGGGTCTTCAGCGGTCCGCCATGGATCGCGGCCGCGACGTCGGCCAGCCGGTAGACCGGTGGCCGGGGCGGCGGGATCAGGAAGATGATGCCGAAGCTGATCCCCTGGGCGACCAACAGGCTCGCCAGCAGCAGGATCACCAACTGCAGGCCGATCGGCGCCCGCAGCCAGGGACGGCGATCCCTCGCCGGCCCGCCCTCGCTCACGCCCTCGTCACCTTGGCGTCGAACAGATAACCGGCGCCGCGATAGGTCTTGATGATCTCGCCCTCGACGGAGGCGTGCAGCTTGCGCCGCAGGCGGCTGATCTGCACGTCCACCGCCCGGTCGAACACCTCGCTTTGCGACCCGCGGGCCTGCTCCAGGAGCTGGTCGCGCGACAGAATCCTCTGCGGGTTCTCGAGGAACACGCTGAGCAGGGAGAACTCCCCGCCGGTGAGCAGGATGGTGGTGCCGTTCGGCGCGCGCAGCTGGCGGCGCAGGGTGTCCACCACGAAGCCCTGGAAGTGATAGGTCTTGCCGCGCCGCGGGGCTCCTCCGCGCACCTCGTCCAGCCTGCGGAACACGGCCCGGACGCGCGCCAGGAGCTCACGCGGGCTGCAGGGCTTGGGCAGGTAGTCGTCGGCGCCGAGCTCCAGGCCCAGCACCCGGTCCACCTCGTCGCCCATGGCGCTGACCATGACGATCGCGGGCCCGCCGGTCTCCGACAGCCGCCGGCAGATGGACAGCCCGTCCTCGCCCGGCAGCATGACGTCGAGCACGATCAGGTCGATGGGCGCCGCGGCCAGCGCCAGTTCCATGGTGGCGGCGTCGCTTGCCGCATGGAGCTGGTAGCCGTGCTCGCGAAGGTAGCCGACCACCTGTTCGCGCAGCTGCGAGTCATCGTCGACGACCAGTATGTGGCGGGCGGGAAGGACATTGGCTTGGGTGTTCATGGCCTCTCCTTCCTGATCATTGTGGCGCCGGGACTGCGGCGACGCCACAATCCTTATGAGTCTGCGGCGGCGAGGCGCGGCTCACAGTCTCGCAGCAGCCAAAGACGGCCGGAGCCCGCTTTTCGGGCCCCGGCCGTTTCGGCGTCAGGCGGTGACGGCCTGAGCGGAGGAGGTCGTCGCGCCGGTGTCCGAACCGCCGCGGTTGTGCGCGGCCCGGAACGCGTCGATCGCCGTGCTCAGCTCCGTGGCGCTGAGCTGGCCGTCGCCGTTGGTGTCCAACGCGCTCATGGCCGAGGTCAGGCTGTCGCTTGAACTCGAGCCGAGGGCTGTCTGGATCTCGCTGGCGCTGAGCTGGCCATCGCCGTTGGCGTCGACCGCCCCGAGCATTTGGCTCGCCACGTCCGTGCTACTCGACGCGGCGTGGTGCGCATGATGCGCGTGGGCCCTCTGGGCCTTCTCGCTCGGGGCGTTCTGGCCCACCGACGCCGAGTTCTGGGCGTCCAGCGCGCTGCTGAGTTCGCTGGCGCTCAGCTGGCCGTCACCGTTGGTGTCGAGCTTTGAAAACGCCTGGCTGAGCGCGTCCGCGCCCGAAGTGGTGTCCTGGCCGAGCGCCTTCTCGATTTCATCGAGGCCGAGCGAGCCATCGCCGTTGGTGTCCGCCGTGCTGACGAGCCGTGCCGCCACATCCGAGCTGGACGGCGGCGCTTCCTGCGCCGACAGCAGGGAGGCCAGGGTCTTGGCCGTGAACTGGGCCGCGCTCGGGCTGCTTGACGGCTGGGTCGACGACGGGCTTGTCGTCGCAGAGGTGGAGTCGGCGCCCGGCACGTCTTGCCCAGCTTGGGCGCCCTGTTGCTGGAGCAGGAGGCTGAGCAGTCGCTGCGCGTCGCCCCCTCCGTAAGCTGTTGGAGTTGAAGATATTTGCATCTAAGCCTCGCATAGGGTTTCAAAGGATGCGCGCCGATTTTGCGCCCCGAGGGGCTCGCCGCGCGTCGCGAGCTATGCAAATCTGAGGGAAGTATAGAACGTGGCCAATTGTTGCGATCCTCAATGCAAAGGCGACACAGGAAAGACGCTGTCGACCTTCGGCAAAGAGATATCCACAGGCGAAAGTCATTCGCTGGACACAATCATGCTCGATCGATCAGTCCGTCGTGAGGGATGCAAGTAAATGACTGGGTATTTTTCGCCGGGCGCTTCCAGGATTTCGGGTCAGCGGCGGCGTTGGGCGCGTATCCTGCGATTCGGACCACCCCTGGTCAGCGTCACGGCTCTGGTCTGGGCCGGCCAGGCCTTCGCCCAGACGACCATCAGCACCGACACCACCGCCCCCCTCGCGACATCCAAGACCGGCGACCTCACGATCGCCGCCGGCGGCACGGTGAAGCCCGCCTCCGGCGTGGCGGTGACCATCGACAGCAACAACGCGGTCACCAACTCCGGCGTCATCCAGTTCCAGAACAAAGACAACGTCACGGGCGTGCTGATCCAGGGCGGCAACACCGGCTCGCTGACCAACAACAACACCATCCAGGTCGATGACACCTCTACCACGACCACCGATTCCAACGGCGTCGTCCACGGCCCCTTCGCCTCGGGCACCGGCCGGTACGGCGTGCGGGTGGTGGGACCGGGCGCCTTCACCGGCTCGCTGACCAACTCTGTCGGCGCTTCGATCACGATGAAGGGCGACAACTCTTTCGGGGTTTCCGTGGAGACGGACCTCATCGGCTCGATCAATCAACTGGGCACGCTGACCATCCAGGGAACCAACAGCGTCGGCCTGCGCACCACCGGCGCGGTCATCGGCGACGTGAATCTGACCGGGGTCACCAGCGCGGCCGGTCAGGGCACGCAGGCCGCGTCGCTGGGCGGCGACATCTCCGGCGCGCTCCTGATCAACGGCACGGTGAGCTCGAGCGGCTACCGCTATCAGACCCGCAGCACCGACCCGACTTTCCTCTCGCACCTGACGGCCGACGACCTTCTGCAGGGCGGCCCGACCGTCACCGTCGCCGGCAGCGTCGGCAAGGGCATCCTGGTCGATGCAACCAGCACCACCGACACCAGCGGCGTCGTCACGTCGGTCGCCGGCAGCATCAGCTCCGCGGCCGCCGCGCCAGCCCTGGTGGTCGGCGCTGTCGGCCGCGACGTGCACATCGGCGACGTCGGCACGGGCGTCGACGCCTTTGGCATCGAGATCAAGGGTTCGGTGCTCGGCAGCGGCATCTACGACGGCGTCAGCGCTTCGGCCATCCAGCTGGGCGTCGCCGGCGGCGGCGCGGTCACCACCGGCGACGGCATCCGCATCTCGGGCACGGTCGGCGCCACGGCTTACGCCGCCAGCGCCACGGCCTTGCAGCTCAACTCCGGCGTGGCGGCCCCGGTGATCCGCAACGAAGGCAGCCTCGCGGCGATCATGAACTCGGACGCCGCGGGCGCCGCCGCCCGCGCCCTGGTCATCGGCGCCGGCGCCAATGTGGCGGTCCTGCAGAACGCCGCGACCCTCAGCGCCACCGTGGCGGGCCAGAAGGCCGACGCCATCGCCATCACCGACAAGTCCGGAACCCTGAGCGAGATCGAGAACATCGGCCTGATCACCACCAGCCGGACCATCACGGACATCACCCAGGCCGTCACCGGCAAGTCCATCGCCATGGACCTCTCGGCCAACACCGGCGGCGTTCACATCGTCCAGACCGACGTGGCCGGAGACACGCTCGTGCCCGCGATCCAGGGCTCGGTGCTCCTGGGCTCCGGCGCCGACCGGGTGGAGATACTCGGCGGTTTGCTCATCGGCGACCTCGACCTGGGCGCCGGGGCCAACACGCTGACCATCGACGGCGGCGCGATTGTGAACGGCGCGCTGAACGCGCAGGGCGGCACGGTCGCCCTCTCGGTCGGGACAGGCTCACTGACCATCAAGAGCCCAAGCCAGCTTTCGCTCACCAGCCTGACGCTGGGGTCGGCTTCGAGCGTCATCTTCACAGCCGATCCGGCGACCAATACGGCCACCAAGCTGGACGTCGCCGGGACCGCGACCATCGCCAGCGGCGCCAAGATCGGCGTTCGGCTGGACAGCATCCTGCAGAACAGCGCGACCTACACCCTGATCCACGCCAATCAACTGAACGCCGGCGCCATCGACTCGAGCCTCCTGGGCAGCGTGCCGTTCCTCTACGATTCCAGCCTGAAGACCGACACCGCGGCCGGCACGGTCACCGCCACCCTGTCGCGCAAGTCGGCCGCCGAGCTTGGCCTGCCGACCACCACCGCCGGGGCCTACGAGCCGCTGGTCCAGAACATCAGCAAGGACACCGGCCTCGAGGGCGCGCTGCTGGCCCAGACCACGCGCGCGGGCCTGATCAATCTCTACAACCAGCTGTTGCCCAACCACTCGGGCAGCATCTTCAACATCGCCGCCGCCAGCGTCAGCGCCTTCTCCCGCCCGCTGGACGACCGGCAGGACCCGGTGGGCGGCGGCTTCTGGCTGCAGGAGACCAACCTCGGTATCTTCTCCGACGGCAAAAACGACGACCCCGGCTACAAGGGCTGGAGCGTCGGCGCCGTCGGCGGCTATGAGATTCCGCGCACGGCGTTCGGTATCCTGGGCGCGACGTTCGGAATCAGCGCCAATCAGATCTACCCCGACAACGTCGACAGCGCCGAAGACCTGCACACCACCCTGATGGACGCCGGCATCTACTGGCGCACCACCCACGGCGGCTTCTCGGCCAACGCACGGCTGGGCGGCGACTACATGAAGGTCTCCAGCAAGCGGGTGGTCGAGGTGCTGGGCGGCGACGGCCTGGCGGTCTCGCGCACCGCCAACGGAGAGTGGTCCGCGTACGGATTCAACGCCCGCGGAATGGTCGCCTACGAGAAGCGCTTCGGCCGCTACTACCTGCGCCCACAGCTCAGCCTCGACTATATGCAGCTGATGGAGGGCGCCTACACCGAGACCGGCGGCGGCGACGGCATGGACCTTTCCGTCAAGTCGCGAACCAGTTCGCGGCTGGCGGCCTTCGCAGGCGTCGCCTTGGGGGCAACCTACGGGCCGACCAACTCCTGGGGGCCGGAGGTGCTGGTGGGCTACAAGGGCGTGGCCAGCCAAAGCCTGGGCGACACCACCGCCCGCTTCGTCGGCGGCGGCGACGCCTTCACCCTGCGCTCCGACGACATCGGCGGCCAGGGCGTGGCCGCCCACATCTCCCTCAAGGGCGAGAACGGTTCCGGAGGCTTTGCGGTGGAAACCGGCGCGGAGACGCGCGACGGCCTGGCGATCTACGATCTGAAGCTCGCCGGCCACGTGCAGTTCTAGCTCTAGCTAGGCGTTGCCGGGCCCCTTGGCGCCCGGCGCCTGCCGGTGGCGCCCGGGGACCAGCGGCTCGACGTCCGCGGCGAGCGCGATCCGCACGGCCGTCGACAGGCTTCGGGCGTCCAGCTTCTCCATCACATTGGCCCGGTAGATCTCCACGGTCCGGACGCTGATGTCGAGCTCGTAGGCGATCAGCTTGTTGGGCAGGCCCGCCAGCAGGCCGCTCATCACCTGCAGCTCGCGATTGGTCAGCTTGGCGACGCCGGCGCGCGCCCGCGCGGTCATGGCGCGGTCCTCGGTGGTGGTTTCGAGCCTGGCGAAGGCGTCGCCCGTCGCCTCGATCAGGACGTCGTTCAGGTAGGGCTTCTCGAGGAATTCGAATGCGCCGTTCTTCATGGCCTGCACGGCGGTCGAGACGTCGCCCTGCCCCGTGAGCACGATCACGGGCGAGGTCACGCCGCGTTCCGTAAGCTGGCGCTGGACTTCGATGCCGTCCATCTGCGGCATGTGGATGTCCAACAGGATGCAGGCGGGGATCGTCGGGTCCAGCTTCTCGAGGAAGTCGACGCCGGACGGATAGGTGAACACGCTGTAGCCCAAGCTCTCAAGAAGCAGGCTGGCCGATTCCCGCACGTCATCGTCGTCGTCGACGATATGCACGGTCCGTCTACTCGGCATGATGGTGCTCCCTGGATGCCGATGGAATCGTGAAGCGAAAGTCCGCGCCGCTCTCCGACCACTCGAGCCACATGCGGCCGCCATGCGCCTCGACGATGCGGCGGCAGATGGACAGGCCGACCCCCATTCCGGTGGTTTTGGTGGATAGGAACGGAGAGAACAGCCGCTGGGCGAAATCCGGCGTCATGCCTGGGCCGTTGTCCCGTACAGAAACCTCGACCATGCCGCGCCGGGTGGCGGTGCTGATGATCAACAGGCGCGGCAGGACGGTGTCGCGCATGGCTTCGATGGCGTTGCGGATCAGGTTGACCAGGATCTGCTGGATCTGGATCCGGTCGGCGAGCACGCGATCGGCCCTCGGGGACAGCTTGAGGCGGACCTCGACCTGCTGGGCCTTGGCGTTCGGCGCGGCGAGCGCCACCGCGTCCTCGATCAGCGGATTGAGCTCCTCGATACGGGCGTCGGCCTCGCCCCGGGCGATGAAGTCGCGCAGTCGACGGACGATCTCGCCGGCCCGGACCGCCTGGCCCTCCGCCTGGCTGGCCGCCCGCACCACCCGCGCGCGCGCCGCGTCATCGAGCGCCTCTCCGCCATCCCCCAGCATGATCTTCAGCGCGCCGACCGAATTGCCGATCGCCGTCAGCGGCTGGTTGAGTTCGTGGGCGAGCGCGGCAGCCATCTCGCCCATGGCGCTGAGGCGCGAGACGTGGGCCAGTTCGGCGCGCAGCTCCGTCAGGCGATCGCCGCGCAGGGCGAGTTCCTCCTGGGCGCGACGCTCCTCGGTGACGTCCCGGTAGATGCCGATGGTCCGGACGTGCGCGCCTTCCGGCGAATAGAAGAACCGGCGCACGCCCTGGAAGTCGCGGATCTCGCCATCGGCGCGGCGCATGCGCACGCTGTCGGCCTGTTGCTGTCGGCCGGCCGCGATGTCGTCGTCCCGAGCCGGATCCGCCGAGACCACTATGGCCCGAAGCCGATCGATGTCGCCCTCCAGCCCACCTTCAGGTAGGCCGAGGAGCCGTTCGAAGCCGCCTTCCGCGATGAGCTTGCCCGTCGTCAGGTCGGCGTCGGCGATCCCCAGGTCATAGGCGCCCACGGCGAGCCGCAGCCGTTCCTGGCTCTCCCGTAAGGATGCTTCGGCGAGTTCGCGCTGCGCAAGCAGCTCCTTCAGCTCCTGGTTGGCGCGTTGGATCTCCGCCGTGCGTTCGACCACCCGCTGTTCAAGCTCGACGTTGATCGCGCGGCCGCGGGCCTCGCTCTCCCGCAGCAACACCGTTGTCCGCTCCTGCTCCGCAACGCGGGCAGAAAGATTGCTGTTGAGGACTGTGAGCTGGGAAGGCGATGGCAGCTCAAGCAGACGCGGGACGAGTGGCCACAGAGCCACCGCCGTAACGACGGAAAGGCCGGCGGTCAGCAACTTGACCAGGCCTTCGATGCCGTAGGCCGGCACCCAGAGCGTGAGGATAGAGAACAGGTGGGTCGTCCCGCAGGCCAGGATGAAGGCCCCGAAGAGCATGCCCATCCAGGCGTATTGCCGCAGATCGCGCCGTTCCCGGATGAACCAGGCGAGGGCGACGGGTATCGAAAAATAGGCCAGGCCGATGGCGGCGTCCGAGCCGGCGTGCAGCGCGACAAGCCCGGGCGCCCAACTCAGGCAAAAGCCGTGCGGCGTCAGGCCGGACGGGTTCAACAGCCAGTTCAGGATCGACCCGTCGGATTGGCCTGCGCCGATCATTTCAGCCTCCTTGCACGGCCCGGCGGCAGACGGTCACGCCACGCGCTCGGGCCCACCGATCCGCGAAGGGGAAGGCGAGGATTCCCGGCCACCGGCGCCGAGGATCAGGACGATGTCCACGCCGATCACAATGAAAACCGCAAGTCGGTCCGACCGCCGGCAACCCTGCCGCGAGCGCCAAGTCCATGTCCGCCCCGAACATCTGTCCTCGCAAGCAAGCAGGTCACACTACCGAAGCGCAGGCCAGCACGAATATTGTCGCAACCCCCAGGGATTGCGCGGCGGACGCGCGGATGCCTCCCGCGACCTCGGCAGGCGGCGCGGAAACTTGGCAATAACCTGCGTCGCCCGAACCCCTGTTACCTAGTAGAACCCCTAGGTTGGCCGGCCCTTCGCCCGCATCTACGATTCCCCTCCCGTCCTGTTCCGCATCCCGTGGCGCCGGCGGCGAGGATTCGCGGCGTGCCGGCAGCCACCCCGCATCAGGCGAGCGCCGTCGTCGTCGCCCGGGACCCGGCGCTTGCGGCCGCCCTCGAACTGGCCCTGCAGGCCGCCGGTCTCAACGCCATCGTCCATGACCCCGCGAAGGGTCTCGACGACCTGCCCCTGGACGGTGCGGCGGCGCTGATCGTCGACCATCAACTGCTGAAGCCCGGCCCGACGGCCTTCGTCGCCCGCTTGCGCGCCCGGCCGTGGGACGGATTGGTGATCCTGATGACCGATGACGGCGTAAGGCTCCGCGCCGCCTTCGAGCGCGCCTTGGGGATCGCTATCCTGGAGATGCCGTTCGTCGGCGCCGAAATGATCGCCGCCATCCGCGCCGCATGGCCCGCGGACGGGGGCGAAGCGCCGGAATCGTGAGCTTCCCGCTCGCCGCTGTTCACATCTCTGGAGGCCGCTGGCGCACCCGACACGATTCGAACGTGTGACCTTTGCCTTCGGAGGGCAACGCTCTATCCAGCTGAGCTACGGGTGCATTGACAGCGGAGGCTTCCTCTAGCCGAAAGCCCCGCCCGCCGCAAACCATCCCTCCCGCGAAGGGGATGAGGCCTCAGGCGCCCTTGACGCTGTCCCAGAAGGTCTTGGCCTTGCCGGCGAAGTTGGCGTTCTTCGGATGCTGGGCTTCGCTGCAGAGGCCGGAGAATTCGCGCAGCAGCTCCTTCTGGCGGGCCGTCAGCTTGGCCGGCGTCTCGACGAACAGCTCCACCACCAGGTCGCCGCGGTCGCGGGAACGGAGCGAGGGCATGCCGCGGCCCTTCAGGCGCACGGTGCGGCCGGTCTGGGCGCCCTCCGGCACCTTGACCGCCAGCTTGCAATTGCCGTCGCAGTTCTCGCCGCCCATCAGGCAGGGCGCTTCGATCTCGCCGCCCAGGGCCGCCACCGCCATCGGCACCGGCACGGTGCAGAGCAGGTCCAGGCCGTCGCGCTCGAACAACTCGTGCGGCCTCACCGAAATGAAGATGTAGAGGTCGCCGCGCGGGCCGCCCCTGGTCCCACCATCGCCTTCACCGGCAAGTCTTATGCGCGCGCCGTCGTCGACGCCGGCGGGGATGCGCACCGAAAGCGTCCGCTCGCGCCGCACCTGGCCCATGCCGTGGCAGTCCGTGCAGGGATCGAGCACCAGCCGGCCCGAGCCGCCGCAGCGCGGGCAGGCGCGTTCGATGGAGAAGAAGCCCTGCGTCGCCCGCACGCGGCCCTGGCCGCCGCAGGCGTTGCAGGTGGTGGGGCTGGTGCCCGGCTTGGCGCCCGAGCCGGAGCAGGGCTCGCAGGTCATCGCCACCGGCACGGTGATCTCGACCTCGGCCGAGGCGTAGGCCTGTTCGAGGGTGATCTCCAGGTCGTAGCGCAGGTCCTGGCCCCTGGCCGGGCCCGAGCGCTGCTGCTGGCCGCCGCGGCGGCCACCGAACATGTCGCCGAAGACGTCGCCGAACACCTCGTTGAAGATGTCGCCCACGTCGTGGAACTGGGCGCCGCCCGGTCCGCCGCCGGAGCCGTTCACGCCGGCATGGCCGAAGCGGTCGTAGGCCGCGCGCTTCTGCGGATCGGAGAGGATCGAATAGGCCTCGTTGATCTCCTTGAAGCGGCCCTCGGATTCCCCACAGCCGCCGTTGCGGTCGGGATGATGCTCCATGGCGAGCTTCCGGAACGACGCCTTCAGCGCGCTCCCGTCGCAGCCCCGCTCGACACCCAGGATCTCGTAATAGTCGCGCATCAAACCGTCAGACGTTTGAAGTGTGGCTGGAGGGAAGGTGGGAAAACCCCCGCCCGGCTGCAAGGCCCAAAATCCAGGAGGAACTGGACCGAGCGAGCGGGGGTCCCTAGTCGCGCAGAAGCGGCGGCGACGTCCCCAGTGGCGAACTCATGGCATTGAGCGTGTGAGGTCGCCATGGGGCGCGTTGTCACGCCGACTTCTTGTGGTCGTCGCCGTCGACTTCCTCGAACTCGGCGTCGACCACGTCCTCGCCGCCAGCCGCATGGGCCGCGTCCGCGTCGGAGGCGGGGCCTTCGCCGGCGGTCTGTTGGGCGTTGTACATCGCCTCGCCGAGCTTCATGGAGGCCTGGATCAGCGTCTGGGTCTTGGCCGCGATCACCTCGGAATCGCCGCCGTCGACCACGCCCTTCAGGTCGTCGAGCGCGGTCTGGATCGCCGTGCGCTCAACCTCGCCGACCTTGTCGCCGTGTTCGGCCAGGGCCTTCTCGGTGGAGTGGATCACTGCGTCGGCCTGGTTCTTGGCCTCGACGCCGGCTTTGCGCTTCTCGTCCTCGGCCTTGTTGGACTCGGCTTCCTTGACCATGGCGTCGATGTCCGCGTCGGAGAGGCCGCCGTTGGCCTGGATGCGGATCGACTGTTCCTTGTTGGTCGCCTTGTCGCGGGCCGAGACGTTGACGATGCCGTTGGCGTCGATGTCGAAGGTCACCTCGACCTGCGGCACGCCGCGCGGCGCGGGCGGGATGCCGACCAGGTCGAACTGGCCCAGCATCTTGTTGTCCTGCGCCATCGGCCGTTCGCCCTGGAACACCCGGATGGTCACCGCCGACTGGTTGTCGTCGGCCGTGGAGAAAGTCTGCGAGCGCTTGGTCGGGATGGTGGTGTTGCGCTCGATGAGCGGCGTGAACACTCCGCCCAGCGTCTCGATGCCCAGGGTCAGCGGGGTGACGTCCAGCAGCAGCACGTCCTTGACGTCGCCCTGCAGCACGCCCGCCTGCACCGCCGCGCCCAGCGCCACGACTTCGTCGGGGTTCACGCCGGTGTGCGGCTCACGGCCGAAGAAGCTCTTCACCGTCTCGATCACCTTGGGCATGCGGGTCATGCCGCCGACCAGGATCACTTCGTCGATGTCGGATTTCTTCAGGCCCGCGTCCTTCAGCGCCTGCTCGCAGGGGCCGACGGTCTTGGCGACCAGGTCCTCGACAAGGCCCTCCAGCTTGGCGCGGGAGAGCTTGATGTTGAGGTGCAGCGGGCCGTTGGCGTTCATCGAGATGAACGGCAGGTTCAGCTCGTACTGGGTGGTGAAGGAGAGTTCCTTCTTGGCCTTCTCGGCCTCTTCCTTGAGGCGCTGCAGGGCAAGCTTGTCCTTGCGCAGGTCGACCGAGTTCTCCTTCTTGAACTCGTCGGCCAGGAAATCGACGATCCGCAGGTCGAAGTCCTCGCCGCCCAGGAAGGTGTCGCCGTTGGTCGACTTCACCTCGAAGACGCCGTCGCCGATCTCCAGGATCGAGACGTCGAAGGTGCCGCCGCCCAGGTCGTAGACGGCGATCTTCTTGCCTTCGTTCTTCTCCAGGCCGTAGGCGAGCGCCGCAGCGGTCGGCTCGTTGATGATCCGCAGGACTTCGAGGCCCGCGATCTTGCCCGCGTCCTTGGTCGCCTGGCGCTGGGCGTCGTTGAAGTAGGCCGGGACGGTGATGACCGCCTTTTCCACCTTCTCGCCGAGGTGCTGCTCGGCGGCTTCCTTCATCTTCTGCAGGATGAAGGCGGAGACCTGCTGGGGCGAATAGTCCTTGCCCTGGGCCCTGACCCAGGCGTCGCCGTTCGGGCCCTTGACGATCTCGTAGGGCACCATGTGCTTGTCCTTCTCCACCACGGGATCGGCGTACTGCCGGCCGATCAACCGCTTGATGGCGAAGAGGGTGTTGGAGGGGTTGGTCACCGCCTGACGCTTGGCGGGCTGGCCGACCAGGCGCTCGCCGTCTTCCAGGAAGGCGACGACGGACGGCGTGGTCCGCGAGCCTTCGGCGTTTTCGATCACCTTCGGCGTCTTGCCGTCCATGATGGCGACGCACGAATTGGTCGTGCCGAGGTCGATACCGATAATCTTGCTCATTGAGAGTCTAGCTCGCTCCTTGTTGGCGGACGCTACGGGGAAGCCTTCCTACGAAGCGCCTCTGTTTTGCAACGTCCCCGGTTCGATCAGGTCTCCGCTGGCTCTACAGTAGGTTTCCCCGCGCGGAACCCAGCGTTGCAAGCCGATATGGGGAAAATAGGCGCGCTCGCAAGGGTGAAAATCCCCTATTGCCTCAGGGAGATGACTCAAACCGAGCGCCAGGCGGAGGCGGTTTCGGCGTAGAGGCGGCCCGCGAACGGCGTCGCCGCGCCGCGCGAGGCCAGGAAGGCATGCTCAACCACGCTCGCCTGCTGCTCGATGTTGAGCTCGCCGAACGGCGGGCCGGAGGCCAGGTCATAGGCGTAGGCGGCCGCCGAATCCCCGGCGCGCAGCTTCGCCAGCGGCAGGAAGACGCCGCGCTGCGCCTGCCAGACATGGGTCAGCTCGTGGACGAAGGTCGCCTGCAGGCCGAGCGGCGCGGCGGCGAAGTCGCTGAGCGCCTGGTGCGCCGGCCAGACCATCAGCGACGGTCCCGCCACGAAGGCGCGGCGCCAGACCGGGATCGCCAGCAGGCGCACCCGCTGCGCGTCGAGCCCGCCACCGAACATCTCGTCGGCCAGCGTCCGTTCGGCGGCGGTCAGCGGGCGCCGGGTCAGGGGCGGCATGGTCTGCGGGCGGCGCATCTTACGTCGTCACTTTGACTCCCTGCGTCCTGGCGCCGCAGGATCGGCTTCACAACGACAACCCGCTGCGGAGGCTCCCCATGGTCACTCTCACTCGCGCCGAAGGCAATTGGGCCGGCGATCTCGACCTGACGCGGCGTTCCATCGCGCTGGCGCTGGCCGGCGGCTACGCGGTGGCGGCCTTTTCCGCCGAGGCCGACCCGATCCACACCGACGACAAGGGGCTGGTGACCGAAACGGTCGAGATCCCCACCGCCGACCGCAAGATTCCCGGCTACCTCGCCCGCCCCGCCGGCAAGGGCAAACACCCGGTGGTGTTCGTCTATTCCGAGGTCTTCGGAGTCCACGAATGGGTGAAGGACATCTGCCGCAGGCTCGCCAAGGCGGGCTATGTGGCGCTGGCGCCGGACCTCTTCATCCGCACCGGCGACCCGTCCAAGACCACCGACATGAAGGTGGTGATGGATATCGTGAAAGCGCAGCCCGACGCCCAGGTGACCTCCGACACCGCGGCCTCCCTGAAATACCTCGCGGCCCAGCCCTATGCGGATATGAAGCGGCTGGGCGTCACCGGCTTCTGCTGGGGCGGCGGGGCGGTCTGGGTCGCTTGCGAGCGCTTCCCGGAGTTCAAGGCGGGCGTCGCCTGGTATGGGCCGCTGAAGGCGGGCCCCTATCCGCGAACGCCTCCCATCGACCTGGTCAAGGACCTGAAGTGCCCGGTGCTCGGTCTCTATGGCGGCCAGGACAAGGGCATCCCGGCGGCGGATATCGAAGCCATGCGCGCGGCGATCAAGGCGGCCGGCAAGACCGCAGAGATCGTCGTCTACCCGGACGCCCAGCATGGCTTCCTGGCCGATTATCGCCCCAGCTACAACGCCGAGGCCTCCGCCGACGGCTGGAAGCGCATGCTCGCCTTCTTCAAGGCGCACGGCGTGGCCTGACGCCGCGTCGCCGCCGCTAGTGCGGCGGCTCCTCTGGGGCCGGGGGCGCGCTCTGGAGGATTTCGCCCACCTTGTCGGGCGGCGGGGCCGGCAGATTCAGCGTCGGCGGCGGGGCGGCGCCTGAGGCGGCCAGCTTGGCGGCCGCCCTGGCCTCCTTGTCGGCCTCCTGCTTGGCCTTTTCCTCCGGCGTCAGCTCCGGCGGCGGGGGCGGGCCCTCGATGCGTTCCTGGCTGAGCGGCGTGGCTTCGGTGGCCTGGATGGGCGCGAGCCCACTGTCGCCCCTGGCCCTTTCGCCCGGCATGCGGCCGCGCTGCGGCGCGTTGACCACGCCGAGCGTGAAGGCGGAAAGCGCGACGAGCACGAGCAGGCCGCCGACGACCTGCAGCACCCGATGGGGCATGGACCATTGCATGGCGCGGACCCTAATGCCGCCGGTGCGCCAGCGGAAGCCCGGGAAATCGTGAGGTCGGGGCGGTCAAAGTAAACGCCCCTTAACCCTCTGGCGGCCAAACAGGACCGGTTGATTTCCAGTGGGAGTGGTTCGGGCATGGCGCGGGCGGCGCGGAAGACCGGCATGGCCTTGCTTTGGCACATCGCGGGCCTTGCCTGGTCGCACCCGGGGACGGCGCGCCTGCGGGGCGGCGTCATGGCCGCGGCCGGCGCCGCGTTGGCCGTCGCCTTCGCCACCTTCAACGCCGCTGATCCCAGCCTGAACGCCGCCAGCGCCGCTGCGCCGACCAATGCGCTGGGCGCGCCGGGCGCAGCGCTAGCCGACCTGGGCGTCCAGTCCCTTGGCCTCGCCTGCGCCTTTGCCGTGCTTGCTA
>NZ_JAQGIZ010000052.1 GCF_028290885.1 Phenylobacterium sp.
AGCTTGTCGTCCGGCGGGGCGATGGAAAGCGCGTTCCTGTAGACCGCCGCGGCCGCGCGCTCCCCGCCCATCCGCTCGACCACCGCGCCCTTGGAGAGCAGGGCCACGTAATCGTACGGGTCGAGGCTCAGCGCCTCGTCGAGGGCGGCGAGCGCGCCGGCCAGGTCGCCCAGGGCGCGGCTCACCATCGCCCGCTGCAGCTTCAGCCCGATGTCCTGCGGCGCCGACCGCTCGGCCTCCAGCACCAGGGCCAGCGCGCCCCTGCGGTCGCCCCGCTGCAGGGCCTCCTGCACGCCCGCGCTCAGGTCCGGTTGGCGGATTTCCGCCGACGTCATGCCTCAATTCCCACTGCCGTTTGCCCCACAGGGATATACGCCGCTATAGGCAGCGGCGAGGGCAAAGGCTGATAAACGCCTTCTTCACCATCGTTCCCCATTCCTGAATGCAGCCGCGGTGGGGGGCCGCCATTTCGGGGAGCGTCATGTCGGACTGGATCTACGCCGTTGTCCTGGGGATCGTCGAAGGGCTGACGGAGTTCATCCCGGTCTCCTCCACGGGCATGCTGCTGCTCACCAAGCAGGCGCTCGGCCTGACGGACGTCAACTGGGACACCTTCATCGTCCTGATCCAGCTGGGCGCGATCCTGGCGGTGGTGGTGCTCTATTTCAGCCGGCTGTGGAATGTGGTCCTGCGCCTGCCCTCCGACCCCCGCGCCCGCCGCTTCGCGCTCAGCGTCATCGTGGCCTTCCTGCCGGCGGCGGTGCTGGGCGTCCTGCTGCACGACCTGATCAAGCAGGTGCTGTTCGAGAGCCCGCGGGTGATCTGCATCTCGCTGATCCTGGGCGGCGTCGTGCTGCTGCTGATCGACCGTTACGCCCCGCATCCGACCCGCGATGACGCCATGGCCTTGCCGCTCCCCACCTCGCTGGTCATCGGCTTCTTCCAATGCCTGGCGATGATCCCCGGCGTCTCGCGCTCGGGCGCGACCATCGTCGGCTCCATGCTGATGGGGGTGGAGAAGCGCGCGGCTGCCGAGTTCTCCTTCTTCCTGGCCATTCCGACCATGGCCGGCGCCTTCACGGTCGACGCGTGGAAGAACCGGCATGAGCTCGCCCACGGCCACATGGGCCTCGTCGCCATCGGCTTCGTGGTCTCCTTCATCGTGGCGCTGGGCGTCATCCGCGCCATGCTGGCCATCGTCACCCGCAGGGGTTACGCGCCCTTCGGCTGGCTCAGGATCGCGATCGGCGGCGTGGGCCTGGCCCTGCTGACCCTGCGCTAGAGCTCGCCGGTCTTCAGCCAGCGCGCGCAGTCGGCGCCCAGCTTCTCCTCCGCCATGCGCTCGTAGGCGAGGCTCTCGGCCGGCGAGAGCACGTCGCGCCAGCGGCCGTTGGTCCCCTTGTTGATGAAGGTGTCGCTGCCGCCCTCCCACGGCATCCCACCCAGCGGCGCATAGCGATCGGAGTGGGCCTTCATGTAGGCGAAGCTGCAATGCTCGACGATCGTCGGCCAGTTGGCCCCGGCGATGTCGATGTCGAGGAAGTCGGCGATCTCCCGCATCTGGCCGGGCAGGTCGGCCTTCAGCTGGGCGAAGTGCACCAGCTTGACGTTGGGCAGGTGACGCAGCGCCCACCAGCTGTTGGTGTTTTCCCAGAACGACCACATCGGATAGCCGTCCTGCTCCAGCCAGGTGTTGAAGTAGCGCCGGACGTCGGGGTCGGGATGCGGCAGCGGCGGGCCGACCAGGCCCGGGGTGTCGTTGAACAGGGCGTAGGCCTCTTCCTTGAAGCCCATGTGATGGTTGTAGAAGCTCCAGACCACATCGCGGCCGTCACGGGCCACGTAGAGGTATTTCGCCTTGGGCGAGAGGACGAGGGCGTCGGCCGGCAGATGGGTCTTCAGGATCCGGCGGTGCGTCTGGGCGACGACGGCGGCGCGCACCTCGGGCGGGATGATCCGCATGTCCCACCACGGCGAGATCTCGTTGATCATCACGTCTTCGCGGCCCTGGAACACCAGCTGGCCGACGATCTGCTGCGCCCAGGTCGTGCCGGCCTTTCCGTAGGTCGAGACGATGACGTCGTCGTCGCGGAACGCGAAGTCGTTCCAGGCGGTCGAATCCATGTGGTGGTTCTGGAGTTCGCGCGTCTTGCGCGGCCAGTCGGTGACGATCTCGCCCATGCCCAAGCCTCCCATTCGGCGTGAGCATATACCGATGTTCTGTGGGTTTGAACGCCCTGTTAGACGGCCGCCAGTTCGCGGTCTTCCTGGTCGGCGTACTGGCCGCCCTTGCGGTACCGGTAGAGATAGCTCGGCAGCACCGCCTCCAGGGTGGTGGGCGCGATCCCCAGGTCCGTCAGGCCCGGATAGGCGCCGCTGACGACGTTGTCGGCCTTCAGCAGCTTCACCTGGTCGGAGGTGACCGGCGGCTCGATCAGCACGCCCGCCAGATCGCCCGCCGCACCGATCAGGCGCGCGAGCGGCCAGGGGATCGGCGCCAGGAACCGGCGCTTGTCGATCTCGGCCAGCATCAGCTCCAT
>NZ_JAQGIZ010000192.1 GCF_028290885.1 Phenylobacterium sp.
CCGCCGGAGACGGAGATCGAGATGTTCGTGGCGTCGAGCCAGGTGTCGTCGGTCAGCCGCTCGTGGGCGTCGTCGCTGATTCGGTCGTCGGAGCGCTTGTAGCCCTGCGGCCCCAGGCCCCGGGCGCCGCGGGAGCGGCCCTGGAAGTCCGGGTCGTAGATCCGCGACTCGCTGCCGGCGCCGAACCAGGAGGCCACCCGCTCGCCCGCGTGGCGCAGGAAGCTGCCGGCGCCCCGCCCGGCGTCCTCGAACCGCTCGCTGCGGGTCTCGCGCCGCCCGCCGTCGCCGTAGCCGCGCTCGTAGTCGTAGCCGCCGGTCCCGCCGGCCGAGGGCTTGCGCATCTCCTGGCGGTACTCGCCGGGATAGGCGCCATAGCCGGATTGGCCATAACCCTCGGCGTGGTAGCGCTCCCGCGTCGGGCTGCGCTGGGCGTCGTAGCCGCGCGGCACGTCGCCGTATTCGACGCCGCCCTGGCCGTATTCCTCGCGGTAGATCCGCTCCTGGTCGTCGTCGCCGTAGAAGCGGCCGCCGCTGCCGTAGTCGTGCTGTGTGTAGTCCTGGCTCGTGAAGCGCGGAGAGCGGTCGTAGGCGCCCTGGCGCATCGCCGGGCTTACGCCGCCGTAGTCGCGGTCCTGCCAGCCGCGGCGGGCGGGTTCGCCCCGAGCGGGTTCGCTACGGGCGCCGCCTGTGGTCCGCCCGCCGTAGCCGGCGCCTGTCTCACCCTCGCCGAATACCCGATCCCGGTCCTGGCCCCGCTCTGGGCCCCGCTCTGGGCCGCGCCCGCCGCCATGCAGGTCGGCGCGGTCGTCACGGTCCCAGCTGCGGTCCTCGCGACCCTCGGCGCGCCCCGTCTCGCCGGACCGTCGCCAGTCCCGCTCGCGCCATTGCCGTTCGCGTTCGTCCATCCAGTTGCCGGCCATGGTGAAGTCCTCCGTGATTATGGCGGACGGCAAGGCGCAGCCGTCCTTGAGCGGAGAACACGGGGTGGGAAGGCGGGGTTCCGGCGCCTTACAGCGGAATGTTGTCGTGTTTCTTCCAGGGGTTGGTGAGCTGCTTGCCCGCAAGGTTCTTCAGCGCCCGCACGATCCGGCGGCGCGTGCCGTGCGGCATGATCACGTCGTCGATGTAGCCTCTTGAGGCGGCGACGAAGGGGTTGGCGAAGCGGGCCTTGTATTCGGCCTCGCGGGCGGCGAGCGCCTCGGGGTCGCCGATCTCCGAGCGGAAGATGATTTCCACGGCGCCCTTGGAGCCCATCACCGCGATCTCGGCGGTGGGCCAGGCGTAGTTGATGTCGCCGCGCAGGTGCTTGGAGCTCATCACGTCATAGGCGCCGCCATAGGCCTTGCGGGTGATCAGCGTGATCTTCGGCACAGTCGCCTCGGCGAAGGCGAACAAGAGCTTGGCGCCGTGGCGGATCAGGCCGCCCTGCTCCTGGCGGGTGCCCGGCATGAAGCCCGGCACGTCGACGAAGGTGATGATCGGGATCTCGAAGGCGTCGCAGAAGCGCACGAAGCGGGCGGCCTTGCGGCTGGCGTCGATGTCGAGCACGCCGGCCAGCACCTGCGGCTGGTTGGCGACGATGCCCACCGGCTGACCGTCCATGCGCGCGAAGCCGACAACGATGTTCTTGGCGTAGTCCGGTGAAATCTCGAAGAAATCGGCCTCGTCGACGACCTTCAGGATCAGCTCCTTCATGTCGTAGGGCTTGTTGGGGTTGACCGGGATCAGGGTGTCGAGGGAGGCCTCGTCGCGGTAGGGCTCGTCGAAGCTTTCGCGGACCGGCGGCTTCTCGCGGTTGGACAGCGGCAGGAAGTCGATGAGGCGCCTGACCTGGGTGAGCGCCTCCAGGTCGTTCTCGAAGGCGCCGTCGGCGACGCCGGACTTCAGCGCGTGGACCCGGTAGCCGCCCAGTTCCTCGTGGCTGACCTCCTCGTGCGTGACCGTGCGGACCACGTCGGGGCCGGTCACGTACATGTAGGAGGTGTCCTTCACCATGAAGATGAAGTCGGTGATGGCCGGCGAATAGACGTCGCCGCCGGCGCAGGGGCCCATGATCACGCTGATCTGCGGGATGACGCCGGACGCCAGGGTGTTCTCCAGGAAGATGTCGGCGTAGCCGGCAAGGCTCTCGACCCCTTCCTGGATGCGCGCGCCGCCGGCGTCGAACAGGCCGATGATCGGGGCGCCCATCTTCAGCGCCTGGCGTTGCACCTTGAGGATCTTCTGGGCGTGCGCGCCCGAAAGAGACCCGCCGAACACCGTGAAATCCTTGGAGAAGACGAAGACCACCCGGCCGTTGATCCGCCCCCAGCCGGTGACCACCCCGTCGCCCGGCACCTTCTGGTCGGCCATGCCGAAGTCGGTCGCCCGGTGCTCGACGAACATGTCGAACTCCTCGAAAGAGCCCTCGTCGAGCAGCAGGTCGACGCGCTCGCGGGCGGTCAGCTTGCCCTTGGCGTGCTGGCTGGCGATCCGCTTCTCGCCGCCGCCCACCCGCGCCTCGGCGCGGCGCTTTTCGAGCTCTTCAAGGATATGCTTCACGCGAACCGGCCCTTCCCTGCACGGAATGAAGGGGTAGAGCGCGGCCGTTACGGTGGCAAGGTCACGCCGGGGGAGATAGGCGAGGTCTGAGAGCGCGCCTGGGGGCGGTGCGGAGCCGGCGCTCGGCGAACAGACCTTCGTCCGCCCCGGCCTCGTTCGCCGGCTCATCGATTAGGCGAGAGATCCGCCGCTCGGATTTCGCCAGTCTGCGCGCGCGGACCGGTGGTGGAGCGCCCTGCGACAGGCCTTCCTGCGCCTGCAGCAGCGCTGCCATGGCGGCGGGCGCGAGCGTGACGATGGCGGCGGAGTGGTAGGCGGGCGACGGCTGCGGGCGGGCCGGCAGGATCGGCGCGTCCGCGGTCGGCGGGACGGCGCGCGTCATCGTCCCCGGGATCAGGCTGAAACTGCCGAAAGACGCGGCCGACGCGATCACAGGCCTGGCTCCGCTCCATTCCGGCACAAGGGCCGTGGATTCGGAGGCGGCGGCGCAAGTTCCGAGCCGGCGGCGCTATTTCGCCAGTCCGCGGAACCAGCGGTCCAGCATGGCCGCCTCGCCGGCCAGGCGCTCGGTGCGCTCGGCGGCCTCGGCGTCGACGCCCCATTTCTCCTCCTGCCAGGCCTCGTCGACGCGCGAGAGGGCGAAAGCCTCCTCACCCGACAGCCAGCCGCGCTGCAGCGAGACGGCCAGCACCGCCGAGCCGAACAGGGCCGCGCCGAACGCCAGGCCGGTGAGGCCGAAGTCGTCGAGCTCGAGCGCCAGGGCCTTGACCTGGGCCAGGGTCTCCGCCGGCTGAGGCCGGTGGATGATACCCGCGGCGCGGACGAAGGCGAGGCCCGCCTCGGCCTCCGCGCGGTCGAGGACGGGCCCCCACAGGCGCTCCTGTCGGTCGACGAGGCCGGCGGGCGCGACGGCGTAGTAGCAGACGAGGTCGGAGGCCGCGTAGTCGGCGATGGCCTGGGCGGTGGCCTCGCGAGCCAGGGGCACGGAGTCGATGGCGGTGTTGGCGAGCCGCGTGGCGTGCATCTTGGCAAGCTCGAGGGTTTCCCCCTGCGCGGCCCACTCCTCGGCGACCTGGTCGGCGAGCGCGCGGGTCGGCAGGACCACTCGGCTTCCCTTCGGCCCGCGTAAGGGCCGCCCGTCCAGCAGGACCGTGTAGCCGTCCGGCTCGTCGGCCACGCTGACCCCCGCGTAGAAGCGCCTGGGCTTGTCCCCCGGTTCGTGGAAACCTCTCGCCAATACTTCACTCCCGATATTCGACGGCCAAGGTTACGCCGCTTTCGCGTGACATGACGGCGATGAGGGACAGGCGCAAGGAGACACGCAAGTGGCGCTTGCCGACCAGGACATGAGGGCCGCGATCGCGGTCACGCGCTTCGGGCTGGGCGCGAAGCCCGGCGAACTGGACGTGGCCCGCAAGGATCCCAAGGGCTTCCTCAAGAGCCAGATCCGCCGCTCCGGCGCCGACCAGCCCCCAGGTCCCACCGCCAACAGCGCTCAGCGCATGGCGGAGTTCCGCGACTATCGGCGGGAACGCCGCGAGGTGCGCCTGGAGAAGGCCTCCGACGCCCGGCCGCCGGCCGGCGCGGCCATGGAGGGCGCTCCGGCCCTGGCCGACACCGCCCAGAAGGCTCAGGACGCCCGCGATCCGGTAAAGGCGGTCGGCCGGATGCTGCGCCAGGACGTCGGCTCGGACTTCAGCGCCCGCGCGCAACTCGCGGCGGCCACCGACGCGGCCTTCCGCGAGCGCTGGACGCTGTTCTGGGCCAACCACTTCACCGTCTCGGCCAGCAAGGCGATCACCGGCACGGTGGTGGGACCGTTCGAGGAAGAGGCCATCCGGCCCAACGTCTTCGGCCGCTTCGACGACCTCTTGGGCGCGGCGGAGACCCATCCGGCCATGCTGACCTACCTCGACCAGATCCAGTCGATCGGGCCGGACAGCCAGGCAGCCGAGTTCTTCAAGCGCGGCGGTCCGCGCGGCGTCGGCGCGGGCCTGCAGCCGGCCGCCGTCCAGCAACGCGCGGTCGGCCTCAACGAGAACCTCGCCCGCGAGATCATGGAACTGCACACCGTGGGCGTGAACGGCGGCTACACCCAAGGCGACGTGACCGAGTTCGCCCGCGCCATGACGGGCCTGTCGATCGGCGGCCAGCGCGACGCCGTCTTCGGGGTCGCCGTGTTCCGGGACCAGGCCCACGAACCGGGCGTGCGGACGGTGATGGGGGTGAGCTACGACCAGCGCGGCAAGGACCAGGCCAACGCCATCCTGGCCGACCTCGCCGCCAAGCCGCAGACCGCCCGCTTCGTGTGCACGAAGATCGCCCGCCACTTCGTGGCCGACGATCCGCCGCCGGCGCTGGTCGCGCGCCTGGAGGCGGCCTGGACCGGCAGCAAGGGCGACCTCTCGAAGGTGGCCGAGGCGCTGATCTCCGCCCCGGAGGCGTGGAACCCGAAGCCGGAGAAATTCAAGACGCCCTACGAGTTCATCGTCTCGAGCTATCGCGCGGCCGGCGCGACGCCGACCGGTTTCGACAAGCTCGGCCCGATCCTGACCGCGCTGGGCCAGAAGCCATTCTCGGCCCCCTCGCCCAAGGGCTGGCCGGAGGACGCGCGGTCCTGGGCCGCGCCCGACGCCATCGTCAAGCGCATGCAGTTCGCCCAGGCGTTCTCGGCGGCCGCCGTCCGCGACCGCGATCCCAAGGGGCTGGCCGCCGACGCCCTGGGCGAGCGGCTCTCCCCCGAGACCGCCAAGGCCATAGCGCGCGCCGAGTCGCGCCCCGAGGGCTTCGCCCTGCTGCTGATGTCCCCGGAGTTCCAACGCCGATGAACGCCTTTACGCTCTCAAGCCCCCTTTTGCCTTCAAGCCCCCTTTTTCCTTCAAGACGGGGCCTGCTCGCGACCGCGGCGGGCTTCGGGCTGTCGCTGCAGCTGATGGCCGTTCCGGCGCTTGCCGCCGACGGCGCGCTCAACAGGCGCAAGCTGATCGTGGTGATCTGCCGCGGCGGCATGGACGGCCTTTCGGTCGCGCCTCCGATCGGGGACGGCGAGTACCGGGGCCTGCGCGGGTCCCTGGCGCTCAACGACAGCGCCCTGCCCCTCGACGGGACCTTCGCCCTGCACCCGCAGCTCGCCGCCGTCCACGCCTTGGCCAGGGCCGGCGAGGCGCGCATCGTCCCCGCTGTCGCCACGCCCGACCGCGCCCGCTCGCACTTCGAGGCGCAGGACGTCCTGGAGACCGGCGCGGCCGGCGTCTACTCGACCACCTCCGGCTGGCTGAACCGGGCCGTGGAGACGCTGTCGGCGCACCGCAAGGTGGACGCGCTGTCGGTCGGCCCCACCGCGCCGCTGATCCTGCGCGGCAAGGTCCAGACCGCCTCCTGGTCGCCGGGCCGCTCGGTGGACGCCGAGGCGCGCCTGCCGATACTGTTGCAGGACCTCTACCGCAACGATCCGCTGCTGGGCCCGGCGCTGGCCCGCGGCCTCGCCACCGAGACCATGGCCAAGGACGCCACCGCGGGTCTGGAGGGCGTCCAGCCCGCCGCGATGATGGGCGGCAAGGTCGGAACCGCCGGCGCGCCGCCTCAGCAGGGGCGCGACGCCGCGCGCACCATGGGCGCCTCGCTCGCGGGCTTCATGCGCGAACCCGGCGGACCGACTGTGGCGGCGATCTCGCTGGACGGCTTCGACAGCCACGCCAACCAGGCCGGCCTGCTGACCGCGCGCCTGGCCTACCTCGACGCGGTGCTGGACGGCGTGCGCTCGGGGTTGGGGCCGGAGTGGAAGGACACCGTCGTGGTGGTCGCCACCGAGTTCGGCCGCACCGCGCGGGCCAACGGCACCGGCGGCACCGACCACGGCACGGCGTCCACCGCCCTGCTGCTCGGCGGGGCGCTAAAACCCGGCGGCATCGTCGGCGACTGGCCGACGCTTAAAGTACAGGCGCTCTACGAGAACCGCGACGTCACCCCGACCCTGGACATGCGCGGCCTCTTCAAGGGCGTGCTCGCCGAGCACATGGGCGTCGACCGCGCCGCGCTGGAAAACGCGGTGTTCCCCAACAGCGCCGCAGCGAAGCCGGTGATGGGGCTGGTGTAGCCTTGCGGTCCCCCTCTCCCGCTGCGCGGGAAAGGAAGATCATTTGGGGACAGCGTCGAAGGCGATGGTCATCCGGGCTTCGTCGGTCGTGAACGGCACGGTGCCGTGCCACATGTAGGACGGGAACAGCACGAGGCGGCCCGGCTTCGGCTTCACATAATGCGCGGCCGGCATCGGCGGGTCGGTGACGAAGGGCGGCTTGCCGAAGCGGATCCAGCCCTGCCGCTCCTCGGTCTCCAGCGCCGCGTCCGGCGTCTCTACATAGAAGGCCGACGACAGCCAGCCCTCCGGATGGAAGTGGTCGCGGTGGAAGCCGCCAGGCCGCAGCCGCACCGACCAGGCCCCCTGGATCCGGTAGTCGAAGGTGTTGCGGCGGCGGAGCGGGTCGTCGCCGCGGCCCAGCCTGGCCATGTGCTGGCGGATCGGCGCATCGATCGCCTGGAAGAAGGCCTTGATCGCCAGGTCGTCGGAGCCGGACAGCAGGTGCAGCGTCTGGCTGCCATGGCGCAGCGATTGGTTCGACGGATGCTGCTCGTAAAGATGAAGTTCTTTCAGGGACTTGCCGAGATCGGCTAAGAAGGCCTCGATCGACGGCCAACCCTCGGGCGTCTCGATGTCGTAGGCGCCGACCACGGCATCGTAGTCGCAAAGCTCGCCGTACAGCGGGTCGCCGGCCGCCCGCGCCGCCGTCGCCGCCCAGCCCCACAGCGACTGGTCCTCGGGATGGATGGCGAGGGCGCCCCGCAGCTTGGCGAGCGCCGCGTCGGCCCGGTCTCGCGCCAGGTCTACGATCGCCGCGTACTGCACCACGCTGCGGGCGTTCGGGTCGACGCCTTGCGCCAGCCGCACGTAGCGCTCCGCCTCGTCGACGCGCTCCAGCCGCAGCTCCGCCTGGGCTGCGGCCAGCAGCAGCGGCAGGTCGCCCCGGAGCCGGCGGGTTGCGGCCTCCAGCAGGGCGGCGGCGCGCGGCAGGTCGCCCGCCGCCTCGAACAGCGTGGCCTTGGCCAGCAGCAGCGGCGTCGGCGGCCCGCCCGCGTGGAAGGCCTTGTCGAGCACCGCGTCGGCGGCCGCCACGTCGCCGCGCCGCATCCACACGAGGTTGGCGAGTTCCGAGGCCACCGTCGGCGCGCCGCCGACGCGCATCAGGCTCTGGCGATAGGCGTCCTCCGCCCGGTCGTGGTCGCCGCTCGCCTGCAAAGCGCGGGCGTAGACGTTCCAGGTCTCCGGCGCGTCGAGGCCTAGGGTGAAGGCCTTCTCGCAGGCCTTCACAGCGTCCTGCCCGCGGCCCAGGTCGCCCAAGGTGGCGGCGAGGTTGTGCCAGGCGATGGGGCTCGACCCGAACCGCTCGATGGCCTGCAGGTCGAACGCCAGGGCCTTTTCGCGCTGGCCAGCCGCCTTCAGGGCCCCGGCGTGGGCCGCCAGCGCCATGTGGCTGGGCGCTGCGCCGGCCACCAGAGCGGCGGTCAGGGCCAGGGCATCGCCCGCCTTGCCGTGCGCCACCAGCGCTTCGGCGCGGTCGATCGTGGCCGTCTCGTTCATCGCCGGGTCTTCCGGAACGGTTCGGGCTCGGCCTCGTGCTCCTCGAAGCCAAAGCGCCGGAAGCCCTCGCGCAGCTCCGGGCTGATCGGCGCCTCGAGGATCAGCTGGCCGCGCGAGGGGTGGGCCAGCACCAGGCGGCGGGCGTGCAGCTGCAGCTTGAGCCCCTGCGACAGCTCGGTGGAGGCCTCGGTCCCGTACTTGGGATCCCCAAGGATCGGATGGCCCATGGCCAGCATGTGGGCGCGCAACTGGTGGGTGCGGCCGGTGTGGGGGCGAAGGGCCATCCAGGCGACCCGATCGCCGGCCCGCGAAATGGTCACGAACTCGGTCTCGGCGGGCTCGGCCCTGGGGTCGGAGGGGTCGGCCGGCTGCACCATCTCGCGGTCGCCGACGCCCTTCTTGGCGAGCGGCAGGTCGAGGACGCCCTCGCCGGGCTTGGGGAAGCCCGCGACCAGGGCCCAGTAGGTCTTCTGCGCCCGGCGCTTGGCGAAGGCTCCGGCGAGCTTGGCCGCCGCGCCCGGCGACTTGCCCAGCACCAGCACGCCGGAGGTGTCGCGGTCGAGCCGGTGCACCAGCCTCGGTCGCTCCAGCCCCTCGCCCCAGGCCGACAGCAGCCGGTCGATGTGCCTGGAAGTCTTGGTGCCGCCTTGCACGGCGAGGCCGGCGGGCTTGTTCAGCGCCAGCACCTCCTCGTCCTCGTAGAGCACCAGGGACTTGGCGAAGGCGACCTCGCGCGGGTCGAGGGCGTCCTTGTCGCGCGGCGGCGGTGCGTCGGGCAGCGGCGGCACCCGGATCTGCGAGCCGGCCGACAGCCGCGTGTCGGGCTTGGCGCGGCCGCCGTCGACGCGGATCTGGCCGGAGCGGGCGAGCTTCTGGATCTGGATGTGGTTCAGGTGCGGCCAGCGGCGCTTGAACCAACGGTCGAGGCGCACCCCCTCCTCGCCCTTGTCCACATAGAGGGTGCGGACCTCCTTCATGCCAGCAGCTTCCGCATCAGGAAGAGCCCCAGGAACAGCGCTCCGACCGAGAGCACCACCGAGGCCAGGCTGTAGGCGGCGGCCAGGCCGTAGGTCCGCCGTTCGATCATCAGCGCCGTCTCCAGCGAGAAGGACGAGAAGGTCGTGAAGCCGCCCAGGACACCAACGCCCAGCAGCAGGCGCCATCGCTCCTGGTCGCCACCGCCGCGCAGGGCGAGCGCGCCGACCAGCACGCCCATCAGTAATCCGCCGAGCACGTTGGCGGTGAAGGTCCCATAGGGCGGGCCCGGGCCGAACGCCTTGAACAGGCGCACGCCCAGGAGGTAGCGGCAGACCGCCCCGAAGGCGCCGCCCAAGGCCACAAGCAGCAGAGTCGGCATCAGCCCCTTATGCGACGCCCGCTCGCCGCCGCAAAGGCCGTCAGATACGCGCGCCCACGGACTCGCGCACCCCGCGGGCGTCATAGACGTCAGGGCCGGGAGGCCTGGGCCCCTTGCCCATGGTCACCTCCAGGGTCGCGGTGAGCGCCGGGCCGCCGCCGAGGTTGAAGGCGGTGCCGACGCCTCCACCGACCGCGCTGCGCCGGCCGAAGCTCATGCCGCCGACGCTCAAGCCCACCCGCGGCCCCTCGCCCGCGCGGTCCCAGCTCACGGCGCGCTCATAGACCCGGAACCAGTCATAGCCGTCGGCCAGCGCCAGGTCGGCGGCGCGGCGCAGCGCATAGTCCTCGACCTGCGCGCGGGGCGCGCCCGGCGCGCCGTGGAAGTTGATGCGGTAGCGGCCGGGCTCGATCCGCTGCTCGAAATAGCCGACGGCGCGCGGGCCGGCGACCGGCTGGTAGGCCATCGGCTGGGGCGTTTCGCAGGCGCTCAGCGAGAGCGCGGCGAGGGCTGGCAGGATCAGGCGTTTCATCGGTCTTTGTCCGGCGGAAAACCGTTTGAGTTCCAAGACTTCGCGACAGAAACGGGCGAATTGGCTGCGGCGTTCCGGATCAGCCGAGCTGGAGCGCCGCGATCAGGCCCAGCATGTCCGCGGGCGGCGGCGCTTCGATGCGCTTCTCGCCGCCCGACGGATGCGGGAAGCGGAGCGCTGCGGCGTGCAGCATCAGGCGCGGGACCGCGTGTCCGCCGACCACCAGGGCTCCGCCGTAGCGCGCATCGCCGGCGATGGGGCGGCCGATGGAGGCCAGGTGCACGCGCAGCTGGTGCATGCGGCCGGTCTCGGGGTCGAGTTCCAGGAGGGCGGCGCCGGGCGCCTCGGCGAGCGTCCGGTAGCGGCTGCGCGCCGTTTCGGCGTCCGGATGGTCGGGCGGGCAGACGCGCATGTAGGCCTCGCGTCCCTGCTCGTCGCGGCGCAAGGGGGCGTCGATGGCGCCCGCCTTCGGCTCGGGAGCGCCGGGCGTGACGATGGCGCGGTAGGTCTTGGCGAACCTGCGCCCCATCATCGCCTTGCCGAGGAAGCCCGCGGCGGGCTTGGTCCTGGCCGTCAGGATGACGCCGGAGGTGTCGCGGTCGAGGCGGTGGATCAGCCGGGGCCGCGCCTTGCCGGGCCTGGCGAAGGCCCACAGCAGCTCGTCGAGCGTATGGGCCTGGCCGCGTCCGCCCTGGCTCGACAGGCCGGCCGGCTTGTTCAGGGCCAGGATCTCGGGATCCTCGTAGATCACCAGCCCGCGGACGAAGGCGATCTCGTCGGGAGAAAGCGTGACGCCGGAGGTCGGCGCGCGGTCGGACCGCTGCGGGCGCCGGCTCAAGCGCCGCCCCGCTCCCGGCGCAGGGCCGCCCAGCGGTCGAGCCGCTCCTTGATCCGGGCCTCGGACCCTTCGCCCTTCGGCGCATAGAAGGTCTGGCGGTCCATCTCGTCGGGGAAATAGTCCTGCCCGGAGAAACCCTCGGCCTGATCGTGGTCGTAGGCGTAGCCCTTGCCGTAGCCCAGGTCCTTCATCAGCCGCGTCGGCGCGTTGCGGATGTGCATGGGCGGGGACAGCGAGCCGGTTTCCTTGGCCGCCTTCATGGCCGCGCCATAGGCCCGGTAGACGGCGTTGGACTTCGGCGCAGTCGCCAGGTGGACGGTGAGCTGGGCAAGCGCGATCTCGCCTTCCGGAGAGCCCAGGAAGTCGTAGGTGTCCTTGGCCGCGTTGGCGAGGATCAGCGACATGGGGTCCGCCTCGCCGATGTCTTCCGCGGCGGCGCGGATCAGCCGCCGGGCCACGAACAGCGGATCCTCCCCGCCGTCCAGCATCCGCGCCAGCCAGTAGAGCGCCGCGTCCGGGTCCGAGCCGCGGATCGACTTATGCAGGGCGGAGATGAGGTTGTAGTGCTCCTCGCGGTCCTTGTCGTAGGCCGGGCTGCGCTTCTGCAGCACCTGGCCCAACTCCTTGGTCGTGAGCGGCTTGGCCGAGCCGATATTGAACAGGGTCTCGATCAGGGTGAGGAGATAGCGGCCGTCGCCGTCGGCGAGCGCGATCAAGGCGTTACGCGCCTCGGGCTCAAGCGGCAGCGGCGCGCCTTCGAAGGTCTCGGCCTTCTTGATCAGGGTCTCCAGCGCCGTCTCGTCCAGGCGCTTCAGCACGAAGACTTGGCAGCGCGAGAGCAGCGCCCCGTTCAGCTCGAACGAGGGGTTCTCGGTGGTGGCGCCCACCAGGGTGACGATCCCCTCCTCCACAAACGGCAGGAAGCCGTCCTGCTGGGCGCGGTTGAAGCGGTGGATCTCGTCGACAAACAGCAGGGTCGATTGGCCGGCGAGGCGCCGGACCCGCGCGGCCTCGAAGGCCTTCTTCAGGTCGGCGACGCCCGAGAACACCGCCGAGAGCTGCTGGAACTCGTAGCCGGCCTCCTTGGCCAGGAGGCGCGCGATGGTGGTCTTGCCGGTGCCGGGCGGGCCCCAGAGGATCATCGAGGCGAGCCGCTTGGCCTCCGCCATACGCCGGATCGGCCCCGCCGGACCCAGCAGGTGATCCTGCCCCACCACCTCGTCCAGCCGCTGCGGGCGCAGCCGGTCGGCAAGGGGCGACGGCGCCTGGGGCGTCAGGCCCGCGGCTTCGAAGAGATCGGCCATGCGGACTTCTAGCAAACCCTGAGGATCGGGGTGAGGCGCATCGGTGTCAGGATCGATCCTGCGCCGCGTCGAACCGCGCGCGCGCCGCGTCGATCTGCTCGCGCTTGGCGAAGGCCCATTCGCCAAGCGCGTCGATCGGGCAACGCAGCGACTGGCCAAGCTCGGTAAGCTCGTAGTCCACCCGCGGCGGGATGGTCGGGAAGACCGTGCGCGTCACCAGCCCGTCGCGCTCCAGCCCACGCAGGGTGAGCGTCAGCATGCGCTGCGAGATGCCATTGATCGCACGGCGGATCTCGTTGAACCGCTTGGGGCCCGGCCCCAGCAGCATGACGATCATCACGCTCCATTTGTCGCCGACGCGGGAGAGGATGTCCGTCACGGGACGACAGGCTTTGGTGACGGATTCCACCCCGTTCTTCTCGATCTGCGAGAACAGCTCGGCGTGCGACAGACCCCCATGTGTGGTCACGGGGATGGTCACATCGGTGTGCTTGGGTTCCAAAAAAGTGCCTTCTTGTGAGGTTCAGGGCAGTTACTCAAATAGTGCTGGTCACAAACCAATACCAGCATGAGGCCCCACAGTGAACCTGCTCCACCTCGATTCCAGCATCCTCGGCGACCACTCGGTGAGCCGCCAGATCTCCGCCGCGGCGGTCGCGGCCCTGCGCGCCGAGAGCCCTGGCCTGAACGTCGTTTACCGCGACCTGGGCGCGACGCCTGCGCCGCACCAGTCGGGCGCCCTCCTGGCCGCGCGCGGTCTCGATCCCGAAGCACGCACTCCCGACCAGACCCGCGAGGTGGCCGACGCCGACGCCATCCTCAATGAGTTCCTCGCCGCCGACATCGTGGTGATCGGCGTGCCGATGTACAACTTCGGCATCCCCAGCCAGCTGAAGAGCTGGATCGACCACATCGCCGTAGCCGGAAAGACCTTCCGCTATTCCGAGGCCGGGGTCGAAGGCCTGGCCGGCGACAAGCGGGTGATCCTCGCCTCCTCGCGCGGCGGCTTCTACGGTCCGGACAGCCCCGCCGCCGGCCTGCAGCACCAGGAAAGCTACCTGCGCGGCTTCTTCGCGTTCATCGGCGTCCAGGACGTCGAGGTCGTCAGCGCCGAAGGCGTCAACATCAGCCCCGACCAGAAGCAGGCGTCGCTGGACGCGGCGGTCGCCGAGGCCGGCGGCCTGGGACGCCTGCTTCGGGCGGCGTAGGGCCAAGGCGGCTGCGGCAAGCCCGCAGCCGCCCTTCTTTTTGCCTAGGCCCGGACGGTCGCCGTCACCTCGCGGCCGTTGCGCTCGATGGTGAACTGCCACACCGGGGCCGGAGCCACCACGGCGCTGGTCAGGTCGCTGACGCTCTTGATGTCGCGGCCGTTGACCGCCCGGATGATGTCGCCGGGCTGCAGGCCGACCTGCTGGGCCGGGCCGGCGGCGGTCTTCAACACCAGCACGCCGGCGCGGCCGAACGGATCGAGGCCCACTTCCTCGGCCACCGCCGGCGAGAGGTTGACCACCGTGGCCCCGGCGAAGGGATTGCGCCCTGCGATCACGCGCTCGTCGCGGGCCGGCGTCGCGGGCGCAGCCTCGGCCTGGACGGTGAGCGCCTGCTCGCCGCCCGCGCGGTGGACGCCGACCCGCACGGCCTCGCCCGGCCGATGATTGGCGACCGCATAGTTCAGCGCCGCGGCGTCGACCACCGGGCCGCCGTCCACCGAGGTGACCACGTCGCCCTGCTTCAGGCCTGCGCGCTGCGCCGCCCCGTTCGGCCAGACATCGGCGACCAAGGCCCCGGAGGGCCGGGAGAGGCCCATGGTCTTGGCAAGCTCCGGTGTCACGCTCTGCAGGCGCGCGCCGAGCCAGGGACGCACCACCGCATGGCCGCCGCCCATCGCCGTCTCCACCACGCGGCGCACCACGGCCGCCGGGATCGCGAAGCCGACGCCGGAGGAGGTGCCCGACTGCGAGAGGATGAAGCTGTTCACCCCGATCAGGGCGCCGTCCATGTCCACCAGGGCGCCTCCGGAGTTGCCCGGATTGATCGCCGCGTCGGTCTGGATGTAGGCCCCGGCGTCGCCGTTGGGGTCAGCCGTGCGGTTCAGCGCCGAGATGATGCCGTTGGTCACCGTCTGGCCGACGCCGAAGGGATCGCCGATGGCCAGCACCAGGTCGCCCACCTGGCTGTCGGTGCGCTCGTTGATGGCCAGCACCGGCAGCTTCTCGCCGGCCGGCAGGTCGATCTTCAGGATGGCCAGGTCGGTGCGGGCGTCGGCCAGCAGCACCTTGGCCGGGAATTCGCGGCGGTCGGCGAGCGCGACGGTGATCTCCTGGCCGCCCGCGACCACGTGGTTGTTGGTGACGATCACCCCGTCGGGCCGCACGATCACGCCGGATCCCAGCGAGCCTTCGATGCGGTCGCGCGGCGCGCCCATGCCGAAGAACTGCAATAGGGGATCGGCCTGCTGGCGGACCAGCCGCTTGGATGAGATGTTGACCACCGCCGGGGCGGCGCGCCGCACGACCGGGGCGAAGGACTGCTTCAGGCCGACGGCGCTGGTCGGCGCGACGCGGCCGGCGGCCTCGCCGGGAGTCGGCTGCGCCAGGCCCGCGCCGGGCAGCGAACCGGCGGCGAAGATGGCGAGGGTCGGGATCAGGACGCGGTAGGCGCGCATAGTTTCTCCGAAACTTGGATTACGACCGGAGTTCTCCGGATTTTTCGGGCGCTTTAATGGCGAGGCTTAGGCCGCTGCCGGCGTCGGCGCGCGGTGCGGATGCGCGAAGCCCCAGGCCAGCAGGAACGCCAGCACGAACAGCCCGCCCGCCAGATAAATGGCCAGGCCCGGCAAATGCAGGGTGGAGTTGTGGCGAACCGAGAAGGCGAAGGTCAGGCCGAAGATCGAGGGGCCGATGATGCCGGCGATGCCCTGCAGGCTTTGGTTGGCGCCTTGTAGCTGGCCCTGCTGGTTCGGCGGCACTCGCTGCGACATCAGCCCCTGGACGCCGGGCATCAGAAACCCTGAAAAGGCGAAGATCGGGGCGGCCATCAGATAGGCCCAGCCGGTCGAGGCGGTGCCGTACCAGGCGAAGCCCAGAGCGCCCGCCACGCAGCCGATCAGCACCAGCCGCCGCTCGCCGAACCGCGCGACTGCCGGCCCCACCAGGAACATCTGCACGATCACCCCCATCACGCCGGTGATCAGGAAGGTCAAGCCCAGCACCGACATCGACCAGTGGTAGCGCCAGGTGGTGTAGAGCACGAACACCTGCGGCAGGACGATCTGGGCCAGCTGGAACAGGAAGCCGACGCCAGCCAGGCTGAGCAGGCCTGGGTGCGATTGCAGCAGCCGCAGCGACCCCAGGGGGTTGGCGCGCGCCCACTCGAACCGCGCCAGCCGCCGCTCGGCCGGCAGGGATTCCGGCAGGATCAGAAGACCATAGAACCAGTTCAGCGCCGTCAGGCCCGCAGCCACCAGGAATGGCAGGCGGATGTTGATGTCGCCCAGGAAGCCGCCCAGCGTCGGGCCGACCAGGAAACCCATGGAGAAGGCCGACGTCAGCATGCCGAAGTTCTTGGCGCGATGTTCCGGCGGGGTGATATCGGCCACATAGGCGCCGCCGGTCGAGAAGCTGGCCGCAGTCATGCCGTTGAGGATCCGGCCGACGTAGAGCCACCAGAGCGTCGGCGCGAAGGCCATGAACAGGAAGTCGACGGCCAGGCCGAAGTTCGAGATCAGGAGGATCGGCCGGCGGCCCACGCGGTCCGACAGCATCCCCAGGATTGGGCCCACGATGAACTGCATCAGGCCCCAGGTAGTGGCGAAGACCACGTTCCAGTCGGAGGCCGCGGCTGTGTCACCGCCGGTCAGCTGCCGGATCAGGTTCGGCAGGATCGGGATCATCAGCCCGAACGAAATCGAGTTCATCAGGGCGCTGGCGAAGATGAAGCCGAAGGCGGCCCGGCGGCGGGGCCGCGCGCCGACCGTCATGTCAATCTCGCTCATTGTCTATCCCCTCCCCCGACCTTGAAACCAAGCAGGAACCCGCGCAACCGGTTATGCCAATGTCTCGCCGACAGCGGCGAGCTGGTTGCGCCAGTAGTCGGCCAGCCGCATCATCAGGACTTCGTCCGGGAATCCGTGGCGCGCGGCGCCGGCCGGAACCTGGTCGAAGCCGCGATGCTCGATGCTGACCCGGGTCTCCGCGCCCACAGCCTCGAAGCCGACCTCGACTTCGGTGTGAAGATCGGGAGGGAAGTTCGCTTGGCGCCAGGAGAAAACCAGCTTGGCGGGCGGCTCCCACACGCTGATCTTGCCGATCTCGAAGACCTTGCCGCCCTCCCGGGTCTCGATCAGCCGGCCACCCTCCCCAGGCTCGAAGGAAAGCCGCCCCGCTCGGGGCGTGGTCTGGAACAGCGGGCTTGGGCGCCACCAGTCCCCGATCTCCTCGACGAAGGCCGCGAACGCCCGCTCCGGCATCGCCTTCACGCGCAGCGCCACATAGACCCTGGAGGTCACTTGTCCCGCTCGATGTGGGCCTTGAAGGCGGTGAGCTGCTCGCTCCAGAGCCGCTCGGCGTCCTCCAGCCAGCGCAGTAGATGAACCATGGGTTCGGGCCTCAGGGCGTAGATGCGCACCCGCGCATCGAAGGTGGGGTGGGATTCCTCGACGAGGCCGCTCCGGCGCAGGGTCCTCAGGTGGCGGCTCATGGCCGGCGGCGTCAGGGAGAGCTCGCGCGCCAGGTCGCCGGCCGCGCGGGGGCCCCGGCTCAGGAGGTCGACGACGCGGCGCCGGTGCGGGTCGGCGAGCGCCGCCAGCGTCCGGTCGAGCTCGGCGGGAATGGCGCGGGCGGGCTCCTTTCGGGCAGGCTGGGCGCTCACACCCACCCCGTGATCTTCAAGCCGCTGACCTCCTCGGCCTGTTCGCGGGTGACCGCCTGCACGGTCTGGGCGACGGTCCAGATGTGGCCTTCCGGATCGCGGCAGCGGTAGGTGCGGTCGCCGTAGAACTGGGTCGCGGGCTCCATCAGGATCTCCGCGCCCGCCGCCCTCGCCCGTTCGCAATGGGCGTCGACATCCGTGGTGATCTGGATGTGCACCGTCTGGGTGTTCTTGCCGCCGATGGATTTGGGGCTCTTGTGGTCGGCGCTCCACTCGTTGCCGATCATCACCACGGCGTCGCCGAATCGCATCTCCGAGTGCGCCAGGCCGCCCTCGGCGTCCTCGATCAGCATGGAGACCTCGAAGCCGAACGCCTTCTCCAGCCAGGCGAGGGCCGCCTTGGGATCCTGGTAGCAGACTGCCGACATCAGGGGTGCGCGCCAATCAGCCATGACCGGCCTCCTTCAAGGACGTTGCGATTTTCAGGCCGGTCGCGGCTTCCTGGTCGGCGATGGAGACCTGGGCGACCGGCTGGGCGAAGTTCCAGACATGGCCCTCCGGGTCGATCACGCGGTAGGTCCGCTCGCCGTAGAACTGGTCGGACGGCTCCTGGACAATCCGCGCGCCGGCGGCCCTGGCCCGCTCGCAATGGGCGTCGAGGCCGTCAGGCAGATGCACGCGGATGAACTGGGTGCCGCGGCCCTCGATCGTGGCCGGGCTGACCATGCGGGCCTCCCCGATCGGATCGCCTGAGAACTCGCTGTTGATGCTGACCGAGCCGCCCAGGAACGACATCTCCGAATAGCCGACCTTGCCGGCCTCGTCGGTGACCAGGGTGGTGGTCTCGAAGCCGAACGCGGCTTCGAGCCATTTCAGGGCGGCCAGCGGATCGCGGTAGAAAGCGCTGGGCTTGAAGGTCGGATTGGCGGTCTCGGCCATGGCCAACTCCTGCTACGTTTCGCCAATATTTAACGCATATCGCAATTACTTCGTCAAGCCGGCCGGCGCGGGCGCTGCCTGGCGGACACCGACTTCACGACGCTGCGCGAGGGCGCGGTCGGGTCGATCGGCTGCACGGCCCTTGCCAGCGCCTGCGCCATCAGGGCGCGGACCGGCGGCTCATCGAGCACCGAGAGGTTCGGGAGCTTGAGGCTGCGCACCTGCGCCCCCTCGCCTTCCAACAGGCCCGCCGGATCGGCCAGCTCCGCGCCGTAGTAGAAGAACAGCCTCACCCAGCGGGGAAAGCAGGCGATCGAGAACACCAGGTCTTCCAGCCGGTCCGACGCCCCGTAGCCGATCGCCAGCGCATTGTAGTTGTCGTAGACCAGCTCGACCGCGCCCGGCAGGCGGCGACGCATCTCGGCGCGCGCGGCGCGGATCTGGGGCGCCACGTCCTCGGAGAACTTGGCGATGAAGCCCTCGATCTGGGTTTCGGCGTCCATGGCCCGAGCCTGCGCCGAAGCCGCGCCGCCGACAACGCGCAACAAAAAGCCCCGGAACTCGCGCTCCGGGGCCTTTGAATTTCAGCGCTGCGGCTGGGATCAGTCGGCGTAGCTCTCGGCGACCGGGCCGGAGTCCTTGCCCTTTTCGGCCGGGTCGCGGTCGACGAACTCGATCACCGCCATGGCGGCGTCGTCGCCATGACGGAAGCCCGCCTTCAGCACGCGGATGTAGCCGCCGTTGCGCGCGGCGTAGCGCGGACCCAGCACGGCGAACAGCTTGCCGACCTGCTCCACGTCGCGGACCGCGCTGATCGCCTGACGGCGCGCATGCAGGTCGCCGCGCTTGCCGAGCGTCACCAGCTTCTCGACGAAGGGGCGCAGCTCCTTGGCCTTGGGCAGCGTGGTCACGATCTGCTCGTGCTTGATCAGGCTCGCCGCCATGTTGGCGAACATCGCGGTGCGGTGGGCGCTGGTGCGGCCCAGTTTGCGGTGCGCGGAACCGTGGCGCATTTAGAACTCTCCTTAGCGGTCGGGGCGTCTCGCGACGCGCCGCGGATATTACAAAAGCTTGGACCGTGGCCTAGGCCACGGTCCGGGGATCACATCTGGTCTTCGAACTTCTTGGCCAGCTCTTCGATATTTTCGGGCGGCCAGTTGGGCACGTCCATGCCGAGGTGCAGGTTCATGCCCGCGAGCACTTCCTTGATCTCGTTCAGCGACTTGCGGCCGAAGTTCGGGGTGCGCAGCATCTCGGCTTCGGTCTTCTGGATCAGGTCGCCGATGTAGACGATGTTGTCGTTCTTCAGGCAGTTGGCCG
>NZ_JAQGIZ010000081.1 GCF_028290885.1 Phenylobacterium sp.
AGCAGGCCGACCTGACCGACAACCCGTCGGATTCGGGAAACCAGGTCCTACCGTTTCAGACCGAATTTGCGCTGAGTTACGAGGCCGGCGTGAAGTCGTCGCTGTTTGATCGGCGCGTCACCCTGAACGCGGCGGTGTTCTTCATAGACTACGCCAATCGCCTCTTCGAGGTCGGCAAGGTCGACGCCGCCACCGGCGGCCTTTTCACCTACGTCGCCAACGTGGGTTCGTCCAACAACTACGGGTTTGAAGTGGAAGCCAAGGCGCGCCCGACGCCGGAGCTGACCTTGTCGGGAGGCGTGGGCGTCACCCGGGCGACCTTCGGGTCCGTCTTTCTTGAGGACGGGACCGGCGCCATTGTGAACCCCAAGGGCAACCAAGGCCCGGCGACGCCGGAGTACCAGGCGACGCTCGCCGTTGATTGGCGCCACCCTCTGAGCGGCGACTTGGTGCTGAACGCCCGGGTAGACTCTCGATTTGTCGGCCGCTCGTTCTGGTCTGCGGCAGGCTGCCTGCGGGACCCGCAGGACCCTGCATCCCCGTGTCCGTTCAACGGCTTCCGCTCCGAGCAAAGGCCCTACCAAGTCGTCAACCTCGGCGCGACGCTCGATATCGGCACGCGCTTCACCATCGGCGCGCACGTGTCGAATGTCTTCGATGTGAAGTACAATACGTTCTACGCGGACCAGGCGGTGACAGGCGCGCCGTACAACATCGCCGGACTCAATCTACCGCGCGAATGGCTGGTCAGCCTGGCGGCACGCTTCTAGCGCCCCGCGCCGGGTCATGCCTGCAGTGCGGCCGACAGGTAGTCGGACACCGTCGTGGGCGCAGGGCTCTCGTCGATCAGCCCGATGTAGTTGTCGGGCCTGACCAGCACGATCGACGGGCCGCTGATCCCATAGGTGAGCGCCGCCTGCCCGTCCGTGGGCAGGCGGACGACCTCCATCTGCGGACCCTCGCTTGACGCCGGAGCGTCCACTGCGCCGAACGTCAGCAGCGTGAAATGCGGACCGCGGAACGCCTCGAAGAGCCGCCGGCGCCGACCTTCATGATCGACGTAGATCGCGTCTGGCGCGCGGTCGCCGGCGACGAGGGCGCGATCCGGCCGCCCGCTATGCAATGACAGCACCGAAGACCGATAGCTGATGTCGAGCTGCTGAGTTTGCCGTCCGCGCGGCTGCGAGCCCACGCCCCCCTGCTGACGTGCGATGGCGCTGCTGATGTCCAACACCGCCTCGGCGATCGGACGGCGCTCGGACTCATAGGTGGCCAGAAGGGCGTCGGAGGCCACGCCCTGCAAAACCAGGGCAAGCTTCCAGCCGAGATTGTAAGCGTCCTGGACGCTGGTGTTGAGGCCCTGGGCGCCGGTCGGCGGATGTACGTGGGCGGCGTCGCCGGCGATGAACACGCGGCCCCGCTGGTAGGCTTCCGCCAGGCGCAGGCTGGGCGTGAAGATCGAAAGCCAACTGGGATCACGGAGCCCGAGATCCGTGCGTCCGGTACGGCTCTCGAAGAGGCTGGCGACGGCAGGCTCCGAGAGTTCCGGCTCCTCGCCCGGCGCAAGCGTGATCATCAACTGGAATGTCTCCACGTGCGGCAGAGGACACAGGCCGACGTTCCCGGCAGCCGAGGGCCACATCCACCAGGCGTCCCGGGAAAGGCCTTCGATTGTGACGTCGCCAAACAGCATTCGTGGCTGGTCCATCGTTTCGCCGGGGAAGGCCAGGTCCAGCGCGGCCCTCACCGAGCTGCGGCCGCCGTCGGTCCCCACCAGGTAGCGCGAGCGCACGCTCCGGAGGGCGCCGGCGACGTCGAGCTCGGCAGTGACTGCGGCCTCGTCCTGGACGAAGGCGCCAAGCGCGGTTCCGTATTCCACGTGGCCCCCGAGTTCGCCCAGTCGTTCACGCAGCACCGCATCGGTGCGCCACTGCGGCGACATCATCATGTTCGGATAGGGGATGTCCTCAGTGGCCTCGACCTGTTCGTTGAACGGACGCTCGCCGAGGACGTTCTCGCCCTCCATCAGCCGCAGCGGCGGGTAGGGACCGCTGACCGCTTGGAAGGCCTCCAGCACGCCGAGGTCCTCGAAGATCTCCTGCGTCCTCGGCTGCACCCCCTTGCCCCGCGAGGCCCTGAGCGGCTCGCCCCGCTGCTCGACCAGACGAAACGCGACGCCTCGGCGCGCCAGCTCGCAGGCCAGCACCAGGCCGGCTGGTCCCGCGCCGACGATCAGCACGTCTGTGTCGAAGCCATTGGACAATGCCCGAACTCCCAAGCGGCAGCGCGCGAGCCACCCTGATCGGATCGCGACGCCTGAATTTGCGATCAAGGCGCGCGACGGCGCGCCGCCCTCGCCGAATGCGCCCATCGAAACTGACCGGTCGGACTCTAAATATATAGACCGCATCGGTCTATTTAAATGAAGCGGCGCCCAGCATCGGGGACTCAGGTGGTCGAGAAGGTCGGAGCGGACGTGGTCAAGGTCGCGCGCGGGGAGCGCGTGGCGATCACCTTAAAAAGCCGCTTGCCCTTCGACCGATTGATCACGACCTTTCCATTCGACCAGATCAACCAGGCCATTCAGGTTCAGCATCGCGGCGAATGCGTGAAGGTGGTCATACTGATGGATGGCTGAACCTTGCGTAAGCGCCCAGCCGATGGACTGAAGAGGAACCGCCGTCGTGAACTTCCAAGCCGACTATTCAATGACCATCGACGGGCAGGCGGCGAGCCCGCAAGCGACGATCGACGTCGTCAATCCGGCGACCGGCCAGGTCTTCGCCGCGGCGCCCGACTGCTCCCGCGATCAGCTCGACGCCGCCGTGGCGGCCGCCCGCAAGGCGTTCAAGACCTGGCGAGCCATGCCGATCGAAGATCGCCAGGCGCTGGTGCGCAAGGCCGGCGACCTGTTGATCGCCCACGCCGAGGACCTCGGTCGATTGTTCACCAAGGAACAGGGACGTCCGGTCGAGGCGGCCAAGCAGGAGATCCTGGGCGCCGGGGCCTGGCTGAAGGCCGTATCGCAGATGTCGCCGCCGGTGCATGTCTCCGAGGATTCCGACACCCAGTACATCGAGACGCGCTATGCGCCGCTGGGCGTGGTCTGCGCCATCGCGCCGTGGAACTTCCCGGTCACCCTGGCCATGTGGAAGGTTGCTCCGGCGCTGGTGGCGGGCAACACCATGGTATTGAAGCCCTCACCCTTTACACCCCTATGCACGCTGAAGATCGGCGAGCTGTTCCGCGACGTCTTTCCGCCAGGCGTCTTCAACGTGGTCAGCGGCGGCGACGGGCTGGGTCCCTGGATGACCAGCCATCCGGGGTTCGACAAGATCTCCTTCACCGGCTCCACCGAGACCGGCAAGCGGGTGATGGAGAGCGCCGCCAAGGACCTCAAGCGGGTCACGCTGGAGCTGGGCGGCAACGACGCGGCCATCGTCATGCCGGACGTGGACCTCGACGAGGTGGCTCAGAAGATCTTCGTCGGAGCCTTCTTCAACACCGCGCAGATCTGCGTCGCCACCAAGCGGCTCTATGTCCATGAGGACATCTACGACGGCCTGCGCGATCGCCTCGCCGCCATAGCAGGGGCGGTGAAGGTCGGAGACGGCGCGGAGCAGGGAACCGTGCTCGGTCCGATCCAGAACAAGCGCCAATACGACCGGGTGATGAACCTGCTGGACGACGCCAAGGCCAATGACCTGACCCTGATCCAGGGCGGGCCGGTCCCGGAAGGCGGCTACTTCGTGCCGGTGACCATCGTCGACAATCCGCCGGAGGACTCCCGCGTCGTGCAGGAGGAAGCTTTCGGGCCGATCCTGCCCATGCTGAAGTTCGCGGACATCGACGAGGTCATCGATCGCGCCAACGACAGCGATTACGGGCTGGCAGGCGCGGTCTGGTCCAAGGACGTCGATCAGGCGATGGCCATCGCCCGCCGCATGGAGACCGGCACCGTCTGGATCAATCAGAACCTCAACCTGCGGCCCGACACGCCGTTCGCCGGCCGCAAGAACAGTGGCCTCGGCGTCGAGAACGGAATGGAGGGCCTGCTCGAGTACATGGCGCCGCAGGCCGTGTACGTCGCGAAAGGCTAGGTTGATGAGGGAGCGCCCTACGGCTCGCCCTTCAGGAACACGCCGCCCTTCATGACGATGGGCACCAGGCGGCCGTCCTCCTGGAACAGGCCGACATCGTCCAGCGGGTTGCCGTCCACCACGATCAGGTCGGCCAGGTAACCGGGGGTGACGCGGCCCAGCCGGTCGCCGGCGCGCAGGATGTCGGCGTTGACGCTGGTGGCGGACTTCAGGATCTCGAAGGGCGACAGCACCTCGCGGCGCAGCGAGAATTCCAGGCACTGGTGGCGGTCCAGCGGGCCGATCAGGTCGGTGCCGAAGCCGATACGTGCGCCGGCGCGTTTCAGGCGCTCCACCGCGCCGATGGCCACCGGCTCGATCTCGGCCAGCTTGGCGAGCGAGGCGGCGGGGAAGCCCATCTCGGCGCCGTAGCGGTGCAAGGCCTTGATCACCGCCAGGGTGGGAACCACCGCCACGTCCTTCTCCGCGGCCAGGGCGGCGGTCGCCTCGCTGATCAGGGTGCCGTGCTCGATGCAGTGGACGCCGAGCTCGATGTAGCGGCGAAGCGCGGCGTCCGGATGGACGTGGGCGGTGACGTAGACCTCGTGACGCTCGACCTCGTCGACGACGGCCCGGATTTCCTCCCCGGCATTGCGCCGGCGTCGCGGAAGGCCTCCAGGGCTTTACGGGTCATGGCGAGGTCCGTCAGGTCGGCGAAGGCCGGATGTGGCGCATAGCGGTCGGACGCAGGCGGAGGTCCTCCTCGTGACACCCACGTGATCATAGGCTTAGCTGTGGCCCGGCGGAGCAGAGATCAGGACCATGCAGGAACTCGGGGGCCGCCCCACGCGGCGCGCCATATTGGCCGCGACGGGGCTCGCGCCGGCTGGGTCCGCCTTGGCGGCCGGACGGTCTGCCGCCGCGCCGGAGTACGGCTTTGCGCCGGGCCTTATTTACCTCAACACCGCGTCGCTGGGCCCGACGCCCCGCACTATTCGCGACGCGATGGAGGTGGCCTGGACCGAGCTCGAAACGAACCCTGTGGGCATGTCTTACGGCGCCGGCGAGTTGCTGACGCAAACCGACGCGGCGCGGGCGCAGACGGCAGAGTTGCTGGGCTGCGGAGCGGACGAGCTCCTGCTAACGCGCAGCACCACCGATGCGATGAACATCCTGGCCGCGGGGACAAGGCTGTCGGAAGGTGACCGTGTGCTCACGACCGATCAGGAGCACGAAGGCGGCACGTACTGCTGGACCAACCTCAGCCGCCGCCGGGGTATCGCGCTGGATGTGATCCCGATCGCGCCCACGGACAGCAACCCCGCCGCGATTGTCGCACGCTTTGCCGCCGCACTGCGGCCGAAGACGCGGGTGATCAGCGTAAGCCATGTGATTTCGTCCACCGGACACCGCATGCCGGTGGCGGAGATCGCGGCGCTGGCGCGGTCGAGGGGCGTCGTCTGCGTCGTGGACGGAGCCCAGGCGTGGGGCCAGATCCCAGTCGACGTGAAGGCGATCGGCTGCCACGCCTACGCCACTACCGGGCACAAGTGGCTGATGGGGCCGAAGGGTTGCGGGGTGCTCTATCTCAGCGCCGACGCGCACGAGGAGATCCAGCCGGTGCAGCTGGAGGACGGCCACCGGTTCGTCTCCAACGCGACCGGCGTCGGCTGCCTGCCGCTGGCGATCGGGCTGGGGGCGGCCGCTGAGGCGATGCGGAGGCGCGGCATGGCGTCGGTGGCTGCGCACAACATAGCGCTTCGCAACCGCGCCTATGAGGGCCTCGCACGACTGCCCCGACTGAAGCTTGCCAGCGCGGCGCCGGGCGACCCGATGGGCACGGCGCTGGTCGCCGCCTACCTGCCGCAGACGGTGGACTCCGGGGCCTTTCGCCAAGCGATGCGCGATCGGCACGGTGTCGTCGTGAAGATGGCGGAGAAGCGATGGTTCAACGGCTTCCGCCTCTCACCTCATCTGTTCAATACCGAGGACGACATCGACCGGGCGCTGGCGGCGGTCCGCGCCGAACTGACCTGATCAGGCCTCGAACAGACGGTCCGGTACTAACTGATCGCCACTCGCCGGCCTGGCGCGTTAGGCGATCATCTACGTCCTTTGCGTGGCTAGAGGTCAGGCGTGGCTGGCTCCATGACCACGCCGTTCTCGATCGCGCCAAGACCATCGATCTCGACCCGCACCAGATCGCCGGGCGCGAGGAATCTTGGCGGCTTCATCGCCACGCCAACGCCGCCTGGCGTCCCTGTAAACAGGATGTCTCCTGGTTCCAGAGTCATCGCCTGCGACAGGTGGGCGATCTGCGCGGCGCAATTGAAGATCAAGTGCCGCGTGTTCGACTGCTGGCGGATCTCGCCGTTGACCA
>NZ_JAQGIZ010000110.1 GCF_028290885.1 Phenylobacterium sp.
CATTCGGCTCCGCCGTCGATTCCGCCGTCTTGTACCGGGCGCGGGCGCGGCGGCCGGCGCGGCGTGCATCATCTGCATGGGCGCGGCCGTCAAGGTCTTGGCGACCCGGATCTTCAGGCCCGAATGCTCGACCTCGATCTCCGACAGGCCGGTCTCCGTCAGGATGTCCGCCAGTCTGCGCACCAGGCGCGCGTCAATCGGGTCGGCGGCGGGAGCCTTGGGAGGGCTAGCCATGGAGATACCTTCGCTTCTTACTTTGAGGCTTCGCCGACGAGGCCCGCGGCGGCCTCGATGGCTAGTTCATAGCTCGCGGCGCCGAAGCCGGAGACTGTTCCGGTCGCGGCGAGAGAGACGTAGGTCTGATGGCGGAACGCCTCGCGGGAGGCCGGGTTCGAGAGGTGGCACTCCACCACCGGCACGCCCACCGCCTTCAGCGCATCGAGGATCGCCACCGAGGTGTGGCCGTAGCCCGCCGGATTGATCACCAGGGCGGAGCCTTCGGTGCGCGCCTCCTGGATCCAGTCGATCAGCTCGCCCTCGTGGTTCGACTGGCGGAAGACGATCGAGCAGCCCAAGGCGGACGCGCGGGCTTCGCAGAGCCGCTGCACGTCTTCGAGGGTTTGGTGACCGTAAATCTCCGGCTCGCGGGCGCCCAGGAGGTTGAGATTGGGCCCGCTCAGCACATAGATCGGTTTCGACATTCGGCTCCGCCGTCGATTCCGCCGTCTTGTACCGGGCGCGGGCGGGGGTCACAAGCTTGGTGGACCCGAGGCGATGAATGGGAGGCCGCCGATGAACCTGACCGTCAACGGAGAGCCGCGCGCATTTCCGCTGCTGGCCGACCTCGCGGCCCTGGTGACTGAGCTCGGCCTTGACGGGCGCAAGGTGGCCATCGAACGCAACCTGGAGATCGTGCCGCGCTCGGCCTATGGGAAGACAAAGCTCTCGGACGGCGACCGGATCGAGATCGTGCATTTCATCGGAGGCGGCTGACATGGACGGCTCTGTCCACACCCCAAAGACTTCTGAGGACACCTGGTCCGTCGCGGGCCGCACCTTCCGCTCGCGGCTGATCATCGGCACCGGCAAGTACAAGGACTACGCGCAGAACGCCGCCGCGGCCGAGGCGGCCGGCGCGGAGATCGTCACGGTGGCGCTGCGCCGCGTGAACCTTTCGGATCCCAGCCAGCCGATGCTGGTCGACCATGTGAAGCCCGACCGCTTCACCTTCCTGCCCAACACCGCCGGCTGCTTCACCGGCGAGGATGCGGTGCGCACCCTGCGCCTGGCCCGCGAGGCCGGCGGCTGGGACCTCGTCAAGCTCGAGGTGCTTTCCAACACCAAGCACCTCCTGCCCGACATGGAGGAGACGCTGCGGGCGCTCAAGCTGCTGATCGCCGACGGCTTCCAAGTGATGGTCTACTGCAGCGACGACCCGGTCTACGCGAAGAAGTTGGAGGATGCGGGCGCCGCGGCCATCATGCCCGCGGCCGCCCCCATCGGTTCGGGCCGCGGCATCCAGAACTTCCTCAACCTCGGCCTGATCATCGAGCAGTCGAGCGTGCCGGTGCTGGTCGACGCCGGCGTCGGCACGGCGTCCGACGCGGTCCTGGCCATGGAGATGGGCTGTGACGCCGTCCTGATGAACACCGCCATCGCCGAGGCCCGCGACCCGATCCGCATGGCCGTTGCGATGAAGCACGCGGTCATCGCCGGCCGGGAAGCCTTTCTGGCCGGCAGGATGCCCAAGCGGATGTACGGCGACCCGTCGTCGCCGCTGGCGGGGCTGATCTAGGCGGTTCAAGCCGCCCGGGCGAGCACGCGTTCGACGTCGAGTTCGGGCGAGAGGCCGAGACCGCGCAGCATCTCCTCCCGCTCGGGGCCGCCGCGCGGACGGTAGGCCGCGGCGTTGCGCTCGCGCCCGCGGGCCCAATAGCCCAGCACCTTGGCGAGGTTCTTCGGTCGCCGCAACCAGGCCTGCGGGTCCTCCAGCATGTGGAAGCCGCGCAGCGCCGCGCGGAAGAGGTCCACGTCCGAGCGCACGGCGATCGCCACCCCGTCCTCGAAGAAGCGCTTGGTGACCCGGCTCTTCAAGCTCGGCCGGTAGCCCGGGGTCAGGGCCTGACGCGCGCGGCGGACGGCGCTACGGTCGGCATCGCGCATGGCGTCGTAGTAGGAGCGCAGTTCCCCCCCGACGCGCCGCTGGTAGGCTTCCAGGCGGGCGCCGGGATCGCTGAACATCTGCAGGGCGTCGCGCAGCAGGTGGGCGCTGACCGCGGCGAAGGAGCAGCCGCGCCCATAGAGCGGGTTCGAGCGCACCAGGCTGTCGCCCACCGGGAAGAAGCCGCTGACGGCGGCGCGGCCGCCGGGCGTCAAGTCGCGCCAGCGGCTGTGCAGGTCGCCCATGCCGAACACCCGGCTGATCGCCGTCGATGTCGCCGGATCGACCCAGGGCGCCAGGCCCGGCAGCCGCGCGCAGGCTCCGTCGAACACCTGTGGATCGACGACCTTCTTGCGCAGCTCCTCCTCGATTTCCGGCACGCAGAGCGTGATCGAGAAGCAGCCGTTGTCGCCCGGAAATACTCCGAACTTCAGATATTCCAGGTCGCCGGTCAGCGGCGCCTTGCTCCGTTCCGGCTCGGAGACGCCCGGGTTCAGCCGATAGTGCCGGGTGAAGTAGAGGATGCCGCAATCCTCGGTTTCTTCGCCGATCGTCGCGCCGGCCTCGATCAACTGTTCGACCGCCGCGGAGGTGCGGCCACCGGCGTCGATCACCAGGTCGGCGCTCAGCTCGCGACGGCCCTCTGAGTCTTCGACGATTAGGCCAGTCACCGCGGGGACTGGCCCCGGCGCCAGGATCAGCTCCCGGACGAACACGCCCGACCGGACCTCGACATTCGCCTGGCGCTCCACATAGCGGCGCATGATCAGCTCCAGCGTCGTGCGCCGGCTGGTCAGCACGGCGAGGTCCCGGTCCACGGGGTCGGGCACATAGCTGAGCCGGTGGATGTCGGTGAGCCCGCCTTCGAAGCCGAGGTCGCGGCAGCCGGCGTCGAGCAGCTCGGTCAGCAATTGCGGATGCTCGTCGCGGATCAGGATGTGCAGGCGGGCCAGGAACGCGTGGCTGTGGCGCAGGTGGCCCACGCCGCGCCGGCTCCAGCCCTCGAAGGCCGCGTCCGGTCCGCCCGCCGGCGGCGGTGGATCGCGTTCGAGCAGGACCACCTGGCGCCCGGTCGGCGCCAGCGCCAGCGCCGTCCAGAGCCCGGCCATACCCGCCCCGATCACCAGCACCCGTTCGGCCATGTCGCTGTTCCCCGCCGCTGTCCCGGCCACCCTAGCGCAAGATCGCGCCTAGCTCGTGGTCTTCGCCGGATTGGTCCCGGCCCGCGCCGAGGCGATGGCGGCGCGCAGGGCGCTCATGTCGGCGCCCGGGATCATGGTCTGGCCGACGATGAAGGCCGGGGTGCCGTCGATCTTCAGGGCCACGGCCAGGGCATGGGTATCGAGGAGCTGGCGCGCGATCAGCGGCCGGTCGGCATCCTTGCGCGCGGCGGCCGCGTTGACGCCCACCTCCGCCAGGTGGCGGTCCAGCGCTGCGTCGTCCAGCGCCCGGTCGGCCATCAGCGCCTTGTAAAGCTCGACGCCCTTGGCCTTGGCGGAATCGGTCAGGGCGATCTTGGCGGCCGTGTCGGAAACTTCGCCGAAGATAGGGAATTCCTTGAAGACGAAGCGGACATCGGGGTTTTCGTTGATCAGCTTCACCACTTCGGGGGCCGCCAGCTTGCAGTAGCCGCAGCGGTAGTCGAAGAACTCGACGACCGTGATCTTGCCGTGCGGATTGGCCACGAAGTCGCGGTTGTCGCGCTCCAGCTGGCCGCGGTACTTGTCGATGGCCACGGTCGAGGCCTTCAGCGCCGCCAGCCGGTCGTTTTCGGCCAGCTTCACCGCCGCCTCGCGGACCACCTCGGGGTGGGCCATGAGGTAGGCGTGCACCTTGTCGCCGAAGGCGTCGTCGAGCTTCTGGCAGCCGGAAAGCGAAACCGCGGCGGCCAGGGCGGCGGCAGTGCGAAGAGCAAGGGTCATGGCAGCCACATAAGTCGGCATTTCGTCCTTTGATAGGCGTCAGAGGGTCAGGCTAGCGGACCTGCGCGCCGGCGATGGAGCCCTCGCGCGCCAGGTCCTTCAGGTCGTCCTTGCTCGGCTTGGAGACCAGCACGATGTCGGTGGCGCGCCGCCATTCGGGGCTGTCCTTGGGCAGCCGCTCACGGGCGCGGACGGCGAACTCGCGGGCCTGGCGCATGTTGCCGATGTTGTACTGGTATTCGGCGGTGGCGAGGCGGGCCATACCCTCCTGGCCGCGCTTGTCGTAGGCCTCCGCCAGCATCCGCCAGGCGGCGGCGTTGTCGTTTTCCTGGGTCAGCGCCTTCCTCAGCTCGACGATGCCCTCGTCGACCTTCTTCTTGTCCTCGAGGGCGATCAGCGTCTGGCCAAGGTTCATGCGCAACAGCGGCGCGTCCGGCTTCAACGCCACGGATTTTCGCTGAGGCTCCTCGGCCTCGTTCATCCGGCCAAACTCGAAGAGGATCTGACCTTTCAGCTCCCAGAGGTACGGATTGTTGGGCTGGTCGGCCAAGAGCGCGTCCACCCGCTTCAGCGCCTTGTCCGGCTCCTTCAGCTGGTAGTAGGCGATCGCCCGCGCATAGCGGGCCGGATACGAAGTGTCCTTCTCGTCGTACTTGGTCATGGCCACCTGCGGATTGATGAAGCCGTCGAGCTTGGCCTTCATCACCTCATGCTCGGCCATCGCCTCGGGGGGGTCGATCTGGCCGTAGTGCGGCAGAGCGGCCACCCTGATTTGCAGGGCCTCGATGCGGTCCGAGGACAGCGGGTGGTCGATGAAATACTTGTAGCGGCGGTACTGGGCGAAGACTTCCTGGTACCGGTAGTTGTCGAAGAATTCCGCCAGGCCGCGCCCGGAGAGGCCGGCCTTTTCCATGAGGGTGGCCCCCGCCTGATCGGCGCGGCTTTCCTGCTCGCGGCTATAGCCGGCGGCGCCAAGCGCGCCAAAGTAGGGGGCGCTGGTGATCAGACCGGCCGCGGCGTCGCCGGAGCCTGCGAGGGCCGCCAACACGCCGAGGCCCATGGTCAGGATCATCGGCACCATGCCGGCGCGTTGCATCTCGCCCGAGCGGAAACTGTGGCCGCCCGCCAGGTGGCCGACTTCGTGGGCGATGACACCCTGCAGCTGGTTGGGGTTCTTGGCCTGCAGGATGAGGCCGGTGGTCACCATCATCAGCCCAGGCGCGGCGGCGGCGTTGGGATCCTTCGCGCCGATCAGGATGATCTGGATGCCCTTGGGATCGATGCCGGCCGCCTGGAAGATCGGCGCGGCGTCGCGGTGCAGGATGTCCTCGATCTCGGTGTCGCGGATCAGCGTCTCGCCGGGGCCCAGCTGCGCGGCGGCCAGCCCCGGCCGCAGCACCAGGCTTAGGCCCAGAGCCGCGGCCAGCGCGAGGCGGAAAACCGAACGGGCAGAGGACGCCATGCTCACCTCACTGCGCCCCTTGCAATCCCCGATTCGAGCCTAACGCGTCATCCGCGCCGCCACCAGCCTCTGCGCGGCGCGGCGGGCGGGGCCGAGATCTCCGCCGGGTCCGGGGCGCGCGGCGCGGCGGCGATCGGTTCAGGTTCCGACGCAGCGACCACTTCCGGCGCCGCCTCGGCCGCGACCTCGGCCACTGGGGTGGCCTTGGCCTTGGCGCGGCTAGCCCGCGGCTTCCGGCCGGCCGGCGGGGCGTCGGCATTGGCGGCTGCCGGCTCCGGCGGAGGCGCGGGCTCCGGTGCGGCGATCGCCTCGGGCTCAGGCGATGCAACCGGCGCCGGAGCCTCGGCCACGGCCTGGTCGGCGGAAGCCTCGCCGCCACGGCCCCGGCCGCGGCCGCGGCGGGCCCGCTTGGGCCTGTCTTCGGTCGGGGGCAGTTCGACCCAGATCTCCTCTTCGCCGTCGGCGCGGTGCTGAGCGGTCGAAGGCGCCGGCATAGACGCCTCGGCGGCCACGCTCGGCGGCTCACGCAGGTCGTTGGCGGGCGTGGGGGCCGGCGCGGACGCGGCGTCGTGCTTCATGTCCTCGGAGGGGTCGTACCAGACGAACGGATCGTCGCCGTAGGGCACCCAGGGCCGGGTCCAGGCGAAGGCGTCGGTCGGACGGCCGTCCTCGCGCATCCGCCGGCCGCCTCTGCGGCCGCGGCGGCGCCGGCGGCCCTGGCCGCCGTCCTCCTCACCGTCGCGCGGCGCCTCGGATGGACGCGGGGCAGGGGCGGCCGCCCCGGCTTCGCGGGGTTCGCCGTCGCGGCGTCCACGGCGGCGCCGGCGGCGTCCGCGGCGGGCGCCTTCGCCCTCCTCGTGGCCTTCCTCGTCGCGGTGCGGCCGATCCTCGCGGCCGCGGGCGACCACGGGCGGCTCGTCGTCGTCCGTGTCCTCGCGCTCGACCGCCTCTTCGTCTTCCTCTTCCTCGTCCTCGAAGGCCTCGTCGTCGTAGCCGTCGTCGACCATCGGCTCATAGGCCGCGGTCGGCGGGACGATGGCGGCATGGTCAGGCCGCTGCTCCGTCGAGGTGCGCTCGATCAGGCATTCGGCGTGCGCCATGTCGTCGTCCACCACGACGGTGACGAACAGCCCCAGCGTTTGCTGCAGGCGCGCCAGGTGCGCCCGCTTCTCGTTGAGGATGTAGAGGCCGACCGCGCGCGGCGCCTTCAGCGTCGCCTCGCCGCCGCCCTTCAGGGCCTCGATCTCCAGGGTGCGCAGCGCGGCCAGCGCGCTGGACTCCACCGAACGCACCCGGCCTGTGCCGCCGCAGTGCTCGCAGACATGGGTGGTGCCTTCCAGCACGCCCGAGCGGCGGCGCTGGCGGCTGATCTCCATCAGGCCGAAGGCGCTGATCTTGCCCATCTGCACGCGGGCGCGGTCGTCCTTCAGGCAGTCCTTCAGCTTCTTCTCGACGGCGCGGTTGTTCTTCGACTCGTCCATGTCGATGAAGTCGATGACGATCAGGCCGGCGAGGTCGCGCAGCCGCAGCTGCCGGGCGGCTTCCTCCGCCGCCTCCATGTTGGTCTTCAGCGCCGTGGCCTCGATGTTCCGCTCGCGGGTCGAGCGGCCGGAGTTCACGTCGACGGCGACCAAGGCCTCGGTCTGGTTGATCACCAGGTAGCCGCCGGAGCGCAGGGGCACGACCGGCGAATAGATCTGGCTGAGGTGGTCCTCGACCCTGTGCTTGACGAACAGCGGCGTCGGCTCGCGGTACAGCTGCACCTTCTTGGCCTGGCTGGGCATCAGCATGCGCATGAAGTCGCGCGCTTCCTTGAAGCCGGCCTCGCCCTCGACGAACACGCCGTCGATGTCCTTGTCGTAGAGGTCCCGGATCGCCCGCTTGACGAGGTCTTCCTCCTCGTAGATCAGCGCCGGCGCGATCGAGTGCAGGGTCGTCTCGCGGATGTTTTCCCACAGACGCAGCAGATAGTCGTAGTCACGCTTCAGCTCGGCCTTGGTGCGCTTGGCGCCGGCGGTGCGCACGATCAGGCCCATGCCCTGCGGCACGTCCAGGCTTTGCACGATGCCCTTCAGGCGCCGGCGGTCGGTGGCGGTCTCGATCTTGCGGCTGATGCCGCCCCCTCTTGCCGTATTGGGCATGAGCACGCCGTAGCGGCCGGCCAGCGACAGGTAGGTGGTCAGCGCCGCGCCCTTGTTGCCGCGCTCTTCCTTGACGACCTGCACCAGCATGATCTGCCGACGGCGGATCACTTCCTGGATCTTGTACTTGCGCATCAGCCGCCGGCGGCGCCGGGCGACCTCTTCCTCCATGACGTCGTCATCGTCCTCGGAGGCGGCTTCGTGATCCTCGTCCTCGTCGTCGGCCCCGGCCTCGGCGCCCGCGCTTCCGCGACGGCCGCGCGGCTCGTGGTGGTCGTCTTCCTCCTCGGCCTCTTCGCGCATCGGCGCTTCGCGGTCGGCGACCGGGATCTGGTAGTAGTCCGGGTGGATTTCGTTGAAGGCCAGGAAGCCGTGGCGATTGCCGCCGTACTCGATGAAGGCCGCCTGCAGCGACGGCTCAACGCGCGTCACCTTGGCGAGATAGATATTCCCCCTGAGCTGCTTCCGGTTGGAACTTTCGAAATCGAACTCTTCAACACGGGTTCCGTCGACGACCACCACACGCGTCTCTTCCGCGTGGGCTGCGTCGATCAACATATTCTTGGACATTAAGATTATCTCCGCGGCGCGCGCTGGACGTCAGGTCCAGGCGCAGCCGGCTATTTGTGGGAAGGGCGCGCGCGCCGCCCGGGAAGACGCCGAAAGCGGCGCCTTGGGGGGCTTGAAACCGGTGAATGGCTTGAGCAGCGCTGCCCATCGAGTGTGTTCCTAGGCGCGTCGGGTGACGCGGATCGGATAATGCGTCGGTCGCCGGGAATCGGTCAGGTGACGCGGGGTTGTTCGCGCGACCCCTTCGCCCCGCAAGAACGCGAGAGGCGGTTTGGCGCGCCGCGGGACATTGCAACAGCGGGCCGCAAAAGGAAAGCCGAACCGAAACGCCGCACCCTGCGAGCCCAGGTTAACCATTTGTGTACCCGCCAAGCGCGTATATGGCTCTTGACGCGGTGGTTACCAAACCCCTCAGGGGCGAGGCTAGATGCTGGCTGGGGCCGGACGGATCTTTGTGCGGAATAGGGTGCGTGCGGTCTTCGCCGCGGCCGCCGTCGCCGCAGGCGTCGCCGCCGTCATCGCCGCCTCCCATGCCGCCGCCTCGATCGGCGGCCTGCTGAAGGTCCGCCTGGGCGGCGACGAGCAGCAGACCCGGCTGGTCATGGACATCGACCAGGCCGCCAGCGCCAAGCTGCTCTCGGACGGCTCGGCCGACGGCCACGCCGTCCTGTTGCTGCCAACCGTCTCGGCGCAAGGCGGCCTGCAGGGTTCCGGCCAGGGGCTGGTGAAGGCCTGGGCGATCGAGCAGACCCCGGCGGGCGCACGCCTGCAGATGGACCTCGCCGCCAGCGCCAGGGTCAGGGCCCGCTTCCTGCTGCCCCCCGCCGACGGCATCGACCATTACCGCTATGTGGTCGACGTCGTCTCGCAGGCCGGCGCCGTGCGGCTGATCAGCAATCCCAATCCCGGCGCCGCGGTCGGCTTGCAGCTGCGGCCCCAGATCGCCCCCTCGCAGGTCTTGCCCGTCTCGCTCAAGAAGGTGGTGGTCATCGATCCCGGCCACGGCGGCCACGATCCCGGCGCCACCGGGGCCCTGGGCTTCGAGAAGGACGTCAACCTCGCCGCCGCGCTGGCCTTGAAGGCTCGGCTCGAACGCTCCTCCCGTTACCGCGTGGTGCTGACCCGCCAGGACGACACCTATGTGCCGCTGGAGACCCGCGTGCGGATCGCCCAGCGCGCCGGCGCGGACCTGTTCATCTCGCTGCACTCCGACTCCGGCCCGGACGCCACGCTGCGCGGCGCCAGCGTCTACACCCTCTCCGACAAGGCCTCGAACCGCGCCGCGCGCTTCGTCAGCCGCGACGACTGGTTCATGAAGGCCAGCCTCACCGGTGATCGCGGGGTGAGCGACATCCTCTTCGACCTGACACAGCGCGCGACCAAGAACCGCTCGGCGGCCTTCGCCCAGACCCTGGTCGGCCGCATCGAGGGCAAGGCGCCGCTGCTGCGCCGCAGCCAGCGGGACGCCGGCTTCATGGTGCTGCTGGCGCCCGACGTCCCGGCCGTGCTGTTGGAGATGGGCTTCGTGACCAATCCCGACGACGAGGAGTTTCTGCGCGATCCGCAGCGGCGCGGGCGGCTGATGAACGCCGTCGGCGATTCCATCGACGACTACTTCGCCCAGGCCACGCGGCTTGCGTCGCGCTGACGCGCGCCTGCTGACGCCCGTTGGCGCCGCTGACGAAGCCCGCTAGACCGGCTGCGCAAGGCGCGGGGCGCTTCTGGAGACCGCAAGTCCGTTGACCACCCCTCGCGAAAAATGGGTCGCGATCGCCGGCGTCACCGCGCTGGGCCTGATCGCCGCGGCAGGCTTCGCCATTGCGATCTGGGCCGCGTGGCTGTTCCACGACATGCCGGACGCCGGCGACCTGGCCGACTATCACCCGCCGACGGCGACGCGCGCCTACGCCTGGGACGGCACCCTGATCGGCGAGTTCTCCCGCGAGCGGCGTATCTTCGTGCCCTATGACGCGATCCCGGCCCAGCTCGCCCAGGCCTTCCTGGCGGCGGAAGACCGCAACTTCTTCAAGCACTCGGGGCTCGACTACGCGGGCATCATCCGCGCCAGCGCCAAGGACATCGTCAACATCGCGCAGGGCCGGCGGCTGGAGAGCGGCTCGACCATCACCCAGCAGGTCGCCAAGAACATCCTGCTCACCAACGACGCCACCATCGGCCGCAAGCTGAAGGAAGCGCTGATCGCCCAGCAGCTGGACGGCACGCTCACCAAGGAGCGGATCCTCGAGCTCTACCTGAACGAGATTTGGCTGGGCTACCGCTCCTATGGCGTCGGCGCGGCGGCCTACAACTACTTCGGCAAGTCGATCACCGACCTCGACCTCGCCCAGTGCGCTTATCTGGCCTCGCTGCCGAAGGGGCCGGACAACTACCACCCGATCCGCCGCAAGGCGCAGGCGATGGGCCGCCGCAACTGGGTGCTGGACCAGATGGCCGAGGCCGGCTGGGTGACCCGCGCCCAGGCCAACGCAGCCAAGCAGGAGGACCTGGTCGTCCAGCCGGAGCCCACGCGGGCCAAGTACCGCGACGCTGACTATTTCGTGGAAGAGGTCCGCCGCCGCAGCCTGGCCACGCTCGGCCCCCGCCTGAACGAGGGCGGCTACTACATGCGGACCACCTTGGACCCGCGCCTGCAGAGCGCCGCCCGCACGGCGCTGATGGACGGGCTGGAGCGCTACGACCACCGCCACGGCTGGCGCGGCGCCTGGGGCCACGTCACCACGCTCACCGGATGGGAAGACGTGGCCAAGAAGTCCGCCAAGCCCGCCGAGCGGCGCACCTGGCGCCAGGCCGTGGTCACCGAGGTCGGCGGCGGGACCGTCCATGTCGCCACTATCGAAGGCGTGACCGGAACGCTCGTACCCGCCGACGTGGCCTGGGCCCGGGCCGGCAAGGGCATCGGGACCGGCGACCTGATCTTCGTCGCGCCCGACGACGCCGGCGGCCCGGCGTTCCGGCTCAAGCAGGTGCCGGCGGTCAACGGCGCCCTGGTCGCCATGGACCCCGACTCCGGCCGCGTGCTGGCGATGGTCGGCGGCTATTCCTTCTCGCTCTCCAGCTTCAACCGCGCGACCCAGGCGCTGCGCCAGCCCGGCTCGGCCTTCAAGCCGATCGTCTACGCCACCGCGCTGGAGAACGGCTACACGCCGGCCAGCGTGGTCATGGACGCGCCGATCTCGCTCGTCGGCGCCAACGGCCAGGCCTGGACGCCGGAGAACTACGAGCACGACTACCTTGGCCCGCTGCAACTTCGCAAAGGCCTGGAGCTCTCGCGCAACACCATGACCGTGCGGCTGGCCCAGGGCGTCGGCATGCCGAAGATCAGCGCCGCGTCGATCCGGCTGGGCGTCGTGTCGAAGATGGAAAACGTCCTTGCCATGGCCCTGGGCGCCGGCGAGACCACGGTCTTCAAGCTGACCGCCGCCTACGCTTCCTTCGTCAACGGCGGCAAGAAGGTCGAACCGCACCTGATCGAACTGGTGCAGGACCGCGAGGGCAAGACCATCTTCAGGGCGGACCTGCGCGACTGCAACCGCTGCGACATGGGCTTCAACGGCGACGAGAGCCCGCGCATCCCGGTGTCAGGGGCCCAGGTCTGGGACCCGATCACCGCCTACCAGATCACCTCCATGCTGCAAGGCGTCGTGCAGCGCGGCACGGCCGCCGCCGCCTCGGTGCTCGGTCGGCCCACCGGCGGCAAGACCGGCACCACCAGCGAGTTCCGCTCGGCCTGGTTCGTCGGCTTCACGCCCCATCTGGTGGTGGGCACCTACATCGGCTTCGACGACAATCGCAGCCTGGGCAACGGCGAGACCGGCGCGCAGGCGGCGGTGCCGACCTTCATCGACTTCATGAAGGAGGCGAACAAGTACTACCCCGCCGACGACTTCAAGCCGCCGGCCAACGCCAAGTTCGCCATGGTCCGCGGCATCCGCGAAGCCTTCCGGCCGGGCACCGAGCCCAGGGTCGCCGACGCAGGCGATGTCATCGGCGGGCCGCAGCCCTACAACAAGGTCTTCCAGAACGGCCTCACCGGCGCGCCCAGCGCGGCCTCCGCGGTCCAGCCCGCGCCGCCGCCGAAGAAGCCGGACGACGTCACCGGCTTGTACTAATGGGCGGCACAGCCTATCTGGCCCGCCCAACCGTTTCGGGAGAATCCCCATGAGATTGGATGTCGAGGCCGCCAAGGCCGACATCGAGCAGTCGATCGAACTGCTCAGGAGGCGTCTTTGACTGGGAGCCTGCGCTCCGCAAACTCGACGAGCTGAACGCCCGGGTCGAGGACCCGACCCTTTGGGACGACGCCGCGGCCGCCCAGGCCCTGATGCGCGAGCGCACGCGGCTCGCCTCGCAGATCGACGCCGTACAGTCGCTGGAACGCGACCTGGCCGACGCCCTGGGCTACGCCGGGATGGCCGACGAGGAGGGCGACGAAGCCTCGCTCGAGGAAGCTCGCGTCCAGCTCCGCGGCCTGAAGGAGCGGGCCGGGCGGGCCGAGCTCGAGGCCCTGCTGTCCGGCGAGGCCGACGGCAACGACGCCTTTGTGGAAATCAACTCCGGCGCCGGCGGCACCGAGTCCTGCGACTGGGCCGGCATGCTGCTGCGCATGTACACCCGCTGGGCCAACGCCCACGGCATGACCGTCGAGTTCCTGGTAGAGACCTCTGGCGACCAGGCGGGGATCAAGTCGGCGACCCTGCAGGTCAAGGGGCCCAACGCCTACGGCTGGCTGAAGACCGAGGCCGGCGTCCACCGCTTGGTGCGCATCTCGCCGTTCGACAGC
>NZ_JAQGIZ010000122.1 GCF_028290885.1 Phenylobacterium sp.
CGCAGGCCACTGCTCGCCGAGACGGGCGAACCGCAGGTCGTCCAGCGCCTCGCGCCGGTTCTCCGCCTCGGCGTCCGCCGCCAGCTCGAAAGCCTCGCGGGCTTCCCTGATGATCTCGTCGTCGGACAAGGCTTTGACCCTCAAAAGGCGACACGTGAAAACGCCCGCACGAGCGAGCCCGGCGGGTGGAAAGGCGGCCCCTCCTCAAGCAGGAAGTCAGGGCCACGACGGCTGAATGAAGGAGCGAACCGGAGCCTCACCGCAGAGCCGCGGGCGCACCAATCAACGCTGACAAAACTTTACCGAATTCGCGCGCGGGTGTCAAGAACAAAACACGAACAACTACCTCAGTAGTGGAACCGGCACTGCGCGATCTCCAGCTGCTGGGCCGCGCCCTTGCCGGAAACGCGATAGACCAGACGATCCTCGATCGTGATCCGCCGCGACCGCCATCCCTGGAGATCGCCGCGCAGCGGTTCGGGCTTGCCGGTCCCGCGGAAAGGCTCGCGCAGGCATTCCTTGATCAGGCCGTTCAGCCGGTCGAGCGTGTTGGCGGGCCAGAAATCTAGTCGTTGAGATTGTCCGCCAGGCCGTCACCCACGACCCGCCCAAGCGTTTCGGGTGCAACGCCCAGTAGAGCTCTAGTGGAGGGCTTTGTTGCGTACTGGAGGCGCTGAAGAGGCGTAAACCGCGGCATCAGCTGACCATTTACCCGGGCGCGACCGTGGATGCGGCGGTGAACTTGCGCACCCGTATGCTCGACGCCGTCGATGACCCGGTCAGTCATGGGTTTGATGTTCAGCCAGTGGTTTGCGACACGGTCCGGCACCCAGCCGGGGATGTGTTGGCGCTCTATGATGTGGTGGCCCGGTTGGAAGGCGTCGATCAGGCCTTCCTTTCCATAGGCCTTCCGAAGGGCGTTCCAGGTCTGGCTTCGACCAAATCGTATCCCGCCTTTGACGAGGTCGCTCCCGACGTCTCCTACGCCGGTGAGTTCAAGCCCCGCCAAGCCCACGTTGGCCGCCGCCAGGAACGGATGGCCCTCCTGAAAGTCGGCGACAGCTTCATGCGCGGAGCCAACGACGGGCACGATCGATTCCGCGAGACCTGGATGGCCCATCGGATGAAGGGGCCTGCCGTTTGCGTCCTTCGCCATGAAGTCCTGGAAGCCCTTCTTCATGGTTGCCCCAAACCGTTGCCCCAAATCGTCGTCACCTGAGCCGCCAATGAGTTGGTCGGCGTCGCTGCTTCCAACAAGGAGATCGTCGGACGCGGCGGCATCGTCCGTGCTCCGCGCCCGATAGCGTCGCAGCATCTCGTCGTAGGCGTCCCCATCCGGATCCGGCACGGATTGGGGCTCGCCCCGGGGCATGAAAGGCATTGGCTGCTCCTGGTTGGCAGACGCGAGGCGCGCAAACGCAGGCTCCCGTCGAGCCGGCGGCGATCCTCAAAATTCGAAGGCGGGGAGCGAAGTCTGCGCCGCGGGCGCACCAATCAACGCTGCCAAAACTATCTCAAATTCGCGCGCGGATGTCAAGAACAAAATGCGAACAAAATGATTCCATCGCCCCACACCCCGCCCAAGGCGCCGCTTCTGGCCTTGACGTGACCGCGCCGCCCACGCTTCGTGGCGTGATGGTCAGCCTGAAGCGTCAGCTCGCGAAAACTGTGGAGCGCTTGACCGGCGCGCTGATCGTCCACCCGGCCGAGATTCATCAGCTGCCGGAGCGGCTTTGCCTGCGCCAGATGTTCGATCGCTTCGGGGTCGATGCGGTCTTCGACGTCGGCGCCAACGAAGGGCAATACGCCACCCAGCTTCGGCGGGACGTCGGCTTCAAGGGTGCGATCATCTCCTTCGAACCTATTCCGGAAGTGGCCGAGCGCCTGCGCGCGAGCGCCGAGGCCGATCCCCTGTGGTTCGTGGCGCCCCTGGCCCTGGACCGTGAAGGCGGCCCGGCGACCTTCAACGTCATGACCGCCAGCACCTTCAGTTCGCTGAACCGGCCGACCGCGGACCAGCCGGAGATCTACGAGGGCCAGAACACCGTCGCCCGCCAGATCCAGGTCATGCGATCGACGGTGGCCGCCGAGCTTCCGAAATGGCGCGAGCAGCTCGGCTTTTCCCGGCCGTTCCTCAAGATGGACACCCAGGGCAGCGACCTGGCCGTGGTCGAGGGCGCCGGCGACGCCATCCAATCCTTCGTCGGACTGCAGAGCGAGCTGGCGGTGCGCCATCTCTACGAGGGCACGCGGGGCTTCGCGGAGGTGCTCGACGTCTACGCCAACCTTGGCTTCCGCCTGAGCGCCCTGGTTCCCTGTTCGCGCGGCCACTTCCCCGATCTCATGGAGATCGACTGCATCATGTATCGGGCGGACGCAGCCTAGGGTTGGCGGCCGGCGGTTCAGAGCCGCCGCCCTGGGCGATTTGACTCCCTGCTCCCACGCCGCCGGCGCCCTCGCGAAATCCATCATACCGCTGTTCGCAACGGTCAGTTGAGTGCCGTCATGCGGGGATTCTGTTAAGCTTCTCAAATTGTTGCTCCGGACGGATACCCGGGGTCGGTGGGGCGTTTCGACTTCGTGCTTACATAATGGATGCAGCAATTCCCGGGTTCGGAGATGGGAGACTTCGGAACCTCTGCTGAGCAGGGCGCCGCCGCTCGCCGCGGGGGAGTTGGCGAAGTCGTGTCGGGTGCGCCCAGCCGGCTTCGCGACCTCATCGGCGGCCTCCGCTCCAGCCGCGCCCAGTTCATCGAGCGCGAGCTGCGCTACCGGACCCTCTTCGAAGGCGTCTCCGACGGTTTCGCCATGGTGGAAACGGTGCGCGACGCGGCCGGCGGAGTCATCGACTACGTGGTCCTGGAAGCCAACCCGGCGCTCCACAGAATGCTCGGCGAGGAGGCGTCGCTGGTCGGGCGGCGGCAGAGCGAGATCCTGAGCAACTCGCCGCCGGCCTTGCTGCAGGCCTTGCTGCAGGCCTGCGAAACCGCGCTGAAGGGCCACCCACTGCACTTCGAATACCACCGCCCGGGCGGCCCACGCTGGTTCGACATCCACCTCAGCCAGATCGGCCGCGACCGGCTCGCCCAGCTGGTGGTCGACGTCACCGAGCGCAAGCGCGCCGAGGCTCGCCAGTCCGAGATGTTCGACGAACTGAACCATCGGGTGAAGAACAACCTGGCCGTGGTCTCGGCGATGCTCTCCATGCAAGGCCGCGTGGCCCACTTGCCGGAGGTCCGCGATCACCTGGCCAGGGCCGTCGACCGGATCCAGACCATCGCCGACGTGCACGCCAGCCTCTACCGCTCCGGCCGCAAGGACGAGGTGGATTTCTCCACCTATCTGCATGACCTCTGCGCGCGGCTCGGCGAGTCGGTCGTCGACAAGGCCCGCGTGCAGCTGACGGTCGAGGCCGAGCCTTCGGTCCTGTCGCTCGACAAGGCCGTCGCCCTCGGCGTGGTCGTCAACGAGCTCATCACCAACGCCGCCAAGCACGCCTATCCGGCGCCGGCGGTCGGGACGATCTCGGTGAAGCTGACGCGCGAGGGCGCGGGCCTGCGCCTGCAGGTCGACGACAGCGGACCCGGCCTTCCCGACAAGCCCAACCCGGCCGGCCTCGGCATGCGGCTGGTCCGCTCCTTGGTCCAGCAGCTCGGCGCGACCCTGGATACCGACTGCCGGGACGGCGCGGCCTTCACCGTGCGCCTTCCGAACACGGGCGCGACCGAACCCGCCCCGGACAGCCAGGCCCGGCTGCTCTAGTGTCCCGATTCCGAAGTTCGCAAGCGCTTGCGGTTGGCTGTGGCGAACTTCGGAATCGATGAGGACACTAGCAAGCCGATTTTTCTAGTGTGCTTTTTGGATTTGAAGTTCGCTCGGCGCGTGGCCCGTGAGTAGGGCGAACTTCAAATCCAGCACACTAGCGCTCACCCCATCCACCCCAGCGGCTCGCCCATCCCCGGCCGCGCAGGCCGCTTCGCCGCCGCTCCACCCGCGCGATTGGCGGCGAACTCGCCGAAGGCGTCGGCGCCGTGGCTGGCCTGGTCGTGCAGCGGGCCGCCATAGCTACGCGTCGCCCGGTTCCAGCGCTTGCGGTAGCCGCGCAGCCGCTCGAGGCCGCCGGCGCACTTGGCCGCATCGAACCAGGTCATCGGGATCATCAGCCGCCCGGCGTTGATCCGCTCCTCCGGGTCCATCGCCGCCCCCACGGAGATCGGCGACACGCCCAGTCCGCCCAGGGTCTCGAACCGCGAGCGGCCCGCCGCCCCCAGCTCGCGCACCATCACGTCGTGCGGCAGGTGATGGGTCCCGAACACATAGGGCTTGCCGGCCAGCGCCTGGCGCACCACCGCCTGCAGCCCCTCGCCCGAGGTCTCGAAATAGTCGATGGCCCTGACCTCGCGTCCGGCCTGCTGGAAGAACCAGACCGCCGTGTAGTCGTCGATGCCGAGGTCCCAGGCGGTGTCCACCTTCAGCGCCGGGTCGTAGGGCACGCGCCCCACCCGCCCCTCGCGCTCGGCCTGCGCCAGCAGGCTCGCGTAATAGGCCCCGGGCGCGGCGGCGTCGAAGTCCACCAGGTACTCCGAGGCATACCGCGCCTCCCCCTCCTCCTCGCTGCCCAGCTCGGCGATCATCTCGGCCCGCTCCCGCTCCAGCTGCTCGCGGCTGAACACGTCGGTGTCCGTCGCCGGCGAGCGCAGGGTGAACCACTCGTCCGGCCGCAGCCTGCGGCTCTCGAACGCCCGCGTCGCGTGCCCCCGCCCGCGCGGCGTCCACAGGAACAGCGCCCAGCCCCCGTTCTCCGCCAGGATCGGCCGGATGAAGCTCCACGCCTCGGGCTTGGCCAGCGACCACTCGGAGAACACCACGCCGGCCGGCGGCGAGCCCATGAGCGAGTTGAAGTTGTCGGACCCGACGACCTGCCAGGTCGAGCCCTCCTTGAGGTGGATCATCATCTCGGCGTCGCGCGTCCGCGTCCGGATCGACTTCGGGAACGCCTCGTCGATCCGCCGTTTGCCGCTGTGGGGGTTGACCGCGTCCCAGATCGCCTTGCGGCCCTGGCTCGCCTCCGGCAGCAGATGCCAGTACGTCCCTTGGGACTCCATGGCCTGACAAGCGGCCCAGTTCAGCGCCACCTCGTCCTTGCCCCAACGCCGATGCGCCACCACGTCGGCCCGCTTGCCGCCGCCCTCAAGGTAGTCCCAGAGCGGCTGCTGATAGCCGCGCGGCCGCCAGCGCCGCGGCACGATTGCCTTACTCAAAGGGCGGCCTCCGTCGCATCGGCCTCGGCTTCGTCTTCCGGCGTCACCTCGCTGAAGCGCTTGACGATAACCGTCAGCCCCTCAGGGGCGTCGAACTCGCAGCCGACCTTCGGGCGCCCGTACCCCCTGTCCATCACTTCTCGCGCCGCAGCCAGCTTGACCGGCGCGGGCGCGTCCTTGTCCAGCATGATCTTGGCCAGCGCCTCGAGCGCCAGGAAGCTCATCGCTTGCGCCTTGCGCCGCAGCTTCTCCGCAGGCGTGCGAGGTCGAGGACGCGCAGCCGCGCGCCCGCCTTTGGTGGACATCGGAAACTCCTGAATTGTTGAGGAATTGGGCCCGCTTTGCGGGCGCCGCGAGTCATCGGAGGATAACCCAAGGTTGCGGCGTGATGGTCACGGCGCCTGTCGTCGGGCCGCGCGATGAGGATCCTGCTTATCAAGGCCATGGCCGAGGGCCACCCCTACAGCCGCTTTGTGCTTTCGCTGCAGGGGGCGCTGTCCGAGCTGGGACATCAGGCCCTGGTCTCCGACCAGTCCGTTCACGTCGTGAACGGCGTAGCGCCGGCCGACCATCTCGCGGCCGAGCTTCAGGCGGCGCGCTACGACGCCGTGCTCTCCTTCAGCTCCTTCTTCGGCGGTGTCACGCTCAGCGACGGGAGGTCCTTGTTCGACGCCCTGGGCGTGAAGTTCGTCGGCTGGCAGCTCGATCACCCGATCTATGCTCCGCACAGCCTCGCCAGCGTGCTGCAGGGCAGGTACGCCATCTATTCAAACCCCAGTCACCTGCGGTACGCCCAGGCGGTCAAGCTGCCTGGGCAGGGCATGACGATGCTGCCAAGTGGAGAGCCGCCGCGGGCTGCGACGAAAGACTATCGCTCGCGTGAATGGCCGGTGTTCGCGGCCGCCACCTGGAACGGCGAGCCGCAGCGCCTGTGGGAACAAGCAGAGGACAGTCCGGGCAAGCGCCTGTTGCAGGGCGTCGTCGATCGCCTGCTGGCCGATCGCGAAGCCTCGCTGCTGGACGCGTTCAACGATACGGCTGCGACGCTGGAGCTCGGCGCGCGCCTGGGGGACGATGCCGGGTTCGATGCGCAGATGCACAACTTCCTCCGCGAGCCGCTGACCTATGTCCGCAACATGGACCGGATCAGCATTATCCGTTCGCTCGTCGACGCCGGGCTACCGGTGACGATCTGCGGGGCCGGGTGGGAGGCGTTTCTGGGCGAGCGCCGCCATGTGACCTACCTCGCCGAGGTCAAATTCGAGGATATTTCGGCGCTCTACGGCAATTCACGGGTTGTCCTGAACCTGAACGCCGCGAACGGCGCATGCGAGCGCGCGATCTACGCCGCCCTCGCCGGCGCCGCCGTCGCCTCGGATTTCAGCCAGCCGCTGGACGAACTGTTCGGCGGCGGCAAAGCGATCGGCTTCTTCAACCGCGCTGAACCCGGCTCGGCGGCGGACGTCGTCGGCAGGCTGCTCGACCTCGACGAGGGGGAGGCCGTCGCACGGAGCGGCCAGGAGAAGGTCATGCGATCCGGCCTATGGCGTCACCGGGCGCAGCAAATCGTCGACTTCGTCGGTGCGGCGTGAACGCCGCCAGGCCAAATCTGCATAGATCGAAACCGGACGACCCTTATCCGTCGCTTGACCCGCAACCAAGCGACCGCGAACGTCCGAACAGGCGCCGGCTCCCGCAACCGACCGCCGCCAAACACAAGCGGGCCATCGGGACCGACGCATGATCCTTCGCCACCTCATCACCGCCACCGCGGCGGCCCTTACCCTTGCGGCGACCACCGCCTACGCCGCCGACACCGCCAAGGTCGCTCAAGGCGCCCTTCACGGCCATGTCTCCGGCGCGGTCGCCAGCTTCAAGGCCATCCCCTTCGCCGCCCCGCCGGTGGGCGAGCTGCGCTGGCGCCCGCCGCAAGCCCCCAAGGGCTGGACCGGAACCCGCGACGCCACGGCCTTCGGCCCCATGTGCATGCAGATGCGCCAGGTCGCCCCGGACGTGAAACAGTCCGAGGACTGCCTGACCCTCAATGTCTGGACCCCGGCCAACTTCAAGCGTGGCGCCAAGCTGCCGGTGATGGTCTGGATCCACGGCGGCTCGTTCACCGGCGGCTCGGGCTCCAACTTCATCTATGACGGGACCCACTTCGCCCAGAAAGGCGTGGTGCTGGTCACGGTGAACTATCGCCTCGGCCGCCTGGGCTTCTTCGCCCACGCGGCGCTCACCGCCGAGCAGCCCGGCGCCCCGCTCGCCAACTACGGCATGATGGACAACCTCGCGGCCCTGAAGTGGGTCAAGGCCAACATCGCGGCCTTCGGCGGCGATCCGGCCAACGTCACCGCCTTCGGGGAGTCCGCCGGCGGCATCCTGATCAACGACCTCATGGCCTCGCCCCAGGCCAAGGGGCTGTTCGCCAAGGCGATCTCCGAGTCCGGCTTCGGCCGCATCCCCGGCCTGCCGATGGCCGCCGCCGAAAAGGTCGGCGTCGACTACGCCGCGGCCTTGGGCGTCACCGGCTCCGGCCCGGAAGCCCTGAAGGCGCTCCGCGCGCTCAGCGCCGAGCAGCTCTCCAAGCCCGCCGGCCAGGTCACCCCGATCCTCGACGGCAAGGTCCTGCCGGAGGGTCCCGCCGCCGCCTTCGCCGCCGGTCGCGAGCTCAAGGTGCCCTACATCGCCGGCGGCAACAGCTGGGAAGCCAGCCTGTTTCCGAAGACCACCCCGCTCGATCGCGCCGGCCCGCTCCGCGACAAGTTGATCGCCGCATATGGCAGTCCCTCGGACCTCATGAACGTCCAGTGGGACCTGGGCACGGAAGCCGCCGTCATCGAGCCCGACCGCCTTCTCGCACGCCTGCACACGAAGAACGGCCAGAGGGCCTGGGTCTACTACTTCTCCTACGTGCCGGCCGCCCAGCGCGCCGCCATTCACGGCCTCAGCCACGGCGGCGAGATCATCTACGTGTTCGACAACGTCCCCGACAAACCGACCCCCTACGGCGGCCGCACCATCGCCGCCGCCACGCCGGAGGACCGCAAGATCAGCGGCCAGGCCATGGCCTACTGGGTCGCCTTCGCCAAGGCCTCCGATCCCGACAGCGCCGGCGGCGTGGCCTGGCCTCGCTACGACCCCGCCACCGAGACGGTGCTCGAGTTCGGCGCCGATGGCGTCCATCCCCGCCCCGCCTTCCACCGGGCCACCCTCGACCTCGTCGAGCAGCTCGCGGCGGCGGCGCGGTAGGTCAGGTCTCCCGCCATGACGTAATCACGGCGCGGCGGCGGTCGGGACCGCACCAAGGAACATCGCCGTCAGGCTGATCGTGTCGATCAGTCCGTGCAGCACCATGCAGCCAACCAGATTGCGCCGACCGGCCAGCAACACCACGCCCAGCACCAGCCCCATCCCGCCCGTCACCAGCGCGCCCCCCAGGCCCTGATAGATGTGGCCCAAGCCGAAGAGGCCGGCCTGCACCACCAGGGTCGGCGCGACGGCCCATCGACCGCCGCCGAACAGGCGCTCGATCCGCGACCACAGGAACCCGCGGAACTGCAGCTCCTCGCCCACGGCGGCGGAGACCCAGGCCACCACCAGCCACTGGGCGAAGGCCCATGGGTGGCCCTGCAGCGCTCCAAGAGCGCCGAAGCTGGGGGGGGAAAGGCCAAGCGCCGGGAAGGCGAGCAATACGCAGGCGGCGTTTGAGGCGATGGCCGCGAGATAGCCTCCCACGACCAGCCCCGCCACCCGTCGGATCGAAGCCGGCGGCGCCAGCCCGACCGAACGCCAGCCTTCGCCGCGTCGCCGCATCAGCATCGTCGCCACGATCAGGAGAACCAGCATTTCAGCCGGCGCGGCCAGCCGCGTGAAGGCGCCGCTCGGCGTCCGGCCGCCCAATCTGCTGACGACCACCGCCTCCAGAACGAGGACGCCCAGCCAGATCGCCACATCGACGACCGCGCCCAGGCGGCCGCCCGGTGCGCCAGCCGTCCTGTCCTTCGCGACTTCCATCACGCCCCCGCTCCCGCCGGCCCTAGTTCAGGTCACCCTCAGGCGACGTTGCGGCCAACTCCCTGTCGATCTCGGAAACGTAGGCCGGAGGATAGCGGTCCTTGAATCGGGCCCACCACTTGCTTCCCCCTGCAGTTGAAAGCCTCTCGACGAGGCCACGCACCACGCCCCTCGACCACTGTCCCTCCGATCCAAGCCGGAGCCTTGAGCGATCCCAGAGATGGAATGAAATCCAGAGGTTTTCCGAGAGCAGCATGTCGAATCGCAGGCGGTCATGCGGCTCCAGCGGGGCGCCGGCCAAGCCCTGGATCCAAAGTTGCGCCACCTCGCGATTGTTGGCGATCGCCAGCCTGAACGCCGAATTCTGGCCAAGCGCCGCATTGGCCTCGCCGCGGGCAAGCTGCACCGTGTTTTGGCGCAGCTGGAAGCCGACGTACGCCAGCGAGATCACGACCGCGGCGCCGCCCGCGATCTGCGCAACATAGGACGCTTGCTCCAGTGACATCATCACCCTCGATGCTCCCGCCAAGTTGCAGCCAGGCTGCCGCCGAAAGCTAAGTTTGTGTGCGCCATCGAGCGGTATAGCTTGACCTTATGCGCGCCTTCACGGTCCGAAACAGTGTGTTCTTGCTAGCCATCTTGGCGGGACGCAACTGATCGCGTCCATCGCCGCGGCGCGCCTGCCGTCACGCTGACGCCGCGGCCGCGCACCTCAGAGCACGGGCCCACCACGGCCGAACGCCCAGGTTATCGGCAGTCGACGTAAGTCATCGCGAAGACGTCACTTGACGTCGCACCGGATGGCGCAGATTGTTTAACTGCGCATGTACCAATTTAGCTTCGTTCGTAAGCTTCCGCGTGTGCGCTGTCTATTTGCCGGCCGATCGCTTAGGGCAATTCTACTCTAGGCTGAGTTCTGGCGCCCTTATCGACGAGTTGTTACCGGGCATGGTTGTCCGCTTTTGCTCCTCGTCGGCGAGCGCCCAGTTTTTTGCACGTCAACCTGTCGGGGGCTTTCACCGAAAATCCAAGATGGAGGAAATTATGATCATGTTCTCCACTCGTGCTCGGATCGTGGGCCCGATCCCCGACGCCATGACTTGGGCCCATGAAGTCGCCGGCATCGTAACCAAGATTTCGGGAGTTGAGGTCCAGGTGGCGGCGCGCGTCGGCGGTCACTCCGACGTCCTGTGGGTTACCCGCCTTGAAAACATGGCCGCGGTCGAAAAACTCATGGACCAGCTCCAGGCCGCGCCTGACTACGACGCCTCGATCCGGCAGGCGCTCGCGAAGGGTCTTTTCGAGACCCACAGCATCGAGCAGGCGTTCTGGCGCACGGCCTGATTTCGTACTCGGGGCGGCCAATCAGTAGGGAGGCGCCCGTCGGGCGCGCTGGGCCCTCGCGGCTTCGGTCCACCAGGCGAGATCGTCCGCAAAGCGTCCGAACGCGCGCTCGAGGGCCTGGCCCGCCTCCCCGGCCGGCTGCGCGTCGGCGCTCAGCGTGTCCGTGATGGGACCGACCGTGAGCGTGCTTGAGATCACCACCATGCCCATCTCCGACAAGGTGCCGTGCCAGGCGACGTTGGCGCGCGCGCCGGATATTCGCCGCAAGGAATAGCTGGCGATCCCAGCGGGGCGCCAAAACCACTCCTCGAGAAAATGGTCGGTCAGGTTCTTCAGCCCCGGCTGGACCCCCCAGTTGTATTCACCGGTGACGAAGACAAAGGCGTCGGCGGACCGGATCTTCGCGGCCAGGTCTTCCATGGCCGGCGGCGCGGATCCCGGCGCAAATTCCTTGTACATCCGGTCGAGCATCGGAAGGCCGATGCGTTTGGCGTCGATGAGTTCCGGCTCGTCGCCCCGCGCGCGCAGCCGCGCCACGATGTATTCGGCGAGCCGGATGCCCAGTCGATCCGTCCGGTACGACCCATAAAGAACGAGGATTCGGTCGGCCATCCGCCACTTGTAGCCCCTTCGCCGCCTCGAACGCACGCCGCCAGGGTGTGTCGGAAAAGTTGGCTGTCGCGCTCATGATCCCAGGCAAAGATCGGTGCTATCCTGGCCTGGGGGCACTCAATGGCCGCAACCGACACCACCGTCCTTCGCCGCGACGCCACGGCCGTTGCGGGCAACGGCTCCGTCGGCCTCTTCGGGGCGACGGCCCTGGTTGCCGGGAGCATGATCGGCTCGGGCATCTACCTGCTGCCGGCCAGTCTGGGCGGCGTGGGATCCATCTCGATCCTCGGCTGGATCGCCGCCACCGCCGCCGCCCTGGCGCTCGCCGGCATGTTCGCCTGGCTGGGCATCGCAGCGCCGGCCGCCAAGGGCCTTCCCGGCTATGTGGAGGCCGGCCTCGGCCCGTTCTTCGGCGTCCAGACGGCGGTGGCCTACCCCGCGACGAACTGGATCGGAGTCTCGGCGATCGCGCTGGCGGCCGCCGGCGCGGTCGGCTACCTCGTGCCGGCCTTGGCCGGACCCACGCCCCGGCTTGCGCTCACCCTCGCGTCCATCTGGCTCGGCGTCGGCGCCTGCTGGTTCGGCCCCCGCGCGGTCGCCCGTATCGAGGGTCTGACGCTCGCCTTCGGCCTCCTGCCGGTCCTGGTCGCCGCGACCGTCGGATGGCTGGCCTTCCATCCGGCCGTGTTCATCGCGTCCTGGAATCCGCGGGGCCTGGGGCTCGTGTCGGCTGCCGGGTCCTCGGCGCTGACCGCCTTCTGGGCCTTCCTGGGCGTCGAGTGCGCCGCGGCGACCGCCGGCGTGGTGCGCGATCCGGCGCGCAATGTGCCACGCGCCACCCTGGTCGGCGTCATAGCCGTCGCCGCGCTCTACATCTCCGCCTGCGCCGTGCTGATGGGCATCCTGCCGGCCGCCGCCCTGGCCAGCTCATCGGCGCCCTTCGCCCAGGCGGCCCGCACCACCCTCGGCGTCGGCCTCGCCGCGCTGATCGCGGTGTGCGGCCTGCTGCGGGCCCAGGGCTGCCTGACCGGCTGGACCCTGGTGACCAGCGAGACCACCCGCAGCGGCGCCGACGCCGGTGTCTTCCCCTCGCTCTTCCGCACTCGGCCAGGCGAGCGGGTGTCGGCCATCAACCTCGCGCTCGCCGGCGGTCTGATGAGCCTGGTGGCGATCGCCACCGCCGGCCCCACCCTTGGACGCCAGTTCGGCGTGCTGGCCGACGTCGCCGTCATCCTCTGCCTCTACGCCTATATCCTGGCCGGCGGCTCGCTCATCCGGCTTTCCGGCCGCCTTGCGCCCAGCCGGCGGCTGGCAGCCCGCGCCACGGCGCTGCTCGCCATGGGTTGCAGCCTCGCCCTCATGGCCGCCGGCAAGCCGCTTGAGCTGGCGTTCGGTCTCGTCCCCGTCGCCGCCGGGGCCCTCCTGTATCTTTGGCTGCGCCGAAGCTAGTTTGGCGGGGCCAAGTCTTGCCGGAGGCGCCATGCTGCGGGCCGATCTCTATTGCGGCGACGAGGCCCTGCGCACCGACCGGGCGCAGATCCTGCGGCGCACCTGGCAGTTCGTCGGCCATGAGGCGATGGTCCCGAACCCCGGCGACTACCTCGCCGAGGAGATCGGCGGCGCGCCGGTGGTTGTGGTGCGCAACGCCGAGGGCGGGCTCGCGGCCTTCCACAACGTCTGCCGGCATCGGGCGGGCGCGCTGGTGGCCGACGGCGCTGGCCATTGCGGCGAAGCCTTCGTCTGCCGCTACCACGGCTGGCGCTACGCGCTGGACGGGCGCCTGCGCAGCGCCACGGACTTCGGCGCCGCCGCCGGGTTCGACCCGCGCCGGTACGGGCTCTTTCTGGTGCGGGTGGAGACCTGGCGCGGCCTGGTGTTCGTCAACCTCAACCTCGCGGCCGCCGCGCTCGCCGAGGCGCTCGCGCCCCTGGGGGACGCCGCCGCGTTTCCGGCGTTTCCGCTGATCGAGCGGCGCAGCCATGCGCTGGCCTGCAACTGGAAGACCTACGTCGAGAACTATCTCGAGGGCTACCACCTGCCCCTGGTGCATCCTGAGTTCGACGCCGACGTGGTGGTCGCCGACTACCGGGTCGAGATCGAGGGCCAGGTCGTCTTCCATTCCGCCCCGCCCCGCGACGCCGGCGTCTACGCCGGGACCTGGGCGTGGCTGTGGCCCAATCTGGCGATCAACACCTATCGCCACGGCTACATGATCGAGCGCATGACCGCCGTGGGACCCGAAGAAACCCGACTGGACTATTTCTACTTCTTCGACCCTGCGCGCACGGCTGAGCTCGCGCAGATGTTCGCCGTCTCAGACCGGGTCACCGCTCAGGACAAGCAGGTCTGCGAAGAGGTGCAGCGCAACTTGCGGACCGGAATCTATCGCGGCGGCGTACTCTCCCCGAAGCATGAGCACGGGGTCGCCTGGTTCCAGGCCCGCGTCGCCGAAGCCCACGGCGAACCTGCGCCCGCAAAGCTGTCGGCGGCCTCGTAGCCCTCAGGCCCGAGGGCAGACGCGCCTCATTCGCCAGGCGCGGACTCGCCGTCCACCTTCGAAGAGATGACGCCGAAGTCCGCGGACTTCGTGCGGCCGTTCGGCAGGGTGACGCCCTCCGCAGCCAGACCACGCTTCAGCAGTTCGCGCACCGCCGCAGCCCGGCTCGGCATCCGCCTCTGGAACCGCCAATCGTCCAGCGCCGCCAGTTCATCCTCTGTGAGCATGATTTGCAGCCGTTCCGGCCGCGACAGGTCATTCATCCCACCCCTCCTCCGATCGAAACTTCGGCCGCCCCGACTGTAGGCGTGGCTGAAAGCCAACATTTTCAGCAAAAGGCGTCAAGACCGCTGCTTACTCATTTCATACTTTTCGCTATCGCTGCACAAGGCCCTCGATTTCAGCCTTTGGGGGAATAGATGTCTGGGGTGGTAAAGTCTAAATTATGTAAAATTGGATATTTTGGCATCCGCCTCCAATTTAACGGGCAATTTGACGCTGCCTTCCATGGAACTATGTTGCTTACAATTTATTTATGCTTGATGATGATGGAGGGTTGTTCTCCGCTAGCACGAATGGTGCGAGTAAATGATGATTACGGTTGATATCGGTTCCGATAAGTCAGATACTCTACTTAGAGAAGCTCACCATCGCATCGCCAATAATCTGGCGTTGCTCGCAGGCTTTGTGCGGCTGCAGTCGTCCCAGGTTGCGAAGGCCAAGAGGACCCTGACGATAGCCGAGGCCTGTCTGATGCTCGACGAGGTGGGCGTTCGGATCGAGACCGTGGGACGCCTGCATCACCTCCTCGGAGGTCGGCTCAACAGCGGGCTTATCGACCTGGATGAGTACCTGGCGTCTACCTGTGGCATCCTCGCGCAGTCGGTGTGTCTGAACCGGCCGATAGAACTGAATTGCGACGCGAAGCCCTGCACCATCGAGCCGGAGAGAGCCGGTCTGCTCGGCCTGATCGTCACTGAACTGGTGACCAACGCGGTCAAGTACGCTCACCCAGCCGGCGCCGCCGGGCGTATCGATGTCAGTTGCCGCAGCCCTCGCGGCGGCGACTTGATCCTGACGGTTCTCGACGACGGAGTCGGCTTGCCCGAGGGGTTCAACCCTGCAGTTGACGGCGGCCTGGGCATGCGGGTCGTTCGCTCGCTCGCCGAGCAGATGGGCGCGGCCTTGGATTTCGCCAGCAGCCCGCTTGGCCTCGCGGTCACTGTGACGGCGCCTTCGGGAGAAGCCGGTCGCTCCGCTCCGGCGTCGACCGCGGTCACCTAGGCGCCTGGCTTCGGCGCCGAATGGCGGGCGCACCGATCAACGCTGCCCGAAGTCTCTCAAATTCGCGCCCGGTTGTCAAGAACAAACAGGGAACTAATTGGCGCACAGCGATCGCTTGCCGACACGCAGAATTCCCACCGGCAACAAGATTTCGCTTCTTCGTTACGGTGAGGTCCAAGCGTCGCCCTGATCGGTTGCGAATGTCCCCCTCAGCGGGAGGTTGATCCCGCGAATGGAGCCAATCAAAACGCGACGCGCCACACTCCACCCCACCTCCCCAGGGGCGTAGCGCGACAGAGACCCTCCCATCCCCCCAGGGAGGGTCTCCCTTTCTTCAAAAGAAGGGCCGCCGCCTGGAGCGGGACTTTCCCCGCCGGTCCATCGCAACCACATTCAATCTTTATGGGCGAGCTGCGATGAGCAGCGTTCCGCCGATGGCCTGAGGCTTGGCAATGCTCGCAGAAATGGACCACGGCAAGGCGCCGAACATCCTCATCGTCGACGACGACACCGGGCTGCGAAATTGCATCGCCGACTATCTGAACGGCGAAGGCTATTCGGTCGCATGCGCCCATGACGGCCCTGCGATGGACCGCTCTCTGAATTCCGTTCAGGTCGATCTTGTGCTTCTCGACGTCATGTTGCCTGGCGAGGACGGTCTTTCGATCTGCCGCCGCGTGGTCGATGGGCGCGGCCCGCCCATCATCATGCTGAGCGCCGCCGGGGAGGAGATCGACCGCGTGATCGGCCTGGAACTCGGAGCCGACGACTATCTGGCCAAGCCCTGCAGTCCGCGCGAACTCCTGGCTCGAATTCGCGCGGTCCTTCGTCGACGGACCGACGGCAACCCACTGGTCGCGCCCCCTCGCAGTTACCAGTTCAGCGGATACACGCTTGACGTTCCCCGCCGCGCCCTTCGCGGCCCCGACGGCGTCACGATCCTGCTGAGCGCCGGGGAAGTCGCCTTGCTTTTGGCCTTCGTCGCCGCACCTCGGCAGATATTGAGCCGCGACAGGCTGATCGAGAACACGATGGGCGCTGACGCAGACGTCTTTGACCGCGCCGTCGACGTGCAGATCAGCCGGCTTCGCCGCAAGCTTAATCACGGCGCGCTGAACGAGGTGATCCGCACCGTCCGCGGCCTCGGATACATCTTCGACGCCAAGGTCACCCGCAACTGACTCCGGGACCGCGCGCTCCGCGGCGCCCTCCTGCTGACGCCGAATGTCCTTCAGGGCTGGTCTGGGGCAAAGGCTGCGCTCACTGACGCCGGCGCGCGCGCTCCAAGCCAAGACTCTGTTGGTAAAACAATGTGATAGCCCCACCACCAAAGATCGCCAGCCCGCCCCATCTATTTCGATGACCGCGACACAACAGCCCTAATCCTGACGGCCGCCGGGGCCATCTATGTCGCGCACCTGGATGGAGATCGGCCATGGCAAGCTTCAACGCGACGTTTCGAACGGACCGTTCGTCCGACAGCGGCGTGGCCCTTCGCTTTACGCCCGCTGAATGGCGCGCGGTCCTGGAGGATCGCGGCTTCCTGGCGAGTGGCGACAACCGGTTTGAGTCGCCGCGAAAGCTGATGGGCGTGCCGGTCGAAATCGTTCCGGACCATCGTTTTGGCTGAGTTTCTCGGTGTGGACCTGGCGGGGCGCCCACGGCGAACGCGGCCATAAGGCGGGGCCAACCAGGCGGCAAACCTGCCGTCGCAACTGAGAGAACAACCATGTCAGCACAACGCGGAACGGCGCCCAGGCCTGAAGACCTGACGCTTCATCGGCGGTATTCCACCAGGTCGGCCTACGCTCCCCCGGAACAGCGGGTGGAGGACGTAGAAGCCCGCCACGTCAGAGTCGTAGGCGTCGCATCGGCGCTCCTCGCGGTGTGCTTCGCCATCATCACGACGCTGATCTATACGCGCATGAGCGATAACACCTTTGGCGACGAGATCGCGTGGTTCGCTGCGGCCTTTTTCCTCGGAACCATCGTGCTGTCGTCTATGGCCATTCGGCGGCGGGCGGCCAGTTGGCACGTGGCCTGGATCGACCGGCTGCTATTGACCGGCCTGGCCGTATTGACGGTCTCGATGATCGTCATCGGCATGGACCTGCATTGACGACCTGCGAGGCGTGACAGCCTCGCCACCGCCCATCAACCCCATCAACGGATGAGCGCCCGGGGCGCAAGCCCTGGGTCCCCATGGATGCCGAAGCTCAGCGGCCGCGACATGGATCAACACCCCAACATCGTCAATGCGGCGTCGAACCTGCGCGGTATCTGCTTCCTTGCGGGCCCCGCCCCCGGCGGCGCACCAATCAACGCTGACCGAAGTGTCGCAAATTCGCGCGCGGATGTCAAGAACAAAATAGGAACATCGTGGCGCGCCCGCCGGCGCAAACCTCCCCACTCGCCGAGGGGGAACACCGATTTGACCTGCGGCGTTTATGCGCCGGGGCTCTCGTGCACCCTGACCCCTGGGAAGGCCAAGGAATGACTGCGCAATCCGACGTTTCCGCAGTCCCGGCCGCGCGGGATCCGGCCGAACTCGCCCCCGAAGTCGCCA
>NZ_JAQGIZ010000149.1 GCF_028290885.1 Phenylobacterium sp.
AGCGCAAGGCGGTGTTCGAGCAGCGCGCGGAGTTCATGACCGCCACCGATCTCTCCGAGATCATCCGCGAGATGCGCCTCGACACCATCGAGGACTTCGTCTCCCGCCACCTGCCGCCCAAGGCCTATGCCGAGCAGTGGGACATCGACGGCCTCGACGCCCACGTGCGCGAATGGCTGGGCCTGGAGCTGCCGATCCGTGAGTGGGCGGCCGAAGACGGCATCGCCAACGAGGAGATCGAACAGCGGATCGTGGCCGCCGCCGACGCCCGCGCCGCCCAGCGCGAGGAGCAGGTGGGCGACCACATGCGCACGGTGGAGAAGAGCTTCCTGCTGCAGATGATCGATCTGCAGTGGCGCGAGCACCTGATGCACCTCGACCACTTGCGCAACGTCATCGGCCTGCGCGGCTACGGCCAGCGCGACCCGCTGAACGAGTACAAGACCGAGGCCTTCACGCTGTTCGAGGGATTGCTGGTCGACCTTCGCCAGAACGTCACCCGCTGGCTGATGACCGTGGAGTTCCAGTTCGAGGCGCCGCCGCAGCCGCCGCTCGGCCGGTTCCAGGAGATCCACCTCGATCCGCTGACCGGCGAGAACGTGGCGGACATGGGCACGCTGCCGGACGGCCTGAACACCGAACAGCGGCAGGCGCTGCCGGTCACGGCGCTGCCCGAGAACTGGGAGAACACCGGCCGCAACGCGTCGTGCCCCTGCGGCTCCGGCAAGAAGTTCAAGCACTGCCACGGGGCGCTGGTCTAGTGTGCTGGATTTGAAGTTCGCCTCACTCACGGGCCACCCGCCGAGCGAACTTCAAATCCAAAAAGCACACTAGAAAACATGGACTTGCTAGTGTCCTCATCGATTCCGAAGTTCGCCAAAGCCAGCCGCAAGCGCTTGCGAACTTCGGAATCGCGACACTAGGCGGCCGGCCTGAACTCCGGCCCGCCCTGCAAGGGCAACCGTTTTCGGGTTCGGTCGTTCTCAAGGCGCCAGTATGGGGGTTTTGAAAATGGCCACCTACCGCGCCTACCGCGTCGACAGCCGCCGCCACATCCAGAGCGCCGAATGGCTTGAAGCGCCCACCGACAAGGCGGCCACCAAGCAGGCCGAGGAGCTCTGCGAAGAGGGCGCGCCGACCATCGAGCTTTGGCAATCGACCCGCCTGGTCGATCAGATCGACTGCGATGACGACTAATCGCGATAGGTCATGACGTAGTTGAGCTGCGCGCGCTCGCCGGAGCGTAGGCGCAGCGTCCAGACCTCGTCGCCGGCCTTCGGCGTCGGCTTGCCGGATGCGCTCGTGATCGCGAAGCTCCGGCCGATTCGCGGCTGATGGAATTCCAGGAGGATCGGGCCCGGCTTACCGTTGGCGATCGCCACCGCGACCGAGCGGGTGTGGAGGTCGGCGTCCCGCAGGTCGCGCGTCACCCGCGGCGCCACGGCGATGTCCATCGCCCGGCCGATGGTCAGCTCCAGCGGCAGGCCGACGGGGGTGTCCCGGACGGCCTGCTGGCCCGCCAGCACCAGACCCCCGCCGCCCGGCTCCATCACCGAGACCGTGCCTGAGGGCAGCGGCTTGCCGAGCCCGAACTTCGCCTTGTTCTGCAGCCGAAGGACCACATCGGGGGCCTGCTGGGGCTGCTCCGGGTCCGGCGCGGCGTAGGGGTCCAGGCGATAGACGTAGACCCGCTCGAACGGCACGGCCGGCTGGTCGAGGAACGCCACCTGCTTGGTCTGCCGGGCCGCGACCGTGGTCGGCTCGGGCAGGGTGTAGAGCTTGTAGTCGCCGAGTTCCGACAGCACCGCCTGGCGCTTGGCGGCGGTGACGCCGACTTCCTGGATCATGTTCGCCGCCCTGCGCTCGACCATGGGAACGGGCAGCGGGGGCGCGGCGGCGAAGCGAACCTCCTGGCCCCAGCACTCCGGGGTGATCTCCTGGGTCTCCACCCGCGGTGGGACGGTCGCGGGGTCGCGTTCGAGTTCGCCCGCCACCACCTGGGTCGGCGCCTGGGCGAAACCCGCCGAGCTCTTGTTGGAAAGCGTCAGCCAGCCGGCCAGGTCGAGCGTGCGGCCCTCGGGGCGGATCCGCGCCACATAGTCCGCCGACCAGCTGAAGCCGGTGGCGAGGTAGCTCAGCTTGACGGTGTAGCGCCCGGCCTGCGGCAGGTTCGCCAGCACCGAGAAGGTGGGCTTGTCGCCCAGGCCCGCGGGCTCGTGGTCGAACACCAGCCGCGTCGGGACGCCGTCGCAGCCCAGGGCTTCCAGCCGGCCGCCGAAGTCCAGCAGCACGCCCTGCGGCCCCGCGCGGATCACCGCCTGGCGCTCGCTGACCTTGCCGCCGCCGCGGTCGGTCTGCACCACGCGCACCGTGCGCCCGACCGAGCGCGCCACCAGCGAGCCCGGGCTCAAGAGGTCGAAGTCCTCGTTGCGCTCGACGACCTGGCCCGGCAGCCCCTCCACCGCCACCGTCTCGGGGACCATGGTGTCGGCGACGCCGCGGAAGGCGATGCGGCTCGCGCCCGCCGGAACCTCGACCGTGCGGGTCTCGGTGATCAGCGCCAGGCCCTGGTTGGGATCGAGCGTGCCTAAGTCGCCGGTGGCGATGTTGCGGTCGCGGTAGATGGTGACGCTCGCCGCCGAGGGCGCGTCGGAGACCGCCTGGGCCGCGGCGGGGCTCGCCGCCAGGGCCCAGAGCGCCAGCGCGCCCAGCCCCCGGTTCACCAGCCGGTCTCAACCGTGAAGGTGAGCGTCGTCTCGCCGTTCGCCGGCACCGGCACGTCCCAGGCGAGGTTGTAGGCGTCGAGGCGGCGGCTCTTGAGGCTCTCGTCGATGACCTTGCCCTCGCGCCAGAGGCCGCCCTGGCGGATCACCACCGTCACCGGCTGGGCCTTGGCGTTGCGGACCAGGCAGGACATCCGGTAGCGCGAGCGGGTCTTGCCGGCGCCGTCCTGCGCCACCACCGTCGGCTGGACGGTGACGTCGAAGGCCTCGCCGATCTTCACCGAGATGTCGGAGCCCTGCGGCGTGTGGTCGATGCGGTTCTCGCCCACGAACTTCGGCTCGCCGGCCTGGTCGCGCACATAGACCCGCACGATGCCGGCCGGCAGCTGGCGCCCGAGGCCTGCGTGGGAGGCGTTGCTGAACTGCACGGCCACGTCGGCGTTGGCCGGGGTCTGCAGCGTCTCGAACCAGTAGGCGCGGTATTCATAGGCCTTGCGGGCGGCCGCGCCCTTGGCGTCGAGGAAGCTCACCTGCTTGGTCTGGTTCTGGGCGACCGTGGTGTGGCCGGGCAGCGGGTAGAGGTAGTAGTCGGCCACCGACGTGGGCCCGGTCTCGACGGGGCCGCCGACGCCGCCCCGGCGCACGGAGGTGTTGCGGGCCATCTGGCGGCGCTGCCAATACTCCTGCTCGTTGTTCGCCAGGTTGACGTCGCCGGCCACCAGCTGGACGGCCGCGTCGGGGTAGTCGACGCCGGAGGTGTTGGTCAGCGTCACCCAGCCCTGCAGGTCGAGCTTGCCCGGCCCTTCGTCGAACATCGCCACGTAATCGGCCTTCCAGGACAGCCCGTTGGTCAGGTAGCTGAGGGTCGCGGGCCGGGCGCCGGCCTTGCCGGAGTCCACCGTCACCGACAGGGTCGGCTTGGCGCGCAGGTTCTGCGGGATGCCGTCGAAGATCACCCGCGTCGGCACGTCGTCCTGGCGCAGCACCTCGATGCGGTCGCCGATCTTCAGCACCACCCCGCCGTTCACCGACAGCACGGTGGCCGTCTCGGTCACCTGGGCGCCGTTGCCGGGATTGATGCGGACGATCTGCACCTGCCTGCCGACCGCCTTTTCCATCAGCTTCTCGGGCGTCAAGAGGTCGTAGTCGAAGTTCTGCTCGACGATCCCCACGTCGGCGGCGACCAGGGAGACGGTTTCCGGCCGGATCCGCGCCGAGACGTCCTTGAACTCCAGCCGCTGGCGCCCCGCCGCGATGGAGAGGTTGCGGATATCCTGCACCAGGGCGAGGTCGGAGTTGTAGACGGTGAGCGAGAGCTTTCCGGGCTCGGCCGCCGGCGCTCCGCCCGCGAAGAGCGCCGCCGCTGCGGCTAGACCAAGGACGATACGCAAACGGCTGCTCCCTAAACTGTTGGGAGCCAACCTCTCACGCGCCTGCGCGGCCTGTCGAGCGGCGGCGATTTCCTAGGGCCACGAGGCGAGGCCGTGGCTCCGCCATCCTCCTCCCCTTGTGGGAGGAGGTGTCAGCCGGACGGCTGACGGAGGTGGGGTCGCGCTCACCTCTCCGCACAACACCAAGCTTCCGACAGCGCCGAGGGATCTGGGAGACCCCACCTCCGACCCGCTCCGCGGGCCACCTCCTCCCACAAGGGGAGGAGGACGCCTCAAGCACCAGCCTGAATGTCGATTGGACCTCGCCCGAGCTCGGCTCAACGTCGACCGGCTTAGAGATTCACCCAGTTGCCGTGGAAGCCGAAGGGGACGCGGCGCGGCATGTGGGCCACGGCGATCGGGCCCCTGGCGATGTCCTGGGCTTCGAACACCAGCAAGTCGCTGCGGTCTTCGCCGGCCCGGTAGACCACCGCGGTGATCCAGCCGTCGCCTTCCTCCGCCGTGGCCGAGCGCGGGACGAACACCGGCTCCGAGGTCGCGTCGCCGCCGTCGAGCTCATAGACCTGCCGCTTGCCGGTCGTAAGGTCGAGGTGGGCGATGGCGTTCAGGCGGATGGTCATGGAGCTGGCGGTGTCGGCGCCGTACCAGCCGTGACGGTGCTTGAGCGTTTCCACGCGCGGATCGATGCGGGGGAATTCGCCGTCGAGGTCGTCGAGCGGTTCTTCCTTGATCGCGTCGCTGTCGCCGGCGAGGTCGAAGGTCCAGCGGACCAGGCGGGCGGCCGCCTTGTCGCCGGGGGAGCCGTCGGCATTGGGGAACAGCGGGGCTGCGGCGTAGCGCATGACGTCGGCGTAGAGCTTGTCGCCCTCTTCCCAGGCGTTCAGCGGGTGGAAGACGTAGCAGGCCTCGGTGTTGAACCAGCGGAGGGTCGAGACGTCGGCGTCGCGGCGCATGACCCCCACGTGGCTGCCCATCTGCGGCTCCCAGGCGAACGGCGGCAGGCCGCTCATCGCCCGCTGCAGGCTGCCGGTCAGCGGCAGGACCGGGAACAGCACATGGTTCTCGGTGACCATGAAGTCGTGGACCATCGATGAGAACGGCGCCTGGAAGTCGTCGCGCCGCACCACCGTCCCGTCGGCGGCGGTGACGCCGTAGCTCATGCCGGCCGAGAGCGGCATGTCGCCGACGCCATAGCCGAACCAGACCATCTCGCCGGTCTTGGGATCGATCTTCGGGTGCGCGGTGACCTTGCCCTTGTACGGGCGGACGTAGCCGCGCGATTCCAAGGTGCGGACATCCATCTCGAACGGCTGGTGGGCCTCCTCCAGCGCCATCAGCCTGCCGGCGTGCCAGACGATGTTGGTGTTGGCGACGCCGCCCTCGTTGCCGACGGTCAGCGGATCGCTGGTCATGGGGTTGCCCATGGCGCCGAACAGGGCCCGGCCGTGCTCGTGCTCCAGCTCCCACTTCGGGGTGCGCACGTAGCGGTTGCGGTACTTCACCTTGCCGTCCTCGACGTAGAAGCCGTGGACCATGCCGTCGCCGCCGAACCAGTGGTGGGCGCCGGGGTCACGGGGTTCGAACTGCGGGTTCGGACCGATGCGGAAGAGGGCGCCGCGGAGCCCCGCCGGCAGCTCGCCCGTCACCGGTAGGTCGAAGTCGTCTTCGCTGCGGACCGGGGCGAAGTTGCCCGCCAGATAGGGGTTGATGCGTGCATTCCCGTCCATGGCGTCCTCCATGAAAACTTACGTTGTAAATTTATTTCGTAAAAAGTAGCATTCCGCAAGTCTTTTCGTGCAAGTCTCCGACCCCATGCCCCGCGTGCTTTCCGAGACCGACGTCGCCGATTTCCGTGAGCGCCTTTGCGAGGCGGCCGAGCGCCTGTTCGCCGAGCGCGGGCCCGACGCGGTGACCATGCGGCAGCTAGCCGCCGAGCTCGGCGTGTCGCCGATGACCCCCTACCGCTACTTCGAGGACAAGGACGACATCCTGGCCGCCGTGCGCGCCAACGGCTTCAACCGCTTCGCCGAGGCGCTGGAGCGGGCGCGGGAGGGCGCGGTGGGGGCCAAGGCCCGGGGCTCAGCGGTGGGCGAGGCCTATGTGACCTTCGCCCTCGATCACCCGCACTCCTACAAGCTGATGTTCGATTTCAACCAGCCGCACGTCGAGAAATACCCGGAGCTGATGGCCGCCGGCCGCCGCGCCCAGAAGACCATGACCGGCTACATCGAGGACGCGCTGGCCGAGGGGCTGATGCGCGGCGATCCCGAGCAGATCGGGCTGATGTTCTGGGCCGCTATCCACGGCGCCGTGATCCTGGAACTGGCCGGCATGTTGCCCCCGGGCGGCGCGCGCCAGCTCTACCACGGGCTGGACGCCACCCTGATGCGGGGGATGAGGCCGGAATAGGCAGAATTGAGCGCCGGGGATGTTGTCGCTCAGGGTCTTCCCCCGGTACGGGGGAAGTGGCCCGAATTGCGAAGCAAGAGGGTCGATGGGGGAAGTCGAAGGAAAGAAGATACTTCCCCCATTGTCGCCCGCCTTCGGCTTAGGCGACATTTCCCCCGTACCGGGGGAAGACGGAGGCCGCCATGGCGCAGATCAAGCCGTTCGAAGTCCGCTGGAGCGAGGCGCAGGTCGAGGCCGTGCTGGCGGCCGTGCGGGCCTATCCCTGGCCGCCGGCGCCTGAGGTTCCCCCTGAAGGCCTCGGGGGCTGGGCCTATGGCTGCGACGCGGGCTACCTGCGGGCGCTGTGCGACCACTGGACGGGCGCCTACGACTGGCGCGCGGCCGTGGCCGACCTCAACCGCTTCCCCCAGTTCACCGCCCGGGTGGAGGACTTCGACCTGCATTTCCTGCATGTGGTTGGCGAAGCGGGTGGGAGCCGTCCCCTGATCGTCACTCACGGCTGGCCGGGCTCGCACTATGAGTTCTGGCAGGCGATCGAGAAGCTCGCCTTCCCGAGCCGCTTCGGCGGCGCCGCGGCGGACGCCTTCGACCTGGTGATCCCCTCCCTGCCCGGCTTCGGCTTCTCCTCGAAACCCAGGCGGCCGATCGGACAGCGGACGACGGCGCGGCTGTTCAACACCCTGATGACCGAGGTGCTCGGCTATTCGAGCTACCTGGCGCAGGGCGGCGACTGGGGGGCGATGGTCACCTCCTGGCTCGGCCGCGACCACGGCGCGAACGCGCGCGCCATCCACCTCAACATGCTGGGCTTTCGGCCGCACGGCGGACCCTCGGGCGAGGCGGAGATCGCCTGGGCGCAGCGCCAGGCGGCGATGATGGACGTGATGGGGGCCTATTTCCGCCTGCAGGTTTCCAAGCCGCAGTCGATCGCCTGGATGGGGGCCGGCAACCCGGTGGGGCAGGCCGCCTGGATCGCCGAGCGGTTCCACGACTGGTCGGACCTCTCGAAGAAGTCCATGGACGAGGCCTATCCGAAGGACCGGCTGCTGACCAACATCATGCTCTATGTGATGACCGGCAGCTTCGCGACCGGCGCCTGGTACTATCGCGGCCTGGTGGAGGAAGGCGGCCTGGCCTTCGAGCCCGGCGAGCGCTGCGAGACGCCCACCGCCTTCGCCAACTTCCCCGGCGAGCCGCTCTATTCCGCCCCGCCGCGGTCCTTCGCCGAGCGGGCCTACAACATCGTGCGTTGGAGCGACATGCCGCGCGGCGGCCACTTCGCGGCGATGGAGGAGCCGGATCTGTTCGTGGACGAGGTGCGCGCCTGGGCTAAAGAGCTGGCATGAGCGCCGCCCGATACGACTTCGCCTCCGACAACACCGCCCCCGCCACGCCCGAGGCCATCGAAGCCCTGGTGGCGCACAACACCGGCTACGCGTCCGGGTACGGGACCGACGCGGTGACCGCGCGGGCCGGCGACCTGGTGCGCGAGCTGCTCGACGCCGACGCCGAGGTGCGCTTCGTGGCCTCGGGCACGGCGGCCAACGCCATCTCGCTGGCCGCGCTCTGCCGGCCGTTCGAGGCGGTGATCGCCCACGAGCATGCCCACGTCTGCACAGACGAGACCGGAGCCCCGGGCTTCTTCGGCCAGGGCCTGGGGCTGACCCGCCTGCCCGGCGCCTCCGGCAAGATCGACGGGGCCGCGTTGGCAGAGGCGCTCGCCGCGCCGGACGTCTCCTACCGCCAGCCGGCCGCGGCGCTGTCGCTGACCAACGCCACCGAATACGGCACGGTCTATTCCGCGGGGCAGCTCGGCGCACTGACCGCGCCGGCCAAGGCCAGGGGATACGGCGTCCACCTCGACGGCGCCCGGCTCGCCAACGCCGCGGCCGCGGGCTTCGACCTGAAGGCCATCAAGACGCTCGGCGTCGACATCCTGGTGGTCGGCGGCACCAAGGCCGGCATGCCGCCCACCGAGGCGGTGGTGATCTTCGACCGCGCGCTCGCCCGGCGGTTCGACGCGCGGCTGAAGCAAGCCGGGCAGCTGCCCTCGAAGGGGCGGTTCTACGCCGCGCCGTTCATCGGCATGCTGCAGGACGGGGCCCTGCTGCGCCACGCCGCCCACGCCAACGCCATGGCCAGACGCCTTGCCGACCAGACGCCGTTCGCCGTGCGCCATCCGGTGGAGGCCAACGGGGTGTTCGTGGAGATGGACGAGCCGACCCTCAAGCGGCTGCACGCCTCCGGCTGGTTCGCCTACCGGTTCCTCGACGGATCGGTCCGCTTCATGTGCTCCTGGGCGACGACCCCGGAGGCGGTGGACGGCGTCTGCGAAAGCCTCCGCTCAATCCGCTAGCGGGGCCACGACGCCCAAGGGGTAGGATTCGCCCCTAACCGCCTCGGCGATCACCGCATTGTCGCTACCCCAGTGTTACTTTTGATGCAGTACGACTGCAACATGTGGTTGTGTGTGACCTCAATACCGCACCTGTGCGCGAAAATTGCGCTGATACGTTGTAAGAAATGTTTCTGAGTGACGCATACCGTTGCCGACGTAACGGTTGCGTGACAGCTTCGCGTCGCGCCGTTTTCGTGCGCGGGCCGGGCGGTCAGCGCGCATTTCTTGCGTGAAACAATCCGGATTCGCACGATCACGGCGCTTCTTTTGCGTCGGAGAGCCCTCCGCGCGTGACCGCGATAACCGGCCGGGGGCCATAGAATGAAAGCCACACGAAACACCATGCTTCGAACCACGCTGCTCGCGTCGGTGGCCACGGCCGCCTGCCTGACCGTCCCGGATCTCGCCTTCGCCCAACAGAAGGGCGTCGACGTCTCCGAGATCGTCGTCACCGGCTCGCGCATCCCGCGCCCGGATCTGCAATCCGTGCAGCCGATCCAGGTGATCACGAGCGAGAACATGGAGCGCCGCGGCTTCACCAATATCGCCGACGCGCTCAATGACACGCCGGGGCTGGGCGTTCCGATCAGTCCGATCGGCGACCAGGGCTCGTTCGGCACCGGCCGCAACTTCGTCAACCTTTTCAACCTGGGCTCGAACCGCACTCTCGTGCTGGTGAATGGCCGGCGATTCGTGGGCGGCAACCCCGCCTCGATCTTCACCGGCGCCAACGCCGGCGGCCAAGTCGATCTGAACTCGATCCCGGCCGGATTCGTCGATCGCATCGAAACCGTCCAGGCCGGCGGCAGCGCGGTCTACGGCTCTGACGCCATCGCCGGCGTCGTCAACATCATCACCAAGACCGAGTACGAAGGCGTCGAGGTCGACGGCCTCTACGGCATCTCCGACAAGGGCGACGCCGAAAGCTGGCGCGGCCGCATCACCGCGGGCCACAAGTTCGTCGACGATCGTCTGAGCCTGATGGGCAGCTACGAGTACAACGAGACGAAAGCGCTCGCCTACACCGAGCGCCACGCAACGTCGCAACAGCTGACGTTCGCCAACAACCCGCTGAACACCAGCACGACGGACGGCATCCCGGGGCAGATCATCATCTTCAACCGCCGGATCCCCGAGCTGACGCAGGGCGGTCTGCCTTTCCGCACCGGGGGCTCGGCCCTGTCCGGCCAGTTGACCATCCCTGATCCGACCAACCCGGCGCGCCGCGTGGCCGCCCAGTTCGCCCCGGACGGGACGCTGATACCGTACAGCCAGGGCCAGTTCTTCCAGGCGTCCGTCGCTTCGGGCGGCGATGGTCTGAACCTCGCGCAGCTGACGTCGCTGCAGTCGCCGGTGAAGCGGCACTTGGTGACGGGCTTCGGCAAGTTCGACCTGACAGACAACATCCGCCTCACGACCGAACTGCTCTATGCCAAGGCGAACTCGGTGGAGCCGTTCAACCAGCCGATCTTCAACTCTTCGCTGTTCGGCGGCAATTCGGCAGCGCTGCGATTCTCGACGGCTAACCCGTTCCTGCCGGCCTCCACGCGCGCTCAGCTGCTGGCTCAGCCGACGCCGTTGCCGGCGGACACGGCTTCGCCCGGCAACGGCCTGTTCTTCCTCGACCGCGCTTCGACCGACATCGGCAGCAACAAGACCAGTTCGGAAGACGAGACCTGGCGCGGCGTGTTCGGCGTCGACGGCGCCGGCGATTGGAGCGGCCACAAGTACTTCTGGAACGCCTCGGCCAACTTCGGAAAGAACAAGGGGACATTCCAATCCCCGAATATCGACCAGTCGAAGTTCCTGCTCGCCATCGACGCGATCCGGGACGCGAGCGGCAACATCGTCTGCCGCGACCCGGTCGCCCGGGCCGCCGGTTGCCAGCCGCTGAACATGTTCGGCCTGGGCGCGCCCAGCGCTGCGGCGCTGGCCTACGTCGGCGTCCAGTTCGTGTCCGAATTTGAGATCAAGCAGACCGACTACCAGGCCAACTTCGGCGGCGATCTCCTGCCCCTGCCGGCCGGTCCCTGGAGCTTTGCGGCGGGTTGGGAATACCGCAAAGAAGAATCCTCGTTCAACCCCAACGATCCGCAGCGCCTCGGCATCGGTCGCTCGGCCGCGATCACCGCTATCTCCGGCAGTTTCCACACCAACGAGTACTATGCGGAAACGACCCTCCCGGTGTTCGGCAAGGACTTCAACTACCCGCTGATGCGGCGTCTGGAGTTCGACGCGGCCTATCGCAAGATCGACAACAGCATCGCGGGCAGCGACAAGGCCTGGCAATACGGGGTTCGGTGGTATCCCATCGATGACCTGATGTTCCGCGCCCAGAAGAGCCGGTCGTTCCGCGCGCCGGCGATCACGGAAACCTCCCTGCCGACCGCCACCAGCTTCTTCACCGCGACCGATCCTTGCGACAAGAACAACATCAACGCCGGCCCGAGCCCGGCGACCCGGGCGGCGAACTGTGCTGCGGACTTCGCGGCCGCCGGCCTGCCGGCCAACTTCCAGCTGACGTCGCAGGTGCAGGCCGCCACCGTCCAAGGCACGACGTCCGGCTCGCCCACCTTGAAGAACGAGATCGCTGAACAGTACACGTTGGGCTTGGTCTACCAGCCCCATTGGGTCCCCGGCTTGGCGATCCACGCGGATTGGATTCACATCGACATCACCAACGCGATCAACAACTTCACGCTGACCTCGATCCTGCAGGTCTGCTACGACTCGCCGAGCCGTCCTGCTGACGCCTGCAGCCGCTTCCAGCGCGGCCTGGGCTCAGGCGCTCGTCCCGGCCAGATCTTGAGCGCCGGCGACGTGGGTCCGGGCAGCGTTGTTTCCGGAGGTCCGTCCACCGGCTTCATCAACGCCGGCTACACGCACTTCGAGGGCGCCACCGCCGGCGCCAGCTACCGCTGGGATCTCGCCGATTGGGGCGCGAACTGGTGGGACAACAACCCAGGGTCGTTCAACGCCAGGTTCGACCTCTTCCACGTGAAGCGGGAGGAGACCTCGGTCACCGGCCTGGGCTTCGACCTCAATCGCGACCAGGGCGAAATCGGCAACGCCAAGTACCAGTACAAGCTGGAAACGGAATATCTCCGTAAGCCCTTCTCGGTCACTTGGACGATGAACTTCATCTCGCGTTCGAAGTTCAACAACGACTTTACCCCCGAGACGCGGCTTCCTCTGACGGTGAAGCCGTACTATCTGCACGACTTGGCCTTCACCTATGACCTGAGCCCCTGGGCGGAGAAATCCGGCATCGGGTTCTCGGGCGCAGAAGCTCGGTTCATCATCCACAACGTGGCGAACGTCGAGCCGCCGCTGGGGGCGACGAACTCCGCCAACGCGTTCGGCACCTATGACTTCATCGGCCGCTACTACCAGTTCGGCCTGTCCGCGAAGTTCTAAGCGAAACGGCCGTCGGCGTTGTCGCCGGCGGCCGCTTGAGGAGCGTGAGTTGGAGCCGCCGCCCGCGAGGACGGCGGCTTCTTCTTTGGGGGGTTCAGGCGTCGGCCATCTGCCGCCGGCCGGCCATGCGGTCGAGGCGGTCGTGGATGATCGCTTCGGCCTCGCGCACGATGCGGTGGATCAGCTCGGCGCAGGTGGGGATGTCGTGGATCAGGCCCTGGACCTGGCCCGCCGACCAGATGCCGGCGTCGTTGTCGCCGACCTCGTAGACGCTGCGGCCGCGCGTGCCGGCCACCAGCTCGCGGACGTCCTCGAACTTAGCGCCCTCGCGCTCGAGAGCGACGACCTGCTGGCTGATGGCGTTCTTCGCCACCCGGCTGGTGTTATGCATGGTCCGGAAGATCAGCTCGGTGGCGCGCTCATCGTTGTCGACGATCTGCTGCTTGATGTTCTCGTGGATGGGCGATTCCACCGTCGCCATGAAGCGGGTGCCCATGTTGATCCCCTCGGCGCCCAGGGCGAGCGCCGCCACCAGGCCGCGGGCGTCGCCGAAGCCGCCGGAGGCGATCATCGGGATCTTGATCTTGTCCGCCGCCGCCGGGATCAGGATCAGGCCGGGCACGTCGTCCTCGCCCGGGTGGCCGGCGCATTCGAAGCCGTCGATGGAGATGGCGTCGACGCCCATCCGCTCGGCGGAGAGGCCGTGGCGGACCGAGGTGCACTTATGGATCACCTTGATCCCGTGCTTCTTGAACTCCTCGACGTGTTCGATGGGCTTGTTGCCCGCGGTCTCGACGATCTTGATCCCCGCCTCGATGATCGCCTGGCGGTACTCGGCGTAGGGCGGCGGCTTGATGGCCGGCAGGATGGTCAGGTTGACGCCGAACGGCTTGTCGGTCAGTGACCGGGCCCGGGCGATCTCCTCGGTCAGCTTCTCGGGCGTCGGCTGGGTGAGCGCGGTGATGAAGCCCAGGCCCCCGGCGTTGGCGACCGCCGCCACCAGCTCGGCGCGTCCGACCCACTGCATGCCGCCCTGCACGATGGGATGCTCGATCCCGAACAGCTCGGTGAACCGGGTCTTGAGCGCCATGGCCGCGTCCTTCCAAACATCTGTTTGGATGACAGTGAACAGGCAGACGCTGCGTCAGGCAAGCGTCCCGATCACTGCAGCCCCGAGCGGCCGATGGCGTAGAAGCGGTCGGCGCGGCGCTTGCGGATCTCGTCGGGTGTGAGGCCTTCCAGCGACTTCAGCTCTTCCTCGACCGCGTCGCCGACCGCCTTCAGCGCGGCTTCGGGGTCGGAGTGGGCGCCGCCCGGGGGCTCGGGAATGATGCGGTCGACGATCTTCATGCCCAACAGGTCCTGGGCGCTGATTTTCATCGCCTTGGCGGCCTCATCCGGAGTGCGCCCGCCGCGCCACAGGATGGAGTTGGCGCCCTCGGGCGCGATCACGGCGTACATCGAATGCTCCAGGATCAGCACCCGGTTGGCAGCCGCGATGGCGATGGCGCCGCCCGAACCGCCCTCCCCGGTGATGACCGCGACGTTGGGTACGGCCAGGGTCAAGGACTTCTCGGTCGACCGCGCGATCGCCTCGGCCACCCCACGCTCCTCGGAGGCCACGCCGGGATAGGCGCCGGCGGTGTCCACGAAGCTGATCACCGGCAGGTGGAACCGCTCGGCCATCTCCATCAGCCGGATCGCCTTGCGGTAGCCCTCCGGCCGCGCATAGCCGAAGTTGTGCTTCACGCGGGTGACGGTGTCGCGGCCCTTCTCGTTGCCCATCACCACCACCGGCCGGCCCCGGAACCGGCCGAGGCCGCCCATGATCGCCTGGTCGTCGGCGAACTTGCGGTCGCCGCGCAGCTCCACGAACTCGTCGATCAGGCCGGCGGCGTAGTCGACGAAGTGCGGCCGGTCGGGGTGGCGGGCGACCTGGGTCTTCTGCCAGGCGTCGAGCTTGGAATAGGCCTCGCGGCGCATCTCCTGCGCCCGCGCCCTGAGCGCCTCGATCTCGGCGTCGAAGGCGCCGGGGTTGGCGGTCTCCGACAGCTTGGACAGCTCCTCGATCTTGGCTTCGAGGTCGGCGATCGGCCGCTCGAATTCGAGGTAATGCACAGCCATCCGGAAATCTGAGTCCTGCGGGTCGAAGAGGGGGCGGAAATTAGGCGGGATGCCGCCGCCTCACAAGAGCGCGGCCCTGGACGGCCGGTTCCCGATGCAACCTCGCCCTCGACTTGGGGGTTTGTTGGAACAGAGGCCGAACCGCGCCGCCGCCTTCTCCTTGCGAGAAGCGGGCGCGGCGAGGCTTATTTTTGAGATGCGCGGACCCCTCGCGATGACACCGCACCGCGCGTCGGAGGAGAAACGGAGATATCCCCATGAACGCCCCCCTGAAGATCGGGATGGCCTCAGTCCTGGCGCTGGTCACCGCATCGCCCGCGCTTGCCCAGTACCAGTACCAGCCCACCCCGCAATACCAGCAGGATCAGCAACAGTACCAGAACGACCGCTCGGCCTATGAGGCTCGCAGGCAAGTCTATGACTCCCGGCGTGACGACTATGAGGCGAGCCGGTCCGACTACGCCGCCGCGCGCGCCGACTACGACCGCCGCCGCGCCGACTGGGAACGCGCCCGCGCAGACTATGACGCCCGCTACGGCTACGGCTCCTACATCCGCGTCTACGGACCCGCGCCGATCTGGGACGAGGACCGTTGGGGCGGCCGCTACGCCTCCGCCCCGCCGTCGGCCGGCTACTACGGACGCGACACCGCCTACGCCGCGCCCGGGGTCTGCCGCAACGACCACAGCTCGGCCACCGCCGGCGCCATCATCGGTGCGTTAGCCGGCGCAGCCCTGGGTTCGAACGTCGCCGGGCGCGGCGTCCGCACCGAAGGCGCCGTCCTGGGCGGCGTCGTGGGCGCCGGCGTCGGCGGCGCGGTCGGCAACGCCAATGACCGCTACCGGTGCGACAACCGCGGGCCCTATTACGGCTACAACGACACCATCGCCTATCGCGAAGCCCGCGACTATCGCAGCGGCCGCTACGACTACAGCTACTACACGCGCATGCGCTGCCGCCTGGCGCCGGCGCCGATCGACAGCTACGGCCGCGACTACCGCTACGTCCGCGTCTGCCCCGACGCCGACGGCCGTTATCGGATCACCGGCTAAGCGCCGCGCGATCTGATCGACTGCTCTAGGGAAGGCCGCTCCGAAAGGGGCGGCCTTTTCCTTTGCGCCTCAGCGCTTGCGGCCGAGGGGGTGCTTGGTGGCCACCACCTCGGCCAGCCGGTCGCCGGCGACGTGGGTGTAGATCTGGGTCGTGCCGATGTCGGCGTGGCCCAGCAGCGTCTGCACGACCCGCAGGTCGGCGCCGCCTTCCAGCAGGTGGGTGGCGAAGGCGTGGCGCAGCACGTGCGGGCTGACGCGGGCCGGGTCGATCCCGGCGTCGGCCGCAGCCTCGTCCAGCAGCTGGGCGAACCGGCGCGGGGTCAGGCGCCCGGCCCGGCCGCGCGAGGCGAAGAGCCAGGGGTTGGCCTTGTCGCCCTGCGGCAGGAACTCCGGCCGCACCTCCAGATAGGCCTTCACCGCCGTGCGCGCGGCGGCGTTGAGCGGCGCGAGCCGTTCCTTGCCGCCCTTGCCCCTGACGATCAGATAGGCCGGATCGCGGGCCAGCGCCGCCAGCGTCAGGCCGGTCAGCTCCGATATCCGCAGGCCCGAGGCATAGGCGAGCTCGACCATGCAGGCGAGCCGCAGGCCCTGGGCCCCGTCGCGGGCGCCGGCCGCCGCGATCAGCCGGTCGACCTCGCCGCGGCTGAGCACCTTCGGCAGCGAGCGCCCCTTGCGCGGCGCCTCGACCCGTCTCGAAGGGTCGTCGGCGCGCCAGCCTTCGCCCAGCACGAAGCGGTAGAACTGGCGCACGGCCGCGCGGCGGCGCGAGGCCGTGGCGGGCGCGAGGCCGCGTGCGCCCAAGGCTGCGAAGTAGGCCTCCACGTCCTCTGCCGAGGCGTCCGCCAGATCGCGCCCGCGGCCGGCCAGGAAGCCTGTGGCGTCGGTCAGGTCACGCGCGTAGGCGGTGAGCGTGTTGTTCGCCGCGGCGCGCTCCACGGCCATCATCTCCAGGAACGCCTCGGCCCAATTTCCGCCCTGGCCGGCCCCCTGCCCGCTCATTTCAGCGCCAGGAGCCCTTCGAGGGCCATCGCCCGGGCGTCGGCGTCGAGACCCACGGCGTGCAGGGCGCGCACGATCCGCACCCGGTCGCCGATCGCCGGGCCGGCGGCGCCCGCCTCGGCGCAGGTCCACAGCGACAGCAGCGCGGCCTCCCCCATCAGCTTCTGTTCGGCGGCGCTCTCCAGGGCGAGGCTGCGGCCCACCGGGGCCTTGCCTTCGGGCACGCCGAGCGCGGCGATCTGGCCGCGGACCTCGGGCGAGTTCGCGCCGGAGACGGCCACCGCCAGCAAGAGGGCCGCCTGACCCCTGGCGCGGGCCTTGGGCTCAGCCGATCCGGCCGATTCGACCAGCGCCGCGATGACCGCGTCGCGCACCGGTTCGTTCCGCGCCAGCGCTTCGGCGAGCGGCGCCACGTCCCCCGCGACGCCAGCCGGATCGAAGGTCGGCGGCGTGGGATCGGCCGAGGAGAGGGCCGCTGCGACCGCCGGCGAGGGCTTGGCGGCCGCCAGGTCGAGGCCAAGGTTCTTGGAGAGCGCATAGTCGAGGCCGTTGCGAAGCGAAGCCGCGCCGGGGTTACCCGCGCCTGTGAGCTTGGCGCCCATCAGCCGGGCGAAGGTCGGGTCCTTCACCTGCGCTTGCACGAGGTCGAAGGTCAGCTGGGCCTGGGCCGCCTGGCCGGCGATCGCCTGGCAGTAGGTGCGCAGCTTGAGCCAGTAGACCTCGTCGCGCCCCACGCTCAGGCCCTCGGCGAGCTGGCAGGCGCGCTGATCGTCGCCCGCCAGGAGCATGGTCTCCGCCGCGGCGCGGGCCAGGTCAGAGTTGCGGTCGAGGCCCGGCGCGCGGACGAGCACCGCCGCCGCGGCCTTGGGATCGCCCTGGAACATCAGGGCATTGGCCCGCGCTGCGGCGAGCGCCGAATCGCGGCCCAAGTCCTGCGGCCACGGCGCGCCCGTGGCCAGGATCCGCCGCGCCAGCGTCCCGGCCGCCGGCGACAACGGCTTGGCGGCCAGCAACGGCAGCACGGTCTTGGCGGTGCTGACCGAGGCGCCGGTCCAGAGAGTCGGCGGCAGGCCCGTGTCGCGTCCGGGGGTGCTGAAGGCGTCGGGCGCCGCGAGCTGAGTGACCTCGACGCCCTGGGGCGGGGTCTGCGCGGCCGCCGCGCTCGCCGATCCGGCCAAGAGCAGCAGGGCGAGGAGGCAGGGGAGACGCGACATGGCTCGACCATAGCGGGCGACGGAAGTTGGCGCGAGGGCGCGCGCTCGTGTAAGCCTTGGCCGTTCATGGACCGCTATGCACCGCTGCGCCACCGCACCATCGCCCTCGTGGGCCTGATGGGCGTCGGCAAGTCGAGCGTGGGCCGCAGGCTCGCCAACGCGCTGGATCTGCCGTTCCGCGACGCCGACGCCGAGGTGGAGGCCGCCGCCGGCCGGTCGATCTCCGACATCTTCATCGACCTGGGCGAGGACGCCTTCCGCGAAGGCGAGCGGCGGGTGATCGCCCGCCTGCTGGACCTGCCGCCGCATGTGCTGGCCACCGGCGGCGGCGCCTTCATGCACGAGCAGACCCGCGCGCTGATCAAGTCGAAGGCGGTCTCCGTCTGGCTGAAGGCCGACCTGGAGATCCTGGCGCGGCGGGTTTCGCGCAAGGACACGCGGCCGCTGCTGGCCGGCAAGGACCCGCTTGCGGTGCTGCAGGGGCTGGCCGACGCCCGTTACCCGCTCTATTCGCAGGCCGACATCGTCGTCGAGACCGGCGACGCGGCGCACCACGTGACGGTCGAGCAGGTGATCAACGCACTCTCCGCCTTCTTCGCGGAGTCGGCGGCGTGACCCGAACGATCACCGTGGGACTGGGCGAGCGCGCCTACGACGTGCAGGTGGGGCCGGGGCTCCTCGACCGCGCGGGCGAGGCGATCGGGCCGCTGCTGAAACGCCGGCGGACCGCGGTCGTCAGCGACGAGACGGTGTGGGGGCTGCACGGCGCGCGGCTGACGGCGGCCCTGGAGCGGGCCGGGATCGCGGTCTCGCCGGTGATCGTGGCGCCAGGAGAACAGACCAAGAGCTTCGCGGGCCTGGCCGAGGTCACCGATCGCCTGCTGGCCCTGGAGCTCGACCGTGGCGACCTGATCACAGCTTTCGGCGGCGGCGTGGTCGGCGACCTCGCAGGCTTCGCCGCGGCGATCTACAAGCGCGGCATCGGCTTCGTGCAGATCCCCACGACCCTGCTGGCGCAGGTGGATTCCTCCGTCGGCGGCAAGACCGCCATCGACACGCCCCGCGGCAAGAACCTGGTCGGCGCCTTCCATCAGCCGAAGCTGGTGCTGGCCGACCTCGACGTGCTGGCCACCCTGCCGGACCGCGAGATGCGCGCCGGCTACGCCGAGGTGATCAAATATGGCCTGCTGGGCGACTTCGGCTTCTTCGAGTGGCTGGAGGCCAACGCCGGCCAGGTGCTGGCGCGCGAGCCCGCGGCGCTGGCGCACGCCGTCGCGCGTTCCGTCGAGATGAAGGCCGAGATCGTGGCGGAGGATGAGACCGAACAGGGCCGCCGCGCCCTGCTCAACCTCGGCCACACCTTCGGCCATGCCCTTGAGGCCGAGACCGGGTTCGGCGACGGTCTGCTCCACGGCGAGGCGGTGGCCGCCGGCCAGGCCCTGGCTTTCCGCATCTCCGCCACGCTGGGCCTCTGCCCAGCACAGGACGCGACCCGCGCCGCCGCGGCCATCGCCCGGGCCGGCCTGCCCACGACGCTTGCGGACGTGGCCGCCAAGCCCTTCGACGCCGACCGCCTGGTCCGCCACATGGCGCAGGACAAGAAGGCCGAGGACGGCCGCCTGATCTTCATTCTTGCGCGGGGACTGGGCGAAGCCTTCGTCGCCAAGGATGTCGATGCGGGCGCCGTGCGCAAATTCCTCGTTGAAGAAGGAGCGCGCTAAGTGGCCGCCCTGCTCGCGCTAGCCCCCATCCTGATCTTCCTGCTGGCGATCTCAGCCCTGATCTCGGCGGCGGAAACCGCCATGACCGCGGCATCCCGAGGCCGGATGCACCAGCTGGAACGCGACGGCGACGCCGCCGCCCGGCGGGTCAACCTGCTGTTGAGCGACCGGGAGCGGATGATCGGGGCGATCCTCCTGTCCTACAATGTCATCAACATCTTCGCCTCGTCCCTTACGACGTCGGTGCTGAGCTCGATGTTCCCGCAGGGATCGGTCATGGGTCCCCTGATCGCCACGGGCGTCATGACCGTTCTGGTGGTGGTCTTCGCCGAGATCCTGCCCAAGACCCTGGCGATCGCGCACCCCGACAGCGTCGCCCGCGCGATCTCGATCCCCACCTACTGGACGGTGCGGATCTTTGGCCCGATCGCCAACGGCGCGCAGTGGATCGTGCGCCAGACGCTGCGGCCGTTCGGCGTCAACCTGAGCATGGACACCGACGTGCTGGCCGCCCACGAGGAGATCCGCGGCGCGGTCGAGTACCACCATGCCGAGGGCCTGGTGGAGACCCACGACCGCTGGATGCTGGGCGGGGTGCTGGACCTGGCGGAGATGGACGTCAGCGAGGTGATGGTCCACCGCAGGGAAATCGAAATGGTCGACGCCGACCTGCCGCCGCGTGAGATCCTGGCCGCCGTCCTCGACAGCTCCCACAGCCGGCTGCCGCTCTACCGCGGCGAGCCGGAGAACATCGTCGGCGTGCTGCACGCCAAGGACCTGCTGCAGGCGATCGCCGACGCCGATTGCCATATCGACCTCGTCGACATATCCGCCATCGTCCGCGAGCCCTGGTTCATCCCAGAGACCACCAGCCTGAAGGACCAGCTCGCCGCCTTCCTCAAGCGGCGCACCCATTTCGCCCTGGTGGTCGACGAGTACGGCGCGCTGGAGGGCCTCGTGACCCTCGAGGACATCCTCGAAGAGATCGTGGGCGAGATCGAGGACGAGCACGACGTGGCCGTGCCCGGCGTCCGCGTGGCCGAAGACGGCTCGGTGATCGTCGACGGCTCGGTGACGATCCGCGACCTCAACCGCGCCATGAACTGGGACCTGCCCGACGAAGAGGCGGTGACCGTGGCCGGCCTCTTGATCCACGAGGCCCGAAGGATTCCCGAGGCCGGGCAGACCTTCACCTTCCACGGCCACCGCTTCCTCGTGCTGGAGCGCAAGGTCAACCGGATCACCCGGCTGCAAATCTGGGCCGCCGCCCCGCGCGAGGACAGCTGGTCCTGAGGGAACCGACCTTGGCCGTAGACCGTTTATTTAGCCTGCGCCGGTCGGGGAGATCGCCCATCCTATGAATGTCGCCGAAATCGCCTGCGTCCAATCAGCCGCCTATGCGATGCAGCTCAAGATGGCGCTTGATTGTGGCGCGCAACCTCTGTTGGTTTCCGGGCCTTCGCGTGGACGGACGACGCGTTTGCCGGCCCTGGAGACTCCTGAATGATCGATACCGCCAACCTTGGAGGCCTCCGCGTTCTGGTGGTCGAGGATGAGATGATGGTCTCGATGCTGATCGAGGACATGCTCACCGATCTCGGCTGCACGGTCGTGGGGCCGGCCTCGAGGCTGGACGAAGCCCTCGACCTGGCGAAGGCCGCGGACATCGACTGCGCGGTGCTGGACGTGAACCTCGGCGGCCAGCCGATCTTCCCCCTGGCCGACCTGCTGCGCGAACGGGGCCTGCCGTTCGCCTTCGCCACCGGCTACGGCGACGCGGGCCTGCGCGACGTCGACCACGGCGCGCCCGTCCTGCAGAAGCCCTTCCGCGAGGGCGACCTGGCGCGGGTGCTCGGCGAGCTGCGCGCCAAGGTCGGTCAAAGGTAGCTGAGGCTTGCCACGGCCGCGCTGTTGAGCAGCAGGGTCAAGGCGCCGGCCAGGGTCATCAAGGGCAATATCAGTTTCACGTCCCGTCTCCTCGAAGTCTCGAAAGCTCTGCCTCCAAGACGCCTGAGATAGGCGCAATGCGACACCTCGCCAGTGACCAAAGTCACATAGCCGCTCTGCGGAAATGCAGGGGCGACCTAAACCAGGGCCGCCAGGATCTTGTCGGGTGTGATCGGATAGTCGCGCACCCGGACCCCGCAGGCGTTGTAGATCGCGTTGGCGACCGCGGCGCCGGCGCCGGAGATGCCGAGCTCGCCGACCCCCTTGATGCCCATGGGGTTGGCTTTGTCGTCGACCTCGTCGAGCATGATCGCCTCGACCTCGCCGATGTCGGCCTGCACCGGCACCAGATAGCCCGCCAGGTCCTGGTTGATCAGCGACCCGTAGCGCGCATCGACGGCATTGCCCTCGGTGAGCGCCGAGCCGACGCCCCAGATCATCCCGCCGGTGAGCTGGCTGCGCGCGGTCTTCCAGTTGAGGATGCGGCCGGCGGCGAAGACGCCCAGCATGCGGCGCGTGCGCACCTCGCCGGTCACCGTGTCGACGCCGACCTCCACGTAGTGGGCGCCATAGGTGTGCTGGCTCCACTTGCTGGAGTCGGCGGCCGGGTGGATCTCGCCATTGGCGGTGAGGCCCTCGGGGCGGTTGCGGCGGATCAGCTCGGACAGCCGCTCGGAGCGGTTGGCGATGGCGATGACGCCGTCCTGGAAGGTGACGTCCGCCGGATCGCCGCCGTTGAGCGGAGAGGCCGGGTCGTTCACCGCGATCTCGGCGATGGCCTTCCTGAGGTTCATGCCGGCGTCGAGCGCCGCCGAGCCCGCGGTCGCTGCGCCGAACTGGCCGCCGGACCCCGGCGCGGGCGGCAGCTCGCTGTCGCCGATCTCGACACGAACGTCGCGCAGCGGCACGCCCAGGGTCTCGGCGGCGATCTGAGCCAGCACCGTGTAGGTGCCGGTGCCGATGTCGGTCATGCCCTGCTTGACGGTGATCACGCCCTCGGCGTCCACCGTGAAGCTCGCCTTGGCGGGCAGCAGGAAGTTGCCGCGGATAGCCGCAGCCATGCCCATGCCCACCAGCCAGCGGCCGTCGCGCACCTGACCGGGTATGGGCTTGCGGTTGTCCCAACCGAACATCTGCGCGCCTTCGCGCATGCAGCGGACCAGCTGGCGGATGGAGAACGGCTTGCCGGTCTCCGGATCGACCTCCGGCTCGTTGATGACCCGCAGCTCGACCGGATCCATGCCGAGCTTTTCGGCCAGCTCGTCCATGGCGACTTCCAGGCTGAGCGTGCCGGAGGCCTCGCCCGGCGCGCGCATGGCGCTGGCCACCGGCAGGTCGAGCCGGACCAGCCTGTGGCCGGTCAGCCGGTTGGGCGCCGCATAGAGGCTGCGCGCGAAGTTCGAGGCGTGCTCGGTGAAGTTGCCGCGCCGGTCGCAGTGGGTGGTGGTCATCAGCGACATGGCGGTGAGCTTGCCGTCGGGGGTGGCGCCCAGCCGGACCCGCACCTCGGTCGCCGGCCGATGCACGGTGCCGTGCATCATCTGCTGGCGGGAGAAGGCCACCTTCACCGGCCGTCCCAGCTCGCGCGCGGCCAGGGACGCCAGCACCAGGTCCTCGTAGAAGGATCCCTTGCCGCCGAAGCCGCCACCGACGTAGCGGGTAAGCAGGCGCACGCTCTTGTGCGGCATCATCAGGGTCTCGGCGAGCGAGTTCTGGGCGAACCGCACCATCTGGACGGAGGTGTGGACGGTCAGGTGGTCGCCGTCCCACCAGGCCGTGGTGGCGCAGGGCTCCATCTGGCAGTGGTTCTGCAGCGGCGTGCGCCAGACGTCGTCGATCTTCACCGGCGCGGCGTCGAACCCGGAGGCGAAGTCGCCGATCTCGACGTCCTGTTCTCCGGGCGGCTGCACGCCCTCGTCGTAGTGATCGTGGAAGATCACCGACTTCGCGTCGTCCTCGAAGGTCAGGTTCACCAGGGCCGCCCCGGCCTGGGCGTTCTCCAAGGTGTCGGCGACGACGATGGCCACCTGCTGGCCGAAGAAGTGCACCTGATCCGATTCCAGCGCCGGCCTCGGCGACGGGGTGAAGAAATCGTACCGTTCGGGACGCGGCCCCTGGGCTGGCGCGTTCCGGTAGGTCCAGACCAGCTGCACCCCGGGCGAGGTCTCGGCGGCGGCGGTGTCGACGGCGGTGATCCGGCCCCGCGCGATGGGGGCGGAGACCATGACGCCATAGGCCGGCGGCGAGGGCGGCTCGACCTCATAGGCATAGGGCGCCGTGCCGGTGACCTTCAGCGGACCCTCGTAGCGGTCCACCGCCTTGCCGATGTTGCCGGCGCGGTTTTCCTTGACCGGATTGCTGGCGGCTTCCCAATCGCTGACGGAGCTCATGCGCCCCTCCCTTGCAGCTGCGCCTCTGCGATGACCGCCGGAACCAGGCGGCTCATGAGGTCGATCTTGAAGCCGTTGCGGCCGTTGTCGCTGGCCTGCGCCAGCTCGGCGGCGACGGCCTCGGCTGGCGAGGCGCCGGACGCCAGGGCGGCCTCGGCGTCGACAGCGCGCCACGGCTTGTGGGCGACCGCCCCGAAGGCGAGGTTCCCGCCGGCCACCGCGACGCTGGCCAGGCCCGCGGCGTAGGACGCCCGGTCGCGGACCTTGCGGTAGGTCTGCGCGCCGGCGGGCGGCGGCGGCAGAACCACGGCGGTGATCAGCTCGCCGGCGACCAGGTGGGTCTCGATGTGCGGCGTCTCGCCGGGCAGGCGGTGAAGCTCGATCAGCGGGAAGGCCCGCGCCTCGCCCGACGGCGACAGGGTTTCCACCCGCGCATCCAGCGCCGCCAGGGCCACCGCCATGTCGGACGGGTGGGTGGCGATGCAGGCATGGCTGGCGCCGAAGATCGCCGAGTTGCGGTTGAGGCCCTCGAGCGCCCCGCAGCCGGAGCCGGGCTGGCGCTTATTGCAGGGCTTGGTGGTGTCGTAGAAGTAGGCGCAGCGGGTGCGCTGCAGGAGGTTGCCGGCGGTGGTCGCCTTGTTGCGCAGCTGGCCCGAGCCGCCGGCGACGATGGCCTGGGTGAGCACCGGATAGCGGGCGCGGACCCGGGCGTCGGCGGCCACGTGGCTGTTGGTGGCGAGCGCGCCGATGCGCAGGCCACCCTCGGGGGTATCCTCGACCTCCGCCAGCGGCAGGCGGCCGACGTCGATCAGGTGCGCCGGATGCTCGATCTCCAGCTTCATCAGGTCGAGCAGGTTGGTGCCGCCGGCGATGAACTTAGAATTCGGCGTCGCCGCAGCGGCTTTCACGGCGGAGGCGGCGTCGGGCGCGCGCTCGTAGGTGAAGGGCCTCATGCGGGTTCTCCGGCCACGGAGCGGATGGCGGCCACGATCTGCGGATAGGCCGAGCAACGGCAGATGTTGCCGCTCATCCGCTCGCGCAGCTCGTCGTCGGTGAGCCTGATCTTGCCGGTGAGGTCGGCGGTCTCCTGGCTGGGCCAGTTGTCCGTGACTTCCTGCAGCATGCCGAGCGCCGAGCAGATCTGGCCGGGCGTGCAGTAGCCGCACTGGAAGGCGTCTTCGGTGAGGAAGGCCTGCTGGATCGGCGCCAGCTTCTCGACCGTGCCGATCCCCTCGATGGTGGTCACCGCGTCGCCGTCGTGCATCACCGCCAGCGACAGGCAGCTGTTGATCCGGACCCCGTTCACCAGGACGGTGCAGGCGCCGCACTGCCCGTGGTCGCAGCCCTTCTTTGAGCCGGTGAGACGCAGGTGCTCGCGCAGCGCATCCAGCAGCGTGGTGCGCGGGTCGAGGTCGAGCGCCCTCGCCTCTCCATTGACGGTGATCGTGGTCTTCAAGCGAAGGACTCCCGGGATCGATGTCGGCCGCACAACCGCTGTAGCGGGGCGACGGCTCTTCAAACGTTTGTTTAGCTTAGCGCCTAGCTCTCGCCGGGCGCCAGCGCCTTGACCGAGAGCGCGTGCAGCGGGCCGGCCAGCTCCTGCGCGAGCGCCCGGTAGACCATCCGCTGCCGCGCCACCTTCGGCGCGCCGGCGAAAGCCTGGCTCTCGATCACGACATTGAAGTGACTCTCGCCGCCGGGCCGGGCGCCGGCGTGGCCGTGGTGTCGCGCGGAATCGTCCTCGATCTCCAGCCGGGTGGGGGCGAACGCCGATGTGAGCTTTTGTTGGATGGCTTCAAATATGGCGCCCATCGCGTCGATCTTCAATTCTTGAAAGGGATTATCTCGGCTCCATACTTGGAGCATGCCCGCCGCGTTTCAATACAAGCCCCGGTTCGTCGACATCCGCGTGCGCCCGCCCTCGCCGGAGGAGGACGCGCGCGCCGAGGACGTCAACGCCCTGAAGCCCGGCGAGCGGGCCTGCGACCACGCGGGCTGCGGCAAGGCCGCGACCGCCAGGGCGCCGAAGTCCCGCGACATGCTGCACGAGCACTACTGGTTCTGCCAGCCGCACGCGGCGGAATACAATCGCAACTGGAACTTCTTCGCCGGCATGAGCGAGGGCGAGGTCCGCCGCCGCCAGCAGGAAGAGCTGTTCACCGGCGGGCGGCCCACCTGGGAGATGAAGGCCGGGCGCATGTCGCGCGAGGCGGCGGCCTTTTCCGCGAAGTTCCGCAAGGGCGAGGGCTATCGCGACCCCTACAACCTGTTCGGCAAGAACGGCGGGCGGCCCAACCCGGAGCCGGAGGAGCGCGCGCTCGGCAAGATCGAGCGCAACGCCCTGGCCGACCTCGACCTCGGGGCCAGCGCCGACGGGCCCCGCATCCGCGCCCGCTACACCGAGCTGGTCCGCCGCCTGCACCCCGACGCCAACGGCGGCGACCGCGCTGGCGAACACCGCCTGGCGCGAGTGATCAAGGCCTACCAGTCGCTGCGCAAGGCGGGGATGGTCTAGGAGCTGTGGACACTTATCGGAGCCACAGGATGATGGCGGCGAGGGTGACGACGGCGAGATAGTTCCTGGCGGTCTTCTCGA
>NZ_JAQGIZ010000182.1 GCF_028290885.1 Phenylobacterium sp.
AGGCCGACCTGGTGGAACAGCTGGCCGAGCTGATCGAGCTGAAGAAGGCCCCGCTGCTGGGCGACGTCCGCGACGAGAGCGCCGAGGATGTCCGCCTGGTCCTCGAACCGAAGTCCCGCAACGTCGAGCCCGAGGTCCTGATGGAGAGCCTCTTCAAGCTCTCCGACCTGGAGACCCGCTTCAGCGTCAACCTCAACGTCCTCGACGCCCGCGGCACGCCCGGCGTGATGAACCTGCGCCAGGCGCTGATCGCCTTCCTCGACCACCGCCGCGACGTGCTGGTCCGCCGGGCCCGCCACCGCCTGGCCAGGATCGAGGCCCGGCTGCACATCCTCGACGGCCTGCTGATCGCCTACCTCAACCTCGACGAGGTGATCCGCATCGTCCGCTACGAGGAGGAGCCCAGGCAGAAGCTGATCGAGGCCTTCACGCTCAGCGAGCTGCAGGCCGACGCCATCCTGAACACCCGCCTGCGCCAGCTCGCCAAGCTGGAGGAGATGGAGATCCGCCGCGAGCACGCCGACCTGGCTCAGGAGCGCGACGGCATCATCGAAATGCTCGCCTCCGACCGCGCCCAGTGGAAGCTGGTGGCCGTGGGCCTGCGCCAGGTGAAGGCCGCGCTCGGCAAGCTCAACACCCGCCGCTCGATCTTCGAGGCCGCCCCGCAGGTCGACGCCGAGGCCGCCATCGAGGCGATGATCGTGCGCGAGCCGATCACCGTCATCCTGTCGGACCGCGGCTGGATCCGCGCCGCCAAGGGCCGCGTCGACGACCCCTCGGAGCTGAAGTTCAAGGAGGGCGACAAGCTCGGCTTCCTGGTCCCGGCCGAGACCACCGACAAGCTGCTGATCTTCGCCTCCGACGGCCGGTTCTTCACGCTGGCCGCCGACAAGCTGCCCGGCGCGCGGGGCCACGGCGAGCCGCTGCGCCTGATGATCGACCTCGACGACCGCGTCGACATCCTCGACATCTTCGTCCATCGGCCGGGCGGCCGGCGCATCCTGGCCGGCAAGGAGGGCTACGGCTTCATCCTGCCGGAGGCCGAGGCCATCGCCTTCCGCCGCGCCGGCAAACAGGTCCTCAACGCCGGCGCCAAGGGCGCGGCCGTCTGCCTGCCCCTAGGAACCGCCGACCACCTCGCCGTCATCGGCGACAACGGCAAGATCCTGATCTTCCCCACCGCCGAACTGCCCGAGATGCCCAGGGGCAAGGGCGTCAAGCTCCAGTCCTACCGCGAAGGCGGCCTCCGCGACGCCGCGGCCTTCAACGCCGGGGAAGGCGCCGCCTGGATCGACGCCGGCGGCCGCAACCGCCAGTGGCCGGAGTGGCGCGAGTGGCTGGGCAAGCGGGCCGGGGCTGGGAAGCTCGCGCCGAAGGGGTTCCCGGCGGGGAAGCGGTTCAGACCGAGGTGAGCGCAAAATCCGGAGCGGGAGCATCGGTTTCGTCCGGTGCGAGTTTTCAGGCCAGGGTTGGCGGCTACGTGATCGCCACGTCCCTCTGCGGCATTGATTCCGAGTTGGCCCCGGCAGGGCAGCTAAAGCTCATCGGCTTTGAAACAGCTGAAAGCATTGACGACATAAATCTCGCCATCAGCGACGGGTCCTTTGTCTATGTTCAGGCCAAGGCCACCATCGATTTTTCACCGAATCCAGGTGGAAATCTGAGGTCAGTATTCGAGCAGTTCGAACGGCAACATGCACTGGGAAGCAAAAAAGCGAGCCGCTTTCTCCTGGTGACTACCAGCCGGTCCTCCAAGAAGGTCGTCTACGAGCTTCGCGCCGCCCTGGAGGCGTTTCGCCTCGGTCCGGAAAAGGAATTCACTCGAGACCAACCAAGGGCACTGGTCGACATAATCAATGAACTTCGTCGAGTCCTTCGCGAGCTGCAGGTCGCAGCGGGTCGGCCGAAAGATCAGAGTATAATCGACGATATCTTGCGTCGCAGCTTCGTCATCGTCTTGGACATAGAAGCAGGCGATCCCGTGGAGCAGGGCCTACTTCTGGTCTTGCAGTCTCAGGGATTTGCGGCGCCATCCGCCGTGTGGGGAAAAATCGTTTCGGACTGCGTCACTCACGCTAAGGCGCGGCATTCAATTGAGATCGAGCGTCTGAGAGCGGACTACGATAGATTCAAGCTACGCGAAGGAAGAATAGAAGAGGAAGCTTCAGACGATCTGTTGACTGTAGAATTCGGAGAGATGAATTTTTCCGCGGGGCGGGAAGTAGTACTTTGCCGTGTGCGCGACAATGCGCCACCACTTCCATCTGGCTTGGTTTTGTTTGAGTTCTATGGATTTGACGATGATTGCGCTGAGCGCATCAAATTCTCGGAAGACGACATTACGCTTGCGAGCGGTGTGCGAATTCCGCTGATTCGCCGAGCAGCTACTTTCGAGGGTCTTCAACGAATGATCGAAGCGGATACCTCCCTCGTGGGAGATGAGCCGTTGACCATTGCGCCGATCAACTCTGAGCAAGATTTCGAAATAGGCAACTGCGCAGAAATCCATCGCCAACGACTGAGGGACGCTGCACGAGCAAATTCCCGGCCACTTCATTGCGTGCATTGTGGAAGGCCAGTTTCGTCGCCAATCGCGTCGCTCGTTGAACTCGGCACTCTCGAACGCCCTATCGTCGGCCTTTCTCACGATGCATGTCTCAAGCCCTCTGATCGGGTCTTGGGCACCGCTCGCGGCGACTTCTTCGAGTCCTATCCAGAGCTCGTGAATTTCGACGCTAACGGATGGTTTCGCGCCTCTCACGGAGGGCAAATTACCTTCGCGAATGCCGATGTCCTGCGAACTCAGCACAAGCTTATCGCCTGGGGCGGCCTGAACCCTCGCGGCCCTGTCGGCAACTACGTGATCGAAATTGCCCTCCAGGGTGGCGGGCGCGAGATTGTGACGCAACGCAACGGCGTGCACAGGTTCGATAGAGTTCCTGCCGAGAAATTTGCTTCCTCCCTCAATTCTCAGTTTGAGGAGTCGCGCAAGACTGGCGACCCATTCTGCTACTCGGATCAATCGAAGGCGTTTGGCCGACGGTCATTCTTGCTGGAACAACTTGGCGGGCGTGAGCGACTAGTTCCCGTCGAAAATGCGCGCGTGCGCACCTACGAAGAGCGGTTTGCCGCCAGATATACGAGGCCTGGTCAGTGGTACGCGCCGCTGTTGTACCTGCGCGATCCCGCGACGGATGAGCCCGTCGCGTACGAGAATATGGTCCTCCTGCTCACCGACCCTCTAACCCTTCGCAATTTCTTGGTAAATTGGCGGTCAGCGGAACTCGACGTGCCGACGTACGAAACCGTCTCAATTCATTCGGACGCCGAGTTTGACGAGTTCATGCGGTGGGTCGAAGCGCGCGGATGGACCGCCGTGGTTGATCCACTGCTGGACCCGACGGACAAGAACCTAGTCTCAGGGCTTCCGATCCGTTCAGTGGAAGCCCTCACGAACGCGAGATGATTTTGACGTGAATGCACGCCGAGACCGCTCCTACCTGTTGCGGCTGCGCCTTACTCTAGGCGGCGACCTCCTTACCTCCGCACTAACCTCGCCAGCGCCTCATTGATCTGCGTCTGCCACCCCGGCCCGGTCGCCAGGAAGTGATCCACCACGTCGGGGTCCAGCCGCACGGCGACACGGATTTTGCGCGCGGCCTTGGCGGGCCGGCCTCAGGCGCGTTTGAAGGCCGCCAGGAGCTCAGGCGCCAGCACTTCCTCGGGCGGCCCGGCGCGGGCGAACATCTCCTTCTTCCACTCCGGGTTGTCCTCGTCGAACGGCGCGCTGTCGGGCGTCAAGGGCGGGTGCTCAAACGGCATGGCGGCGTCTTGGCTCAATCCTCGATGATCTCGACCTGACCGGTCAGGCCGTCATAGGTCAGCCTGTACCGCCGCAGGAACGAGCGGCCCAGGATCACACGATGCGATTGTTCGCCTTCGCTCAGCTTCACGCCGGTAAAGCGCTGGAAGAGCAGCCGGTCGAGGGATGGCACGTAGACGCGGGCCAGGTAGATGACCGCGCGATGGCGGCCGCCGATGCCGCTGATCCACCCTTCCTCGGAGACAGGTAGGCCAAGCGACCGCGCCAATTCGTCGTCGATGCACTCGCCCCCAGCGCCGGTGTCGATCAGCGCGTGGACCTTCTTCAGCAGGAGATCGGGCGGTGCGCCGGGCGCACCGTTGGATTTCAGCCCGATATCGACACGCAGCGTCGGTCCCACCCGCTCCAGAAGATCGGCGGCGGTCGCGCTGGCCGTGCCTTGTCTAAACCCGGCCTGAACCGTGCGCATGCGCTGGCTGGAAGATCATTCCGCCGGGAAGCTGGATCGGCCCCGCGCCGATCTGTCGAATGAGGTAGGGCCCGCGGTCGAACCGGTCGACCGCAGATTCGGCGGCGCTCTCGAAATCCGGGAAAACGCCCTCGAATTGGCCATGATAGAAGACCGCCCATTCCTTCAGGTGGCGCGCCTCAAGCTCCTTGCGCATGCGATCGAAGGCGGCGATGTCGTCCTTCAGTACGCCCATGTGCCCTCCAGGCTACCGACGTACCGAGTAAACGCCTGACTCGGCCGATCCGTCGACTCGCCGGGACCGCGCACGCCGTGCGCGTGGCTTACCCCACCCCAAACACCACCCCCGCCGCCCGCACCGCCAGGGCCAGCAGCACCAACGACCCCACCATGAACACGCTGAACCGCACCAGGATCACGTTGCCCAGGGCCTGGATCAGGCTGTGGACGACGCGGATGGCCACATAGGCCCAGGCGAGCCAGAGGTTGAGGCCCTGGCCGGCGCCCGCCACGGCCAGGATCAGGGCCACGGCGTAGAACAGCGTCGGCTGCTCGTGCAGGTGGTTGTAGTTGTCGGCCTTCCAGCGGACCTGGGCCGGGATCATGGCGTTCAGGTCGGCCGCCGTCATCGCCGGAGCCATGGGCCTGTTCGCCGCGCGGATCGCCGGGATGCGGGTGGCGTAGAGCCAGGCCCACATGACGAAGGTCCAGAGCACCAGGGCGATCGCCGGCTGCAGGATCGGGCTGGTCATGAGCGTATCCTTGGTAAGGCTGAGGTCCGCCATATCGACGCCGGCGGACCCGTCAATGGCCGAGTGGCTGGGCCGGCCCCAGCCGCGCCTGCAACGCCTCGCGCAATGCCACCGCTTCGGCGAGGGCGTCCTGCAGGGAAATACGGGGACAGGATATCCTGTCCCTGCGCTAACCGGTTCTTTCTCCCCCTTGCGAGGGGAGAAGGGCGCTCGGATCGACGGGGAGCCGGCGCCTACTTCCCCTGGGCGCCTGCCGCGGCGTCCCTGGCCCGCGCGGCGGTGAGGATGTTGGGCAGGCCGTAGTTGCCCTCGTGGCAGGCGTATTCGAACATCCGCCCGTCGGCGGCGCGGAACAGTTCCTCGGCGCGCCAGGTGCGGGTGAAGAGGGTCGGGTCCTCGATCTCGAACCGGTAGGCGACTTCCGCCGCCCCGGTGCGGGTGAAGCGCTCGGTCACCCGCGCGCGCTCCGAGAGGAAGAGGCCCGTGCCGATCTTGGTCAGGCCGGGGCGCAGGTCCGTGGTCACCACCACCAGGGTCGCGCCCTCCCAATGGCCGACGGAGGCGCCCAGCCAGCTGCCGCGCCCGGGGCGCAGCGGCGCCTCGCGGCCGGGGCCTTCGATCTCGACGATGCGCGTCTCGTGATCCCTCTCGCCGACGATGGCGACGCAAGACCGCGTCTGCACGATCTGGATCAGGTTGGCGTCGTGGTTGTTGATCAGGGGCGCCGCCCCGCTGGCTGCGGTCAGGCAACGCTCGTCGGTGTCGCGGGCCTCGACGTTGTCATAGTCGCCGGTGTCCAGCTCCAGATGCACGGCCTTGGGCGCGTCGGTCCGGTAGGGGATGCGGCCGTCGGCCGGGTCGGTGATCCAGGAGGTGCGGATCTGGCCGCCGATCCGCGCCAGGCCCGGGCCGTTGTCCGGGAATTCGCTCTCGTTCTGGCCGATCTCGTCCTCCTTGGCGATGAACTCGCCTCCGTGGTCGCGGCGCGGCGCCTCATAGGCCTGGGCCTCGGCCGGGGAGGCGACGAGCGCGGTGAAGGCCTTCGGCCGCTGCAGCTTGGTGTACCAGGCGTTGGTCCAGAGGCCGGTGAGGTCGGACGTCCGGTTGCCGCCTGCGGCCACGGGCCTCCCGCCGGCGAGCGCGCCGCCCGCCACACCCGCAGCCCCGATCGCGCCCAGCAATCCCCGCCTGTGGATCATTTCCCGACTCCCCGACCGCCGTTATCTTAGCCCGGCGCAGGTCCCGCGCACCTGATTTTTTGGGCGGCGGACGACCTACTTCGCCGCCTTCGCCGCCACGCCCATGACCTCGAAATGCGCGCCGCCCAGCAGGGCGCCGGCGCCGATGAAGGCCCGCGCCGGCATGGGGCCTTTGAAGTAGCTCCGGTAGGCGGTGTTGAACGCCGCGTAGGTGTTGAGGTCCGTGGCGAACACCTGCACCCAGACCAGGTCGTCCATGGTCATGCCGCCGGCCTCGACCGCGTGCTTGATCTTGTCCATCACCACCCGCGCGCCGGTCGCCGCATCCGGCGCCAGCTTGCCGGTGTCGGGGTCCGTGTCGGTCGTGCCGGCCACATAGAGCGTGTCGCCCGCCAGCACCGCGGCGCTGTAGGGCGGGCTGGCCCCCGCCGGGCTGTTGGTCCCGGCGGGAAAGTGCCGATTGCCGGGCCCGGCGGCTGCGGCCGTCAGGGGCGCGGCGAAGCCGGCCGCCAGCGCGCCAAGCGCCAGGGTCAAGGTCAGGATCGGGCGGGGCGCTCGGCGCGGATCTCTGGAAGCCATGTCGGCGATCCTAGGGGCAATCCGCCGCAAGCTCCACCGCCCCCGCGCCCGCCTATCCGACGAAGACCCAGCCGTCCGGCAGGCTCGACAGCTGCACGCCCACGAGGATCAGCTGGTCGGTCGCGCCGATCCGCAGCACGGTGTCGGCGCCCACCTGGGACAGCGTGTAGACGGACCCCGGATCGAGCTGCACGCGATCGCCCTCGAACCAGTGGAAGTCCAGCACCCGGTCCACGTCGGCGCCGGCGAAGAAATGGAAGGTGTCGGCGCCCTGTCCGCCGGTCAGGACGTCCGAGCCGCGGTCGCCGGAGAGCCAGTCGTTCCCGTCGCCGCCGTTGATCACGTCGTTGCCCTGGCCGCCGCGGATCAGGTCCGCGCCCGCGCCCCCGGAGCAGGTGTCGTTCCCCAGGTTGCCGTAGACGATGTCGGCGCCATCCTCGCCCGACAGGTTGTCGTCGTCCTTGCCGCCGACCACCCAATCGTCGCCGCCGCCGCCCTTGATGGTGTCGTTGCCCTGGTTGCCGTTGATGTCGTCGAAGCTGGAGCCGCCGACGATCAGGTCGTTCCCGTCGTCGCCGCGCAGATAGCTGACGCCGTCGTTGCCCTCGATGGTGTCGTTGCCCGCGCCGCCGGAAACCGTGTCGTTCCCGGCGCCGGCGCTGACGTGGTCATTGCCGTCGCCGGCCACGACGACGTCGTTGCCCGCGCCCGAATTGACGGTGTCGTTCCCGGCGTAGGAATTCAGCACGTCGTCGAACGGCGAGCCGGTGAACTTGTCCGCGCCGGCGAACATCGTCGACAGAGCGAGGTCGGTCTGCCCGTTGGCGATCCAGTCCATGAAGGTGAGCACGGGGATATGCAGGAAGTTCGCGTCGAACTTCATCGCCCCGTTGTCGAATTCCCGGATATCGGTGATCGTGCCGCCGTTCAGCAGGCCCGGGGCCGCGTAGTCGAAGGTCCCGAAGAACTGGTCGCTGTCGCCGCCCCCGTAGTCGACGACCACGTGGCTGACGTTCGCGATCGTGATGACCCCGGTAAGCAGCACTCTCAGGTCGAGGGCGGTCATATCGACCCCCACGACCGTGCCGCCAACAGCTTCCGCCATGTTCCCGCCCTCTCGCCCAATCCGGACGTTAGGCTTTTTTTCATCAGTGAAACAACGCGGTTCACCTAACGAGCGATTTCACCCGCCGCGCGACAACTTGGCTATTCCCCGTTCGCCCGCCATGTCGCAAAGTTAGCGCCTCGCGACGCGAGGGGATCTCGGGGGGAATAGCATTGGCCTTTACTGGGCCGTCCGGACGGCGCGTGGAGGATCGGCCGCTGCTCGCCGCCTTTCTGCAGAAGCGCGAGAACCTGGTGCTGTTCCTGGCCGCGCGCCTGCGCTCCATGGCGACGGCGGAGGACCTGGTGCAGGACCTCTACCTGAAGGTCGCGGCGATGGAGCCGCAGGCCGAGGTCAGGGCCCCGGTGGCGCTGCTCTACCGCATGGCCGGCAATCTCATGGTCGACCATGTGCGCAGCGCCCAGCGCGCCTCGCAGCGCAACGCCCAGTGGCGGCGCGACACCCACCAGACCCTGGGCGGCGTCGACATCATGGGCGAGCCGGCCGCCGACGAGGCGCTGGCGGCCAAGGAGCGCGTGCGCCAGCTCGCCGACGCGGTGGCTGAGCTGCCGCCGCAGATGGGCCGCGCGTTTCGGCTGCACAAGCTGGAAGGGCTCAGCCAGGCGGAGACGGCTGAGGCCATGGGGGTCTCGCGCAAGATGGTCGAGCAGCATGTCGGCGTGGCTGTCCGCCGCCTGGCCGAGAGGCTCCGGTCATGAGCCGCGCGCGGTTTCCGTGGGTTTCTTGCGCCCGACCTGGGGGTAGGGGACCGCGGCGCCGTCTTGGTCGGTGTTCCGCGCCCCGGGCGCAGATCAGGCAAGCGAGCCGATGACGAACCCGATGGAGAGCCCTTTGCCGCAGGACGACCTGGCGATGGCGCAAGCCGCCGCCTGGGTTGCGCGGCTGGGTGGGAGCGTCGACGGCGGGGATGGCGTCGAATTCGACGCCTGGCTGGAGGCCGCGCCGGGCAATCGCGCCGCCTACCGCCGGGCGGTGCTGCTCTGGCAGGAGTTCGAAGCCCGCGCCGGGGACGTGCTGGCTGAACTGGGCCCAAGAGGGCGTCAGGCGCCGGCGCGTCCCCCCGCAGCGCGCCGAGCGTCGCCATTGCGCTGGCTGGCTCCGGTCGGCGGCTTCGCGCTGGCGGCCGGCCTGGCGCTGGCGGTGCTGCCGGCGCTGATGGTCCAGACCACCGTTACGTCCTACGCCACCGGCAAGGGCCAGCATCGGCACGTCGCGCTGGCCGACGGCTCGGCCATCGATCTCGACGCCGAGACGCAGCTGCGCGTCACCCTGTCGCGCTCGGAGCGGCGCGTGGCGCTGGGCGACGGCCAGGCGATCTTCGACGTGGCCCACAACGCGCGCCGTCCGTTCGTCGTGACGGCGGCCGGCCGCACGGTGCGCGACCTCGGCACCCAGTTCGACGTCAAGGCGCACGGCGACCAGCTCACCGTCACCGTCGCCCGCGGACGGGTCGAGGTGGGCTCCGCGGCGTCCATCGCCTCGGGCCGGCCCGTCGCCCTTGCGCCCGGCCAGCGGCTGGCGATCGACGCCGCCGGTGTCGGCCGGCTGACGAAGGTCGACCCGGCCGAGACCTTCGCCTGGCGCGCCGGGCGGCTGGTCTATCGCGCCCAGCCCCTGGCCGACGTGGTGGCCGACCTGAACCGCCAGTTCGTCGAACAGACCGAAATCGCCGACCCGGAACTCGGCAAGCTGCCGATCACCGGGGTCGTCGTCCTCGACAATCCGCGCGCGGTTGTGGCGCGGCTGTCCTTGATGCTTCCGATCAAGGCGGTACCTTCCGACAAGGCGCTGATACTCCTTAGGAGGTAAGCGCCAGATTCGTCGGGGGTTGAGCTGTCCACACTGTCGCGCCGTGTATCGGCCGCCGCATTGGCGGGCAGCCTCTTGGCGTGCGGCGCCTATGACCGGGCCGCCGCGGCGGCGCCGGCCGTGCGCTTTCACATCGAGCCCAAGCCCACCTCCGAGGCGCTGCTCGACGTCGCGCTGCAGGCCAACGTCACCCTGATCGGAGCGGCGGCCTGCGCCGGCTACTCGCAGGAGCGCTTCGCCGCGGCCATGACCGTCGAGCAGGCCCTCGACCGCCTGCTCTCGGCCGACGCCTCCTGCACCTGGCGGATGATCGCGCCCGGCGCGATCGAGATCGCCCCCATCGCTCGCCTGGCCACGGCCCGGCCGGCGACGCCCGTCACCGTCTCCGAGGTCCTGGTCACCACCACCAAGCGCGTCCGCGACCCGCGCCAGCTGGCCGTGGCGGTCACCGCCGTGCGCGGGCTGGACCTGCAGGCCGCCGGCGCCAACGACGCGGCCGACAGCGGCGCCCACCTGGGCATGCTCTCCACCAACCTCGGCCCGGGGCGCGACAAGCTGCTGCTCAGGGGGCTCTCGGACGGCGCCTACACCGGCCGCGCGCGGTCAACGGTCGCCACCTACCTCGACGACATCCCGCTGAACTACAACGCCCCGGACCCCGACCTGCGGCTGTCGGACATCGACCGGGTCGAGATCGCGCGCGGCCCGCAGGGCGCGCTCTACGGCGCCGGCTTCCTCAGCGGGGTCTATCGGATCGTCTCCAACAAGCCGGACCTCAGCGGGCTGTCGGGCGAGGCGCGGGTGACCGGGGCGGTGACCGAAAGCGGCGCGCCCAGCGGCGCCATCGAGGGCTACATCAACTCGCCCATCTGGCGCGAAGGGCTGGGGATCAGGCTCTCGGCCTACGACGAGGTCGAGGGCGGCTATCTCGACGACGTGCGGCTGAACTGGAAGAACGCCAACCGCACCCAGCGCGCCGGCGCGCGGCTGACGGCGTCGTTCGAGCCGAACACCGACTGGACGTTCCTGCTTACCGGCGCCACCCAGCACCTGCGCTCGGACGACACCCAGTACACCACGGCCGGCCTGGGCCTGCGGCGGGACAACCGCATCGCCGAGCCCCACGTCAACGACATCTCGCTGGCCACGGCGAAGATCAAGCGCTCGTGGGGCTGGGGCGAACTCACCTCCTCGACCGGCGTCGTGCGGCATTCCTACGGCAGCTTCTACGACGCCACGGCGGCCGAGGACCTGTTCACCTCGTTCGCCCAGACCGCGGCCTACTCCGAGCACACCGACGCCACCATGCTCGTGGAGGATCTGTACCTGACCTCGCGCGGCGCCAGCCGCTTCCAGTGGCTGGTGGGGGTCTACGGATCCAGCACCGCCGAGCACTCGCCGAGCGCCTTCCTGGCCCAGTTCACCTTCGCCCCGAACGTGCCGGTCTACAACGAGGACCGGCACGACCGGATCGACGAGGTCGCTGCCTACGGGGAGGTGTCCTACGAGCTCGCCCCCGGCTGGACCCTGGCGCTCGGCGGCCGCGCCTTCAGCATCCACACCCACACCCGGTCGCACGTGGAATCCGAAACCTTCGCCCCGCGCGACCTCGACCGCGCCGCCACCTACCAGAACTTTTCCCCCAAGGTCTCGCTGCAGCACCAGTTCGCCGGCGGCGACCTCGTCTATGCGGTCTATTCGGAAGGCTACCGGGCGGGCGGGTTCAACTCCAGCGGGGCCGCGCCGCTGCCGGAGGCGCGCCAGACCTATGCGCCGGACCAGCTGCGCAACTACGAGGTCGGCCTGAAGATGCAGGCGCTCGACAAACGCCTGTCGTTCAATTCCGCGGTCTTCTACGACCTCTGGAACGACATCCAGACCGACCAGTACCGCGCCTCCGGCATCCCCTTCACAACCAACGCCGGCGACGCGCGGATCCTCGGCGTGGAGACGGAGCTGGCCTACACCTCCGACAACGGGCTGTCGGCCGAGCTGAACGCCCGCTTCACCCGGACCCGGACGTTCAACCCCAACCCCAACTTCCTGACGGTGCTGATCGACGGCCTGCCCAACGCGCCCCCGTTCTCCGGCGGAGCCCTGGTCAGCTACGAGCACCCGGCGCCGGGCGGCTGGCAGATGCGGCTGTCGGGCGAGACCGTCTATGTCGGACGCTCCCGGGTGACCTTCGATACCCAGTTCCCCGAGATGGGCGGCTATGTCCGCGCCAAGCTGATGCTCGAGCTGCGGCGGCGCGGGCTGGGGGCCCAGCTGTTCCTGACCAACCCGACCAACGCCTTCGACGACACCTTCGCCTTCGGCAACCAGTTCAACCCGAGCCGCACGCCGCAGATAACGCCGCAGCGGCCGCGGACCTTCGGCCTCACCCTTTTCGCGGCCTATTGATTATTTTTCGGGCGACGACCTGGGGATGCGGCGCGGCCGCAACGTCTCTGCTGCGACCTTCGCGCTTTCCCCGAGCGTGCAAGTCACAAGTGCGCCGCGTGTCCCGAGCCCAAACCGCGCGGCGTCGGCCGAGCGCGGCCCTGACCGATAGAGTGTTCAGGGCCGCGCCGTGTCCGCCCCAAGGGCCCCCAAAGGGGCTCCGGGAGGGGCTCCAGGAGCCCTGCGACTCGCGCCCCGCGCGCGGGCGATTTGGCACGTCCCCACCGTGATGCTAGTCTGTAGCCGTCTGGCCCGGCCTCCCCGGGGCTGCGCCAGGCGTTTGAGAGAGAGATCGGCGCGCCTGTACTCCAGTCCGGGCGCGAGACTTAGCCCCGGCCTGAGACGTCACACCTCGGCCGGGGCATCCCTCTGAAGATGGGGGAGGGGGCGGTGCGGGGAAGCGGTTCAGACCGAGGTAGGGCCTTAGCACCAATCCGGAAAAGCCGGATTCATCGCCCTTTCGGGACGTACATCTTTCCGAACTGCACTGCCTTTTCGAACGCGTCCTCCGCCCCTTTGACGCCGAGGCGCGATACCACGGTTTTGGCGCGTAGAATATCCACGCTCATCACTACCAACGTCTCCGGAAAGCGCTCGCGCATGATGCGGCGAGCCTTCCGTTCGTCGAGCGCTACAGCGCAGCGACGGACCTGCGCCACGGCTATCGCAGCTGCTTCACCATCGCCGAGCCCATCTGGCGCGGCTGGTCAAGCGCTCGGTGCGCCGCTTCGGCCAAGCGTTCCGGAAAGTTTCTATCCGCAGGGCGGAGCGCAAGCTTGAGCACGTGCTGAACACGCCGCGGCGTCGGGGCCTTCTTGTGAAGATCGTCCCTCATGATTCGGAGTCTGATCAACGAACGAAACAATGTCAAAATATATATCTAGTACTGGCTGACATTGTCATGGTCGCTGGCATAAAATTGGCTGGTTCACAATTCCGCGCGCACCTGTCTCAGATGCCAGCCACGCTTAACTTGGGTGGCCACAGGCTGGCTCCGGAGCTTGGTTTAGACCGGCCTGCGGCCGGCCGTTCGCCAGCGCCCGGAGGCGCGTCATTGAGGCGGCTTTGGATCCCAGCACGCTCCGCACCAGGCCGTAGCGCCGTCGCCCCCATGGTGAACCCCCTATGAACACCTCACTCCCGGTCGGTTCAGCCTTGCGCTCCTAGGGTCAGCCTCAATGGAGACCAAGGAGAACCCCATGAAGACCCTGATCATCGCCGCTGCGGCGGCGGCTGCGACCCTTGTCGGGGGCGCGGCCATGGCGCAGCCCTACGGCTATGCCTACGACCGCGGCGGCTACGGCTACGACCGCGGTTATGACCACAATCGCGGCTACGGCTACGACCGCGGCTATCGCTACGGTTACGGCGACCGCGACCGCGACGGCATCCCCGACCGCTGGGACCGCTACGACAACCGGCGCGACCGCTATCAGCGCTATCACCGCCACTACCACCACGACTGGCGCTACGACCGCGGCTATCGCTGGTAGCCGCCTAGACCCACGCCCTCGCCGCATCGGCGGGGGCGTGGCCTTGCCGCGCGGCCCCGGGGCTGCTCCTCAGTGATGATGCCCAGGCCGGCCGCACATGCGGTGGACGTCGGCGGCCATCCACATGATCTGCACCCCCGGGCTCCAGGTGAGCGTGCGGCGGCCGTCGCTCCAGGTGAGCCTGACCGGCGGGCCGTCGTAGGGCCTGCCTGCGAGCGTGTGCGGGCCGTCGCCGTCGAAGGCGTCGACGATGGCCACCAGCCGGCCGTGCTGGGTCACGAACTGGGCCTGCAGGTCGCCGCCGTCCTGGCAGCGGAACCGCGAGGTCGCCGTCTTGTCCTCCACCGCGGGGTCGCCGCCGGTGGGGGCTTGCGCTGCGGCGAGGCCGGCCCAGACGCCGAGTAGGGGGGCGGCCAGCAGCAGGGCGGCCGCGAGGACCCTGGAGTTGCGAGGCGCCATCCTGATATCCCCCAATGCCCGGCGCGCGCGCCCTTTGGCCAGCGAACTCCGTTTTCCAGCGGCGGTCAACGCGGCGTCCGCCGGCGCGGCGCACACTCGAAAAGCGTGCTGAAAATTTGACTTTCCGCGATTTCCATGTTCTTGCTTTGTTCATGTCCGACCCCACGGAGATCACGGAGCGGCGCGGCCGGATCCTGGCCGAGCTTTCGGAGCTCGGCCTGACGCTGGCGCGCTCGATCCACGGCCGCGCCATGGCGGCCGAGGACGACAAGTCCGCCAGCGACCTGGGCCTGGCCTTCCACCGCATCTCCCGCTCGGTCCGCCAGACCCTGGCCCTCGAAGCCAAGCTCGAGCGCGACCAGCGGCGCGAGGCGCGCGAGGACCGCGAGGCGGGCGAGGGCCAGCCCGAACGCCGGCTGCGGGACCAGGTGCGGATCAAGCGGCGCAAGACCGACCTCCGCGAAGCCCTCCAGCAGGTGATCTGGGACGAGGCCGAGGGCGAGGAGCCCGACGACCTCCTCGACCTGCTCGACGACCACCTGGAGGTCGCCGCCCGCTCCGACGACTTCGGGCTCGACCCCCTCGACGACCACATCGCCCGCCTCTGCGCCGAGTTCGGCTTCACGCCGGGCGATGACGGGGAGGGCGCCGCCGCTTCGGCCCACGGCCTGAACGGCCAAGCCTCCGCTCCGCCATCGATCCAAATCCCGCCGGCGGAGGGCCGCTTCGAGCCCCCGGTTCCGCCGAACTCGACCTGAAGCAGGCTGCGCCCCGCATTGCTGAGGTGAAACGCAACGTCGCTTGCGCCGTGGCCGTGGCCCCCTAAGTTGCCGACGATTACTTGGGGGATTTCCGAACATGCATCGTCGCGCCTATTTCGCCGCCGTCCTGACCGCCGCCGCGCTGGTCCAGGCGCCGTTCGCGCTCGCCCAAGCGCGGGGCGCCAAGCC
>NZ_JAQGIZ010000222.1 GCF_028290885.1 Phenylobacterium sp.
CGTAGCGCCAAAATCTTCAGCTCACCGACCTTGTAGGCCAGCGCCTGGCCGGGCCAGGAGACGTAGCGCGCGAGTTCGACCTCGATGTTCAGCGGGCTGAGCGCGGTGTTCTCCGTGAAGCAGGCCCGCGCCTGGTCGAGGCTCCAGCCCAGCCAGTGCACGCCGGTGTCGGCCACCAGCCGGCAGGCGCGCCAGGCCTCGTAGGAAAGCTTGCCGAACCGCTCGTAGGGATCGCGGTAGATGCCCATCTCCAGGCCCAGCGTCTCCGAATAGAGGCCCCAGCCCTCGGTGAAGGCGGTGGCGTCGGCGTTCCTGCGGAAGGCGGGAACGCCCTGCAGCTCCTGGCCCAGCGCGATCTGGATGTGGTGGCCCGGCGCGGCCTCGTGCAGCGTCAGCGCCGGCAGCTCGTAGAGCGCGCGCTGGTCGAGGTGCGAGGTGTTGACCATGTAGCCGCCGGCGATCCCCAGCTTGGGCGCGCCCTCGAAGTAGCGGCCGGTGGTGTAGGTCTCCTCGATCTCGGCAGGCACGGCGCGCACGCCATAGGTCAGCCGCGGCAGGGTCGCGAAGTAGCGCGGCAGCTTGTCGTCGATTCGCTTGGCGATCTCCGAGGCCTTTTCCAGCAACTGCTGGCGCGAGGTCGCGTAGAACCTCGAGTCCTTGCGCAGCATGGCGATGAAGGCCGGCAGGTCGCCCTTGAACCCGGTTTCGGCCATCACGCCCTGCATTTCCGCACGGATGCGCGCGACCTCGGAAAGGCCGATGGCGTGGATCTGGTCCGGCGTCAGGTCGGTGGTCGTGTGGTCGTGGATCAGCCAGCGGTAGTAGGCCTCGCCGCCGGGCAGCGAGCGTGCGCCCAGCGCCTTGCGGCTAGCCGGCAGGTATTCCGTCTCCACGAAGGCCGCGAAATCGCGCTGCGCCGGGCGGACCCTGTCGCGGATCACGGCGATCGCCTCGGCGCGCAAGGCCGCGACCCGGTCGGGCGCGAACTTGGCGCCCGCGAAGGGCTTCAGCAGCGGGTCGGCTTCGGGCAGCGTGGCCGCCGCGGCTCTGGCGCGGGCCAGCACCACCTCGTTGGTCATCCTGGGCTGGGTGAAGCGGCTGGCGATCCCGCGCCGGGCGTTCTCGATATTGTCGGCGTAGTAGCGGGGGGCGGCGGTGAGCCTCGCAATCCAGGCGCGGGCGTCATCCTCGGTGTCGAGGTTGGTGGTGGCGGCCAGGTAGTTCAGGTCCTGATCGAAGCCGCCGTCGCTGTTGAACGGCAGCCGGTCCTCGTCGAAGGCGAGGCTCTGCAGGCGGCGATCGAGCGTCCAGGCCAGGAAGGCGCGGTTGAGCCTGGCCTCCTCGGAGAGGCCCGCCGGGTCGATCGCATTCAGCCTAGCCCTGAACTCCTCGTAGGCGCTCTTGCGCAGGGTCTCCTGCCCCGGCGACACGTCGGGCAGGCGGGAGAGCGCCTTGCGATCCCCTTCATGCCCGGCCTCGATCGGATTCTGGCTGAGCGCATAGCCATCGTAGTCGGCGACCAGCCTGTTCAGCCCCGTGTCGTCGGCGAGCGCCGGCGCGGCGAAGAGCGTGAAGATCAAGGCAGTCAGCAGGCGGCGCATGGCGGCTCCGGGAATCGTGCGGCCAAGCTGGCCCAGCCTCCGGCTGGCGCCAAGGCCCCTCGCAGCCCCCTTGGCGAGCGTGCGCGATGCGGGCCATGGTGGCGCCTCGCTTCGGGGGGATGCATGAGTTTCGTCACACGCAGGAAGCCGGTGCAGGCGCCGGTCGGGACCGACGGCGGCGCTCGCCTGAAGGCGACGCTCAGCTGGCCGCATCTGGTGGCCCTGGGCGTCGGGGCGATCATCGGCACCGGCATCTACACCCTGACCGGCGTGGCCGCCGGGCTGGCCGGGCCGGCGGTGATCCTGTCGTTCGCGGTGGCCGGCGCGGTCTGCGCCTGCGCGGCGCTCAGCTACGCCGAGATGGCGACGCTGATGCCGCACGCGGGCAGCGCCTACAGCTATTCCTACGCCACCCTGGGCGAGCTGGTCGCCTGGGTGATCGGCTGGAGCCTGATCCTCGAATACACCCTGGTCTGCAGCGCCGTCTCGGTGGGCTGGTCCGGCTACGCCTCCGGCCTGATCGAGCAGGCGCACTGGGCGGTTCCCAAGGCGCTGCTGGCAGGACCGGAGGCCGGCGGCCTGGTCAACCTGCCGGCGGTGTTCATCGCGCTCGCGGTCACTGGCACGCTGCTGGTCGGCACCCGCGAGAGCGCGACGGTGAACTTCATCCTGGTCTGCGTGAAGCTGGTGGCGCTGGCGGCCTTCGTGGCGCTGACCCTGCCGAGCTTCGACGCCAGCCACTTCCACCCCTTCGCGCCGTTCGGTTATGCAGCCCACGAGATCGACGGAAAAAAGTACGGGGTGATGGGCGCCGCGGCGATCATCTTCTTCGCCTTCTACGGCTTTGACGCCATCTCCACCGCAGCGGAAGAGACCAAGGACCCGCGCCGCGACCTGACCATCGGCATCATCGGCTCGATGCTGCTCTGCACCCTGATCTACATGGTGGTCGCCGCCGCGGTCCTGGGCGCCTCGCCGTTCAACGTCTTCTCCAAGAGCGCCGAGCCGCTGGCCTTCGTGCTGCGCCAGCTGCACCAGCCGATCGCCGCCTCGCTGATCGCGGGCGCCGCGGTGGTGGCCATGCCGACGGTGATCATGGTGTTCATGTTCGGCCAGAGTCGGGTGTTCTTCGCCATGGCCCGCGACGGCCTGCTGCCGCGGGCGCTGACGGCCGTCAGCCCACGCGGCGTGCCCAGGGCGGTGACCATCCTCACCGGCCTGATCGCTGCGGTCATCGCCGGCGTCATGCCACTGTCGGAGATCGCCTCGCTGGCCAACGCCGGCACGCTCGCGGCCTTCATCGCCACCACCCTGGCGGTCATGGTCCTGCGCCGCGCCGCGCCCGACCTGCCCAGGCCGTTCAGAACGCCGCTGATCTGGCTGGTGGGGCCGGCCGGGATCGCGGGTTGCATCTACCTGTTCACCAGCCTCTCGGCCAAGACGATGATCTTCTTCGCGTTCTGGAACGCGGTGGGCGTGGTGGTCTACCTGCTCTACAGTCGCCCGCGGAGCGCGCTGGCGGCGGCCTGAGCCGGAAGGCCCGTGCGCGGTTTTCCGACGCACGAGAGAAACCCGCGCTTTGCGTACCCGGCGGTTGGGGGCTATCCCCGGGGCCGGCGGCGCGGCAGACCGCGCCTTGGGGAGCTACAAACGCCGTGACGGCCAGTACTGACGCCGGCAGGAGACCGGGCCCGCCAGGGGGACCGCCCGGCGGCGGGCCGGACCTCACGACCGGGCCGATCGGCAAGACGCTGATCCTGTTCTCCCTGCCGGTGCTGGGCTCCAACATCCTGCAGTCGCTGAACGGCTCGGCCAACGCCGTCTGGGTCAGCCACGTGCTGGGCGAGGCGGCGCTTACCGCCACGTCCAACGCCAACCAGATCCTGTTCCTGATGCTGGGCGCGGTGTTCGGCGTCTCCATGGCCGCCAACATCATGGTCGGCCAGGCGGTCGGCGCGGGTGACCGGGCGCTCGCCAAGAAAGTGGTGGGCACCTCGACGGCCTTCTTCATCCTGCTGTCCCTGTCGGTGGGCGCGGCCGGGTTCGCCTTCACCCCGGCCATCCTCAGCGCCATGGGCACGCCGCCCGACGCGCGCGCCGGCGCGATCGCCTACCTGCGGGTGATCTTCGCCGCCATGCCGTTCATGTACTTCTTCTCGTTCGTGATGATGGCCCAGCGGGGGGCGGGCGACTCGCGCACGCCCTTCTATTTCTCGCTGCTGGCGGTCGTCCTCGACGTCACCTTGAACCCGCTGCTGATCATGGGGATCGGACCGTTCCCAAGGCTCGGCATCGCCGGGTCGGCGACTTCGACCCTGGTGTCCCAGACCTTCACGCTCGCGGTGATGATCGGCTACCTCTACCGGTCGAACTCGATCCTGGTGATCCGGCCGCGCGAGTGGCGGCTGTTGATCCCCGACTTCGGCATCCTCCGGTCGCTGGTCACCAAGGGCCTGCCGATGGGCTTCCAGATGATCGTCATCAGCCTGGCGGCGGTGACCATGATGAGCTTCGTCAATCGCTACGGGGTGCATACCTCGGCGGCCTATGGCGCGGCCGCGCAGCTCTGGACCTATGTGCAGATGCCGGCGATGGCGCTGGGCGCGGCGGTCTCCTCCATGGCCGCCCAGAACGTCGGCGCGGGCAAGATGGACCGGGTGGAGCAGGTGGGCCGCATCGGCGCGCTCTACGCCATCCTGTTCACCGGCCTGCCGATCCTGGTGATCTACCTGGCCGATCCCTGGGTGCTGCGGGCCTTCCTGCCGGGGACCAGCCCGTCGCTGCCGATTGCGGTGCACATCAATTCCATCGTGCTCTGGGGCTTCATCCCGTTCGGCATGGCGTTCATCTTCTCCGGCATCGTGCGGGCGACCGGCGCGGTCTGGCCGCCGCTGCTGGCGATGGTCATTTCCCTGTGGGGCGTGCGCGTGCCGCTGGCGACCGTCCTCGAGCCGCACCTGCATGCCGACGCGATCTGGATCAGCTTCCCGGCGGGCAGCGCCACGACCCTGTTGCTGGCCGGCGCCTACTATCGCTGGGGCGGGTGGCGCAAGGCGCGGATGCTGTCGGTGAGGCCCAGCGCCGACGCGCCCGACACCGGCCTTGGCCAGGCGATGATGGACGAGAGCGAGGCGGTCACCGGCGAGGAGCTCCGCGAGATCACGCGTTCGTCTGCGTCAGAGCCGAATAGACCAAAGTCCGAAGCTCCCGCCGAATAGGATAGGTCGAGGACGGCAGGAGCTGGGTCATGAAGACTGCCGTCACCTTCTCCACCGGGTCCACCCAGAAGGCGGTCGAGGCAGCCCCGCCCCAGTAGAATTCGCCCATGCTGCAGGGGACCAGGGTCTTCGGCGGATCGAACACCACCGCGAAGCCCAGGCCGAAGCCGACGCCGGCGTTCGTGCTCTCCGAGAAAAGCGAACGGGAGAGCTCGGTCAGGTCCTTGCCGCCCGGCAGGTGGTTCGAGGCCATCAGACGCACAGTCATGGGCGACAGGATGCGCGCGCCGTCGAGCTCGCCGCCGTTCACCAGCATGTTGGCGAACCGCATGTAGTCGGCGGCCGTGGACACCAGCCCGCCGCCGCCGGATTCCAGGGCCGGCGGCTGCAGGTAGGGGCTGACCTCGGGATCGTCCTGCAGCTTCAGTCCGCCCTTGGGCGTGGCGTTGTAGCAGGCGCCGAAGCGGGACCTCTGGTCCTCGCGGACGAAGAAGCCGGTGTCGGTCATCTTCAGTGGCTCGAAGATCCGCTCGCGGAGCACCTGGCTGAGCGGCTTGCCGGCAATCTTCTGCACCAGGTAGCCGACCACGTCGGTGGAGACCGAATAGTTCCAGGCCTCGCCCGGCGAGAACTCCAGGGGCAGCTTCGCCAGCATGCCGATGAAGCTCTCCAGGTCGTGGCCGCCGTGCATCTCCTCGACCTTGAGCTTGCGGTAGGCGGCGTCGACGTTGGTGCGGCTCTGGAAGCCGTAGGTCAGGCCGGAGGTGTGGCGCATCAGGTCGACCACCTGCATCGGCCGGGCTGGCGGCGTGGTCATGAAGGGATCGACCCCGGCCGAGAACACGCCGAGGTCCTTCCAGGCCGGGATGTGCTTGGCCACTGGGTCGTCCAAGGCGATCAGGCCTTCCTCGACCAGGGTCATCAGGGCGACGCAGGCCACCGGCTTGGTCATGGAATAGATGCGGAAGACGGTGTCGGCGGTCAGAGCCACGCCGCGCTCCACGTCCCGGTTCCCCAGCACGGTCTCGTGCACTGTCTCGCCGTTGCGGGCGAGCAGGAACTGGGCGCAGGGCATGCGGCCTGGGCCCACGTACTTCTCGGAGAGCAGCCGGTCGATGCGGGCGAGCCGCTCGGGCGAGAACCCTGAAGAGGCGACGCGGCTGATCTGGTTCATCGTTGGGCTCCCATGGCGCTGGCGCCACTTTGCGTCTTCCCCCGGCGCGGGGGAAGTGGCCCAAGACGCGCAGCGTCGCGGGTCGATGGGGGAAGTGCAGTCTGACTTCCCCCATTGTCGGCCGGCTTCGCCATCGCCGACATTTCCCCCGTATCGGGGGAAGACAGGAGCAACACATGCAGACCGTCAGCACCGAAG
>NZ_JAQGIZ010000244.1 GCF_028290885.1 Phenylobacterium sp.
GCTCACGCGGCTGCAGCGACCTCATCCAAATGGCTTGACCACCAGATCATCATCTCCCGACGCCCCGCGATCCATTCCGCGGCGTTGTAGATTGAGCGAACATCGGCGGAGGAATGGGCAAGCTGCAGCTCGACCCAGTCGCGGTTGAATTCCCGCTCGTTCAAGATCGTCGATGCCGTCGAGCGGAACCCGTGAACGGTCGCGCGGCCATGATAGCCCATGCGGTACATCGCATAGATCATGGTGTTTTCTGAGATGACCCCACTTCGCGTCTCGGCGGGAAACAGCATCTCGGACTTGGGCGCGAGCGCCCGAAGCTTGTCGAGGATGCGGAGGACCTGAGGGGTCAGCGGCACCAGGTGATCGCGCCGCATCTTCATCCGTTCCGCCGGAATGCGCCAAAGCGGCCGCTCACCAGCCAGATCTTCAAACTCGCGCCAAGGCGCAAAGCGCACTTCGGAAGTGCGTACGAACGTGTGGACCACCAACTCCAGCGCAAGCTTCGTCTGGACATCACCCTCGTAGTTCGCCAGCTGCCGCAGGAACGGCCCGAGTTCACTGGGCTTGAGCGCCGAGCGGCGCTTGGCGGGGCCGGCCGGCTTGAGGGCGCCTCGCAGATCAGCTGCGGGATCTCGGGGGCAGCGCCCGGTTGCAACACCATAGCGAAAGATCGCACTGGCCATCTGCAGGACGCGGCGAGCCATTTCCGGCGCGTCGCGCTCTTCGATCTGGCGTACGCAGGCCAACAGTTCGATCGGCTCGATCTCTGAAATCGGCCGCGGCCCCAGGTGAGCCATCAGGTCCGCGTCCAGCCGCGCACGCAGTCTCTCTGAGTAGCTTTTGACCCACTGGTCTTCGCGGGCCTCGAACCACTCCTCCGCCACCTTCCTGAAGGTATGGCCAGCCACGACCTTGGCACGAACTTTCGCGAGCCTCCGTTCATGCCCCGGGTCCCGCCCGCCGTTCAGCAGATCGCGGGCATCGTCCTTCGCCTTGCGGGCCTCGCGGAGCGACATGTCCGGATAGGAGCCCAGCGCGAGTACGTTCTGCTTGCCGGCAAAGCGGTAGGCCATGCGCCAGAGGCGGGACCCCGAAGGCTGAACCAATAGAAAGAGGCCCTCAAAATCTGAGACTTTGAATGGCTTGGAGCTCGGCTTGAGCGTTCGCAGCTTGGCGTCAGTCAACGGCATGCTGTTGGTATCGCGCCAAGATTTGTTGGTATCAAGCCCCTGGCATACCAACAATTTGCCTGGGTGGTGGTGAGCCTCGGGGATATGTCCTGCACCAGAATATGTTATTTATCTACGCGTTTTCAGTGGGTTACGAGGACTTTGCGAAACAACTCGAAACCGGCTGAAAAGCGTCGCTGGTGGGCCTGGCAGGACTCGAACCTGCAACCAGACCGTTATGAGCGGCCGGCTCTAACCATTGAGCTACAGGCCCCAGCAGCGATGCCGCGTCCTGGCGGTTAGCACGCGCCGGGGGGCGCCTTAAAGCACTAGAGACCGGCGTCCTTGAAGGCGCGCGAGAGGCGGTCGGCCATCATCCGGCCGGGGAAGGCGCGGTCGCCCTCCATCATGGCGGCGTAGACCAGGCCCTTGCCGGGGATCGGGCCCGCCGCCCAGCCGACCCCGCGCGAGGCGTCGGCCGTCGAGCTACAGCTCAGCATCCGGGCCTGGCCGTCCTTCACCGTGGCCTTGAGAAGCTGGTCGATGGTCTGCAGGCCGCCGTCGTTTGCGCCGCCGCAGGCGGGCAGCGGCCGGCCGCAGGCGGTGTGGGTGTTGTAGCGGTAGACCAGCTTGCCGCTGGCCCGCTCGGCGATCAGCAGGCAGGAGGCCGGGTCGCCGATGGCCCGCGAGACGGCGGCGTCCAGCTGGTCCTTGTCGACCCCCTTGGGCGCGCCGGGCGAGCAGGCGCCGAGCGCCGCGAGGCTGAGCGTGGCCGCGAGGCCCAGGAAGTGGCCTGGGAGGGGGGGGATCCGGCGATTTGCGGCCATGACCTCCCAATACGCAGGAAGTCCGCCCGGTTCAACGCGCCAGGGGCTGGCCGCCGCAACCATCGCGTCGGTGTCAGGTTGTACCCACGCACTCCAACGGAAGACGCGCCATGAGCGAGACGCCGCACCATCCGGAGCACTCCGGCGAGGCCATCAGCATCATGAAGGTCCATCCGATCCTCGACACGGGGGTGGTGGTCGCCAGCACCGCCCTGCGGCCGGACGGACGGCTCGAGGACCGGTATTCCGCCTACTACGACAACATCTCCCCGCCGCTGTCCTGGACGGCCGTGCCCGACGCCAAAACCTGGGCGGTGATCGTCGAGGATCCGGACGCGCCGCAGGAACGGCCTTTCGTCCATTGGATGATCTGGAACATCCCGGGCGAGGCGACCGGTCTGCCGGAGGGTCTGCCGAACGCCGAGCGCCTGATAACGCCGCAGGGCGCGATCCAGGGCCGCAACGGCATGCACGGCCACGGCTATTTCGGACCCAGGCCGCCGCCCGGCCATGGCCTGCACCACTACTACTTCCAGGTCTTCGCCCTGGACGACACCCTGGACATGGGCCCGGAGACTTCGCTCGACGAGCTGCTGAACGCCCTCAAGGGGCGCACGCTGGCCAGCGGCGAGATGGTGGCGACCTACGAAGCTCCGATCCGGCAATAGGCCGCTGGCTCAGCGCCGCTTGACGCAGCCGTCCGTCCCCTGCGCTATGGCTGACTGAACGCCGATAACAGGCGGCAAGGGAGCGGCGGACCATGGACGGCGATCAGGCGAACGGCGGTTTCCTGCAGGCGGAGCTGGCGCAGGTCCCAACGGCCCTGCAGGCGGTGGTGGACGCCGGCGACCTCTCCGGGCTCGTGACCCTGATCTGGCGCAAGGGCGAGGTCGTGCAGGTCAACACCATCGGCCGGCGCGACATCGAGGCCGGCGCGCCGATGACCCGGGACACGCTTTTCCGCATCGCCTCGATGACCAAGCCGGTGACCTCCATCGCCGCCCTGATGCTCCTGGAGGAAGGCAAGCTCAGGCTCGAGGACCCGATCACCAGGTGGCTGCCCGAGTTCGGCGGAATGCAGGTGCTGAAGGACGCCGCCGGGCCCATCGAGGACACCTATCCGGCGCCGCGCGAAATCACCGTCGAGGACCTGATGACCCACCGGGCGGGGCTGGCCTACGCCTTCACCTCCATGGGGCCGATCGCCCAGGCGCACGAGGAACGGCTCGGCCCGCCGCTCGGCACGCCGCTGACCCCGGACATATGGCTGAAGGCGCTGGGCGGGCTGCCGCTGAGCTATCCGCCGGGCGAGCGGTTCCACTACAGCCACGCGACCGAGGTGCTGGGCTTCCTGGTCGCGCGGATCGAGGGCAAGCCGCTGGGCCAGGTGCTGAAGGACCGCATCTTCGGCCCCCTCGGAATGGCCGACACCGACTTCTGGTGTCCACCGGAGAAGCGCGGCCGGATGGCCAAGCTCTACCGGATGAGCCCGGACACCGAAAAGCTGGAGGACGTCTCGTTTCCGCATGAGAACGGCCAGCCGGGGTTCGAGGCCGGCGGCGGCGGCCTGATCTCCACGGCCGACGATTACCTGAAGTTCGCCCGCATGATGCTGAACAAGGGCGAGGTGGACGGCGTGCGGCTGGTGAAGGCCGAGACCGTCGAGATGATGACGAAGAACCGGCTCACCGAGGCGCAACGGCAGATCCCGTTCATGGGCCTGCCGTTCTGGCTGAGCCAGGGCTTCGGGCTCGGGGTCTCGGTGATCGCCGACGCCGAACAGCACGCCTGGATGGGCGCGGGCTCGAAGGGCGCGTTCGGCTGGCCGGGCGCCTTCGGCACCTGGTGGCAGGCCGACCCGGCCGAGGACATGGTGGTGATCTACCTGATCCAGGACTCCATGCCCCTGGGACCCGAGGCCGTCGCCAACCTCGCCGCGCGCCGCGGCCTGGGCGGACGCGCCGCCCTGCCGGTGTTCCAGAAGCTGGTCTACGGCGCGCTCGGCAAGTAGCCGGCGGGCGGCCCCAGGGACTCCGCCCCAGGGATTCCGCCTCAGGGATTCACCGCGTTGCGCGGGGCGCGGCAGATCGGCTGGCCCTTGTAGGTGGCGCCCACAAGGCTGCCGTGACTGACGGCCTTCCTGCGGGCCTGCTCGATGGCGGCGGATTCGGCGGGCTCGTGGATTCCGGCGGGACAGACGGCGATGGTCACACGGTCGCCGCCCGCGGGACACAGGCAAATATCCTCGCGCGCGTCGAGCCGGCTCGCCGGTGTCTTGCAGGTGGCCGGCAGGCTTCTGCCGGCGACGTCCAGGCAGATGACCGTGGTCTTGGGCAGATTGTCGGCCAGCGACTGGGCGCAGGCGGCGCCGGCGGCCAGGCTGAGCGCGGCTGCAACAATGAAGATCGAAGGCTTCATCAGCGTTTCTCCAGCTTGTCCCCCGATCTCAGGCGGCTTCAATACAGGCCCTCCGGGCGCCGACAGTCAATCGCAGCCCTCCAACCAAGGGGAGCCTTGAAGCCATGGCCTGGAGCAAACCCCCGCAGGCGTTGGTCGAACTGTTCGCCGAGAGCCTGCCCGACGAGCCGGGCGTTGAGCCGCGCAAGGTGTTCGGGCTCCCCAGCGCCTTCGTGAACGGCGTCATGTTCGCGGGCGTCTTCCAGGACTCCATGTTCGCCCGCCTGCCGCCGGACCTGCGCGCGACACTGGAGCGCGACTACGGGGCCAAGGTCCTGGAACCCATGCCTGGACGGCCGATGAAGGCCTATCTGGTCCTGCCCGACGACATCGTCGCCGACGAAGGCCGGTTGTCGGCTGCGCTGCAGGCGGCGTTCCTGCTCACCGCGGCGCTGCCCCCGAAGGCGAGAAAACCCAAGGCGCCAAAGGCGAAGAAGCCCGCCAAAGCTTAGCCGTCGTTCACCACGAAACCTCGCGATGGCTTAACCGCGGCGGGCGCAGGTTGGCGGCATGGACCCGATCTCCATCGCCCGCTACGGCATGATGGCCGCCACCCAGCGCCTCGACGCTTCGGCGAGCCGTGTCGCCGGCATGGCGGCCGACAGCAGCGTCGACTACGCCTCCGAAGCGGTCACCCAGATCGAGGCGAAGCAGGCCTTCAGCGCCAACGTCGGCGTGATCAAGATCGCCGACCAGATGTGGCAATCCCTGCTGGACCTGCAGAGCCGCTAAGCGCCCTCAGGCGAAGGCGATCCAGCGGCCCGCCGCGGCGCCCATCACCCAGACCAGGATGGTGGCGTAGGCGATGATCTTGGTGAGCGGCCCACCCTCTTCCCCCCGTCCGGCGCGGAACAGCTGGAACAGCGCCGTCCCGACGATCCAGGCCGAGAAGATGCCGGCGAACGCCTTGTTCACCGGCGTCAGGTGCGCGTAGTCGTCCGGCTTGACGAGGATGTGGGTGCCCACGAACTGGGCCACGATCAGCGCGGTCAGCACCGCCAGATAGACCAGCCGCGTGCGGCCCTGGGTGACGAAGAGCACGAGCAGCCCTGCGGCGGTGATGACGTGGAAGACGCCCGGGTTGATCAGCTCGGAGGTGGAGAACACCCAAAGGCCCAGCAGGAAGATCGCCCCGCCGAGCGCGAACCAGATCTTCGGCGGCAGGCCCACGGCGCCGTCGGCGGCGGCCACCGGCCGGCTGACGCCGTAGGTCAGGATGACGCCGGCCAGCAGGGCCAGCATCTTCACGATGAAGGCCGCGCTGTCGTAGAGCCGCTCGGCGTTGGCCGAGCCGATCAGCACGCCGGTGACGATGATGCCGATCACGCCGACGTTCTGCCAGAAGCGCAGGTTGCGGTAGATCTCCGAGGGCGGCTCCTGGGTCAGGCCCGCGCCCAGCAGGCGCAGGTTCATCAGGATGGTCGTCCCGCCCAGCGCGATCAGCGACAGGACATGGCCCACCTCCCACCAGGCGAACTGCGGCTTGACGTACTTGCCGGGGAAGACGTTGGCGAGGTTCTCGACCCATGGCCGGGCGTGGGGGAAGAACTGTTCGAGGTTCATGCTCACAGCCGCTTTCCCCCCAGACTGACTTCACCCTTCTCGGAGGACTTGCACTCCTCGGCCCAGTTGATGAAGGCCGGCTGCGGCTTGCCGCACTCGAACCAGTCGTAGGCGATCAGCCGCCCGAAGGTGATCACCACCAGCCAGGCGGTGAGCGACATCGCCGCGGCCGTCCTGGCGCTGGCCGGCGGCTTCTCGTCGGCGTCCCACGTCTCCTCGGTGCGCTGGATGCGGTTGTGGAAGATCAGGATGTTGATCAGCGCCAGGGCGAGCATGACCATCTTCATCCGGAACCAGATATTGTGGTAATAAAACAACGGCTTAGCGAAGAACAAGCCCAGGCCGGTGACCACCACGAAGATGAAGCCGAAGACCGTCAGCGGCAGGATGGCGTCGCTGACCACCGAGACGCGGGTCTTGCGGAAGGTCACGCCCATAAGCCGCAGGTCGACCACCAAGATGGTGCCGGCGAACAGCATCAGGGCGATGAGGTGGGTGCCTTCCAGCAGGCCCCAGAAGTTCAGCGAGCCCAGCAGCGCCTCGCTCCAGGACTGGGCGTCCGGCGACGGCCCCTTGCCGAGCGTGTGCTCCAGCCAGGTCAGGAATGCGCCGATCAAGAAGTCTCCCCCGGGTCCCAAAGAGCCGCGCCACGGCGACCGGCGTTCAACCGATCTGCGGCATAGCCTATATGATCCGCGTTTACGTTACGCGGCGGAAACAGGCGGATCGCCACGAAAAGGGGAGCCGCTGAGGCTCCCCCTTCCGGAATTCGTCCGCTCTACTTCGGCATTTCGCCAGGATCGGCGCCATCCTTCGGCGCGCCCGTGCCGGACGAGCCCATGAACAGCTTGCGGCCGTCGGGGAAGGTCACGTCGCGGCCGTTGGCCTTGCAGATCGGCGTGCAGGCCTTGTCCTTCGACTGGTAGCCGCGCACCACGATCTCGGTGCCGGACTTCAGCGAGTTCCGGTCGATGCCGGCGCGGAGCAGGGTGTTGGGCGTGCCGCCCTCGACCATCCATTCCGTGTCCTTGCCGTCGGGGCCGACGACGTTCACATGCACCCAGGCGTGCGGGTTGATCCACTCGACCTTGGTCACCTTGCCGCGCAGCAGCACGGGGGACTTGCCGTCAAATTCGGCGGCGAAGGCGTGGTGGGCCGAAGCCTGCGTCACGCCGATCGTAGCGGCCGCCAGGAGGCCAGCGGAAATCAAGGTGGGGATAATGAAACGACGGAAATTCATTGGGCGTCTCCAGCGGAGGATACTGCTTTCTTTTCATCTTCCCGGCGCGCCGCCGTCGTCAAGAGGACGGCGGCGACTGCGCGGGAGGACGGGCGGGCCGGAAGGTCACTTCAGCGGCTCTTTCCGCAGGTGACCGTACATCAATTCTTCGACGAACTCGACGCACTTGAACTGCTGCAGGCGGGCGTCTTCACCGACGTGCTTGTAGAGGTTCATGCTCATTTTCCAGGGACGCGTGAAGGTCGATGGATCGGTGATCTCCGCCTCGTAGCGCATCGTTCCCGGTCCGGTCGGCGTCCAGCGCTCCACCACCTTCATGTCGGCGGAGTGGAAGTTGCCGGCCCGGTCCAGCCAGGTGCTGTCGTTCATGCCGGTGACGATCACCACCAGGCTGTCGCCCTCCCAGTGGCCGACCGACTGACCCATCCAGCTGTCGACCGGCGCCGGGCCCGGGTCCTTGAACATGACGTTGCGCACCGCGCCCGCATACTCGTAGGCGATCAGGGTGGCGCTCTCGGATTGGAAGATCTGGAACGGCAGCGCCATGTAGTTGGCGCGCGGCACGCCGGGCAGGTAGCACTTGATCTCCGGGTCCTTGTGGATCCAGTCGGCCTTGTTGGCGTCGCGCTGCTTCAGGGCTTCGGGGTTGTAGGGAATGGCGCCGCCCTCGACGACGCCGAGGCCCGCGGGAACCGATCCCACCGCGCCCAGGGCCAGGACTTCCTTGGCCGGCACCGGCACCACGGGACCGGGCCGCATCTGCAAGGCCGCGCTCGCCGCGTGCGGCTCGATGTTCCAGTTGGCGCTGTTCATCACCTGCCAGACGCCGTTCAGGTCGGGATGCTTGCCGTCGGGCCCACGAGGCGCCCGGTAGGCCGGGCTCGCGGCCTTCGCCGCCGCCGGTTTCGCCTTGGCCGGCGCAGCCTGCGCCTGACCGCCAATCACCACGCTGGCCAAGGCCAGCGCGACCACAGTCCTGATCATTATTCGCTCCCCAATGCCCCCGCCCGATTCCGGCGGAGCCGACGTTCTAAAATTTCTAACGGACGTTTGGACGAAGCGCCAGCCGCCCCTAACTTTGACAATCCAGCGCCGCACGACTAGCGCCGTAACATGGCGCTGCGTCTCCTCTTTGCGACTCCGGTCTATGAAGCCTCGCTTAGCACGGACCGAAGTTTCGAAAATTTCAGGGCCGAATTGGAAGCCGCTTGCCGCATGCTGGCGGCGGAGGACGCGGCCGGCCGCGCCTGGAGCAAGGCCAACGGCTACGGCGGCTACACCTCCTACGCCTCGCTGGACGACCTGCCGACCCGGGCCAGCGTGTTCGGCGAGCTGAAGACCAGGCTCGGCCGCCATGCCGCCGCCTTCGCCAAGGACCTCGCCTTCGACCTGGGCGGCAGGCGACTGAAGCTCGACAGCCTGTGGGTCAATGTCCTGAGGCCGGGCGCGGCCCACTCCGGCCACATCCACCCGCACAGCGTCATCTCCGGGACGGTCTATGTGGCGACCCCGCCGGGCGCCAGCGCGCTGAAGCTGGAGGACCCGCGCCTGCCGCTGATGATGGCCGCCCCGCCCCGGCTGGCCGACGCGCCGGAAGAGGCGCGCGCCTTCGTCTACCTGGCGCCGGAGCCCGGCACGGTGCTGATGTGGGAAAGCTGGCTGCGTCATGAGGTCCCGGCCAACCGCGCCAAGGCCGATCGCATCTCGATCAGCTTCAACTACGGCTGGCGTTAGGGCGCGCCTCATCGCGGGCGAGACTAGCGGCTGGACTCTCGGGAGCCATGACCGCAGCGGACAATCCCATGACCGTCGGCGACAGGCGCCTCAGGCGGAGGATCGGAAGGGGTGATCGGGAACGGCCGGCGGCGGCTCCCTCCCCTCGCTCGTCCCCGCCATGGCGGGCATCCGAGCCGCGGATGGATCGCCCGGGGCTTCGCGCGTCGATGCGCTGCTTTTGTCCGCGCCCTCGCCGGGATGAGCGATTTGCGAGAGCCCCAGCTCTTCGCGGAGGCGGGCGATGTGGGTTTCGACCTCGCCCTCGGCGAGCCGGCCGTAGAGCTCGTCCTCGCCGAGCAGGGTTTCGAGATCGTCGAGGAGGGTGTCGGCGGCGTCTTCGCTTTCGGCTTCGCTCCAGATCAGCCGTTCGACGCTGGCCTTCACCTGGGCCTTGCGCCTGGCGATCCGGCGCTCGTCCAGCCGGATGACTTCGGTCTGGTCGTCGCGGTCGGAGCGCCGGGCGTCATTGGCGAGCCTGGTCCGCAGCGCGGCCGTCTGGCGGACGCCGCGGGCGATGCGGTGGAAGGCCGCGCCGAGGCGCGCCCGCTCGTCAGCGGTCTCCGCGGCCATGGCGTCTTCCTGGATCCTCAACGCCAGCTCGAGCCCGCGCTGGAAGAGGAGGGCCAGACCCTCCTCCTGCTCGCGCGCAATGTCCGCGGTCGATGACATGAACAAAACAAGAACATCGGAACCGTGGAAAGTCAAGTTTTCCGTGCAGGCGCGCCCTGCTTCCGACCCGGAGACCACGCGCCGGAGGGCCGCCTCTGACTGAGGCTGTGTAAAAACACGCGCCAACCAAAATAGCGCGCAAAGCCTTACCTTAAGGGCGCCGCTTTCCGGTTGAGCCTTGCGGCCATGCGCGCCGGGCGCAGCTCTCTCAGGCAGGATGTTGCGCGGACGTTTTGGCCGCCCGAGTTTTTACACAGCCTCGACTCATTGCGAACGTTTGGGAGGTCTCCTTCCGGCTACCACCGATTTTGTCGTACCCAGCCCGCACGCTCTTGCCTGCGACCATGGCACGGCGCTGGACGCGCCAGAAGGAAACACCAGTGGGCAAGAAGATCGCATCCAAACTCCGCTTCTGGCTTTCTGTCTATGCGGAATTACGGATTGACCGAATTCAGCTATTCTGGCTTTCATTACCGCTGGTGGGAGAACTGCTTCGAGGGGGCCATCCATGGCGACAAAGGCAGCTCGAGGCGCCGAAGGCGCAGGCGACGCCGAGAAGGGCCAGACCCTCAACTTCAAGGTCAGTGCCGCCTTTAAGAAGGAATTCAAGGGCTACGCCGTCGCTCAGGGGATCAGCATGACCGATCTCCTCAAGGAGGGATTCGTGCTCTCCAAGGCGAAGCGAGAACGATGAAACCCGCGCAACCGCCTGCTGGCCACTCGCGCCCCGCGGGCCGGGGAACGCCACGGTGACGCTCGACGTCGCGGATTCTTTGGTGACGGATGCCGGCTGGTTATTCGAGATCGGCGCGGGCGCGGAGCCGCGCGAAGTCGACGGCCTCGTGCTCGTCGAAGGGTTCGCGGCCGAAACCTATTCACCCGAAGTAGTCGGAGCGGTCGAGCGTGCACGGAAATATGGGGCGCACTCGGTGTTCTTCGAAGCCGGTCGCCATGGTCGGGCGCCTGTGGCGCAGGCCTTTATCTTTATCGCCGACGGAGCGACGGACGACGCGGCTTTCGCCCTCCTGCACAAGCGCCTGTGGAGTTGGGGCGGCGTGCCGCTGCTCTACAGGGCAAGCCCGGGCCGCGTGGATCTCTTCCGTTGTGCGCACGAGCCTGATTTTCTCGGCCCGTCGGGAATCCCCGTCTGCCGCCCCATCTGCACCCTAGAGATTGGCGCAGCCATTGCCGCCGACGATGCGTGGTGGGACGCAGGGAGGCTGCGCAACGGCACGCTTTGGGACGATCCGGCTGCCTGCCGCCTGATGCTTTCACCGAACGGCTCGGCGCATCGCAAGCTTGTGGATACCGTCCGCGACCTCCACGCCACGCTCGCGCGCGAGAATCTCCTCGACGTTGCTTTACGGCGGCGCCTGCTCATTCTCGCCTTGCTGATCGCCTATCTGGAAGAGCGCGAAGCGTTTGAACCAGACTACTTCGGTACTTTCCTTCCCGGCGCGGCGCACTTCTTCGAGGTGCTTCGCGACGGGCCGGCCCTGGTTAAGCTGCTGAAGGCGCTCGAAGAGCGGTTCAACGGCAACGTCTTCACCCTCGACGAGCGCCAGCAAGAACTCCTGGCGTCGAGCCAGCAGCTTGGCCGCTATGCGCGGCTGGTGGAGGGCTACGAGGATGCCAGCGGCCAACTGAGCTTCTGGCGTCTCTACTCGTTTCGGGATCTGCCCGTCGAGCTGATCAGCAACATCTATCAGCTCTTCGTCAAAGACGCGGCCAGCTCCGTCTACACACCTCCCGCACTGGTCCGGCTCATCCTCGATGAGGCCCTGAGTTGGGATCGGATCGACGCCATGATGGCGAGCGATGCCGTGATCCTCGATCCGGCCTGTGGCTCGGGCGTGTTCTTGGTGGAGGCCTACAAGCGCCTGGTGCTGCACTGGCGCAGCCGCCACGGCTGGGCCCGACCCGGGGTCGACGAACTGCGCGCCCTGCTTTCGCGTGTGCACGGTGTCGACCTCGAACAGGGTGCCGTCGAACTGGCGGCGTTCAGCCTGTGCCTCGCGCTCTGTGACGCGCTTGAGCCAGAGGAAATCCGATCGAGCGTGAAGCTGTTCCCGCTTCTGGCGGGCGTGACCCTCCACAAAAGCTGCTTCTTCGAGGCTAAGACAAGGGGGCTGATCGGGGCCCCTGTGGCGGCAGTCGTGGGCAATCCGCCGTTCGCGTCATCCTTGACCACGCCAGGCGCTCTGCGTGCGCACGCATCATACGTGGCCGAACACGGGCGGCTCGCGGACCGTCAACTCGCTTATCTGTTCCTCCACGAGGCCATGAGCCTCCTGGCGGAAGATGGCCTGATCGGCATGATCGCGCCGTCCGGTTTTCTCTACAATCACCACGCGCTCCCCTTCCGCCGCAACTTCTTCTCGACCTGGCGTGTGCGGGAAATCCTGGATTTCGTCTCCGTCCGCGGCCTCTTCAAGAAGGGTGGAGCTGACCCAAAGATCGTCGTGGTTGTCGCAGAGGCTTCAAAGCCCGCCGGCGAACCCGTCTTACATGCGGTCCTCCGCCGAAGCGGTCGGGCGGCCGCCGAGCAGGGGTTCGACGTCGACTACTACGATCTACATTGGTTGAGTGCCGGCGACGCGACGAACAATCCGCATGTCTGGCGAGCGAACCTCATGGGTGGCCCCCGGGTGCTCAAGCTCGTCGAGCGGCTGAGCACGTTGCCGACGATCGGCGACGTCGTTCGCGACCGGCGTTGGGAGGTCGGTGAAGGCTATATCGCGGGTCGCCAGGGAAGCTCGGGAGACAGCACTCACCTAACGGGCAAGCCCTTGCTGGAAACGGCAGCCCTGTCGTCTGAGGGCCTAGACGTCACCGGTATTAGCGTGGTGCCAGAGGGTCCCATCATCCGACCGCGCACGGCTGCGCGCTTCACGCCTCCTTTGCTTCTAGTGAAGGAGCACGAGGACCTGCACCACGCGCTCTGGGAGAAGGACTTCCTCGCCTACAAGCATGAAATCCTCGGGATTTCTGCTCCTCGGGCGGACGCGCCCGCTCTGCGGGCGGTCGATGCGTGGTTGGATCGTGAAGGCGTGGCGCTACGCGCCTATGTCGCCAGCACCAGCCCGAGGCTTTTCAATCAGCGGGCCACTGCGATCCTTGCTGACGACATCTTGGGACTGCCCTACACGCCGGAGGCTGGCTTGGACCTCAGCGACAACGAGCAAATCGTTGTTGAGGACATCGTGCAGTTCCAGCGAGACTACATTCGACTAGGGGCGAAATCGAAGCTGATGGCGGTTCCGACCGCCGCGGAACTGGATGCGTTCGATGCCTCGCTCATCGCCCAGCTTCGGACGGTTTACCGCAACCCGCCTCTAAGGGCCCTCCCTGCCTACAGGTGGCCAGGGGCGGTCTGTCGGGCCTTCGTCATCGGCGATGGAGAGGTGGATTGGACCGGTGCCGACGCGCTTCGGGGAAAACTCGACGTTCTCCTAGGCGAGGTCCGCGGCTCGGGAGTGGAAATGACCCGTGTCGCCAGGCTCTACGAAGGCCGTTTCATCTTCCTCCTGAAACCCGACCGGCTACGTTTTTGGACCCGTTCCATCGCACTCCGCGACGCCGACGACATCCTAGCCGACCTTCGGGCGCAGGACGCCTGATGCTGGCCGACGATCCGCGCCTCCTGCGCGCGACAGGACGACTTGCTCCGGAGCTTCGGCTTGCCGAGGCATGGCGCGCCTCGTTGGTCGAGTTTATCGCTGAAGCGTTGCCCGTGTGGCGCGACGATCCGAGCCGGCCGCCGGCGACGGCGGAGACTGAGCTGACGTCTCAACTCTGCGGCTTCCTGAACAGCGCTACGCGCCATTCCCGGGGCTGGGATTACCTCCAGTTTCGCGTCGAGGAACCCGACGAAACGAAGAAGGGCCGGGCGATCGATCTCATTGCCGCGCCCAGTGGCGTACGCGTCTGGATCGATGGAGCGCTCTTCCCGATCGAGTGCAAACGAATGCCGACGCCAACAGGCCCAAGCCGTGACGAGCGCGAATACCTGCACAGCCGCCACGGGTCGCGTGGCGGCGTCCAACGCTTCAAGGCGGGCGCCCACGGCGCCGCCCACCGGAACGCCGGCATGATCGCCTATGTACAGACAGATGGCATTGAGGCTTGGCGGCAACGCATCAGCCAGTGGATTCTAGACCTGATCGCCACACTGCCCGACTGGTCGTCGGCCGATATGATCCAGCTGCAGCGACATGACCTGGGCAAGCGGCTAGCGGTGCTCGGATCGCAGCATCCCCGTGCAAACGATTTGGTGCCGCTCGCGGTCGATCATCTCTGGATCGAGATGTGAGGGTCTGCGAGCGTTCAGGATAGTCGCTGGGCAGCGTCCACTCTTAGGCTGGGCGCCAACATCGGCTCTTGGCGCCAGGCAGACGGCAGCAATCGCGGGCGTCATGGCCCTGCGCCGCCGCGCCGGGTATCGGCGGCCGCGAGGGTGGCTTAGCTTCGGCAAATTACACTGCAGAGGGACAGCCATGCTGACGGTTCATCACCTTGGGATTTCGCAATCCGAGCGGATTGTGTGGCTTTGCGAGGAACTGGGGCTCGACTACGAGTTCAAGCGCTACGAGCGGCGGGCGGACAACCGCCTGGCGCCGGACGAGTACAAGGCGTTGCACCCGATGGGGATCGCCCCGGTGATCACGGATTCCTCCGTGAAGGGGGGCGAGCTGGTGCTGGGCGAGAGCGGGGCGATCTGCGACTACATCTGCGGCCGCTACGGCGGCGGGCGGCTAGCGCCTGGGCCGGACGATCCTGACTTCGCCGACCACCTGTTCTGGTTCCACTGGTCCAACGGCACGTTCATGACCACGCTGATGATGCAGCTGGTGCTGAGCGGCGGCGGCAAGGACAACCCGGCCGCGGTGTTCGTGGGCGACCGCAGCCGGCGCGGCTGGGCGATGGTCGAGGCGCGTTTGGGTGAGGCCCCGTTCTTCGGCGGGCGGAACCTGACGACCGCCGACATCATGATGGTCTACTGCCTCACGACCAGCCGGGCGTTCCGCGGCACCTCTCTCGACGGCCATCCGAACCTGAAGGCCTATCTCCAGCGGATCGGCGCGCGGCCGGCCTATCAGCAGGCGATGGCCAAGGCCGAGCCGGGCATGGCGCCGATGCTCGCCTGACGAAGGAACGGGCATGGGGGCCGACACGCCACGCCCGCGCGAACGTCCGGAAGCCGCCGGCGAGCCAACTCCCGCTTCCGGCGCCCAAGCAGGCTGAAAGCGGACGCGTCGCCGGCCGCTACGATGCGGACTCCGGCAACCAAGACAGGGTGGAATTCGCACACTACCTCCCGCCGCTGCGCGGGGGAGGTAGAGCGGAACGTCAACAACCGGTCGAAGGCCGAAGCCGCCTGCCGGCCTACTGCGGGGTCACCTTGGTCGTCGTCGTGACCTGATCCGAGGGCGCGGCCGCAGAACCGGTTGTTGTGGTCGTCGTCCGACGCGTCACCTTGGTGCGCGTGGTGTGATGGCTGCTAGCCGGATGCCGGGTCGTGACTGTGGTCTCGACCTGAGGCGCGGGGGGCGGCGTCTGGGCGGCCAGCATCGCGGCGCTGCGGGCGGCCGCCGCGTCAGCCGCGGAAGCTGCCGCGGATTGCTGAGCGGATTCGGCGCGCGCGTTGGCGTCCGCCGCCTGCTGCTTGGCGGTGTCGGCCTGTTGCTGGGCGGCGAGCGCCTGGTCCTGGGCCCCGGCGGCCTGATCGTGCGCAGCGGCGACCTGATCGCGGGCCGCTTCGACCGTCGCCTGCTGGGCGTCACGCGCCGAGGCGACGGCGTCGTTCTTGCGGTGCTGAGCTATGCCGATCGCGGTGTCGGCAAGCGCCGAAGCCCGGATCGCCTCACGGATCGCCGGCTCCCGATCGCCAGTCTTGAAATCTTCCTTGGCGATGGCGAGCGCCGCGCGCGCATCGGCCGTGTCGCGCGGCGCATCGGTGGCGGCGCCCAGGGACTCGGCGGTCTGCAGCTTGGCCTCGGCGGCGGCGATGGCTTCGCGCGCGCGGTCCGACTTGCTGGCCGCGGATGCGGGCGTCGCGATGGCGAGCGTCACGGCGCTCGAGACGAGGAGCGAAGCGAGGGTGACTTTACGAAACATGGTGTTCTCCTGCCCATGGCAAAGGCGTCGCCATTGCGGCTGACATTCCATTGGCGTTGGGCGGTAACGGCTGGCGACAGGATATGTTTCGTCCCGTCAGGCGCCGCCGGTGGCGCCCCACCGACCGGCGGACGGACGGCGCGAGCGTCTATTCGGCGCCCAGCATGGCGCCTCCGTAGACAGCCTTAGTGGGCTCGCGTCTCTCTTGCGCCACAACGCATTGGTGTCCAACAAAGCGATGGAGGCTATCGGCTGATCGGTATCGGGGGAGAGCGGGTGGACGATCGAATGAGCGGCGAAGCCGAGGCCCCTGCCGCGACGGGCCTGCGCGTGCGCGGCTTCCTTGAACGTCACGAACGGGCCGCGATCATCTCTCTGCTGCTGGTGGGCCTCGTGGAGCGCATCGCCTGGTTGAGTCAGCAGGGGCGCCTGAAACCATTCGTCTGCGAGATGCAGCAGGTCGCCGTATCGTTCGCCAAAACCGGCGTGCTGGGAGACGCGTATTTCGTGGGGCAGGGACCGACCGCGCACGTCGGTCCCGTGATGCCGATAATCGGCGGCTTTATCTATCGCATCTTCGGCGTGGGCACGCTGACCTCCGAAATATTGCTGTTGGCCTTGGCGTTGACCTTCTTTGGTACGGCTCTGATCGCGTTCTATGCCGCGTTCCGGCGGTTGGGGCTCGCGATCGAATGGCGGCTGATCGCGCTCGCGGCGGCCTTGATCCTGCCCTTGCACTTCAAGTTCGAGGTGCAAAGCCTGCGCATATGGGAAGGCGCACTGGCCGTCGCGCTGTTGGCCTGCAATCTGCTGCTTGTGTTGCGGCTTGATGCGCGCCCCTGCCTGTACGCGCGCGACTACGTGGCGCCAGCCGTCCTTGGCGGCCTTCTCGCTCTGGTGAACCCCCCCGCAGCGTTGGGCGCTTATGCAGCGCTGGGCATACTGACGCTGAAAAGGGTGGCGGTGCGCCATTGGGTCGGTGTGGGCTTCGTCATGGCGGTGGGCTTGGCGGTGTTCATCGCGCCGTGGGCGATCCGCAATGAGCGAGCGTTCGGCCGTCCGATCCTGACCCGTAGCAATTTCCCGCTCGAACACGCCATCGCGTTCCATCCGGACGCGGTGTCGCCGAGCGATCCGCGGGCCGTCTATGTCCATCGGCTACGTGCAATACATCCCTATTCGGGTGAGCCGGTTTCAGCCGCGCGAGACGAGTTGGCTCGGGTGGGCGAGCTCGCCTACATGGATCGGCTCCGAGCAGAGACCACGGCGTGGGAGCGGGCGCATCCCGGCGATGTGGTTCGCATCGCCGCCCGGCACCTCCTTGAATTCTGGCTCCCCCCGAAGTGGTGGTGGCGCATCTACAATGACCAGACGCCGATGGTTGTGCCGCGCCTGATCCTTACCTGGACGACCGCGCTGGCGGCGTTGGGGGCGCTGGTGTGGGGGCTCGTCCGCGCGCCGCTCGGGCCTCGGTTGTACGTCGCCTGCACGCTCATAATACCCTCTCTCCCTTACGCCCTTGTGCAGCCCGTCCAACGCTACCGCTACCTCGTGGTGGTGCTGACTTTCTTCCTGGCGGCGGAGTTCGCATCCCGCATTTGCGAGCTCGCTTCGAAGCGGCGCCTGGCGACGTTCGCACGATCTTGAGCCCCCTACTGGCGCGAAGCGGCCGCCGCTCGGTGGAGACCGCGCTGCGCGCAGGCTTTGGCGGCGCCGCGGCGCAGGCTGAGCTTTTGACATTCATGGATCCCGGTCTTCACCCGCGGGCGAAGTCGGGATGAGACGAAGGGGGGATAACTGCGGCTGGCGCTGGCCGCGCGCGGCGGCCTGTGCTCCCCTGCGGCATGGTCGAGACCGCGACCGAAGGCGAGGCCGACTTTGCGCCGCTCACGGTGCGCGCCGTGCTGCTGGGCGAGCGCATCGACACCGCCGGCCTGGAGCGGCGCGACGCGCTCTCGACCATGCCGCTCGCTTTCCGCGTCGGCGAGCAGGGCGTGGCCGTGGTCTTCCGTTATGGCGCGGTGGTGCTGATCGGGCTCGATCCGCTGGCCGAGGACGAGGTGCTTCGCGGCATCGCGCCGCGGGTGATCGGGCCCTTCCCGGTGCGCGAGGAGGAGGCGGTGCGGCTCGCGCCGTGGGACGGGCGGGAGGAGCGGATCGACCCGGACGGGGTGGTGTGCATCGCCGACCGCTCGCCGGCGCGGCTGCTGATCGTGGCCGACGTCCTGGCCAAGAGCGCCGCCCTGGCGCACGACGAACGTCAGGTCTCCGGCGTGTTCGACGCGCTCGAGCCCTGGTCGCTCCATCTCGCGACGCGCGGACAGGCGCCGGGCGGCAGGCGGGCCATGATCCGCATGATCGGCTCGGCCCTGCTGGTGGAGCACCGCGTCAGCGGGCGCGTGGCCGTGGGCGAGAAGCCGGACCTGTTGTGGGACCGCCCCGACCTGGAGCGCCTCTACGCCCGGTTGGAGACCGAGTACGAACTGGACGAGCGCGCCGAGGTGCTGAACCGCAAGCTCGGGCTGATCGGCCAGACCGCCCGGCTGATGACCGACCTGATCGACACCGAACGGTCCCTGCGCCTGGAGGCGGCCATCGTCATCCTGATCGTCGCCGAGATCGCGCTCACCCTCTTCCAGATCGCCCGCGGCTGGGGACATTGAACGGCGGGCCGTCTACCGGCGAAGCAGCCACAGGAGCAGGCTGACCGCGGCGCTGACGATCAGGCCGGTCATCAGCGGGAAGTAGAAGACGAAGCCCCCGCGGCGCACGACGATGTCGCCCGGCAGGCGTCCGAGCCCCAGGCGCGACAGGAGCGGCCAGGCGAGGCCGGCGAGCAGGAGGGCGATGCCGGCGGCGATCAGCAGGCGGGACATGGCGTGCGGACAACAAGAACCCCGCCAGGCTGTTCCCGGGCGGGGTCCGTGAGGCTTAGCTGTCGAGGAAGCTGCGCAGCTTCCGCGAGCGGCTCGGGTGCTTCAGCTTGCGCAGCGCCTTGGCCTCGATCTGGCGGATGCGTTCGCGGGTGACGCTGAACTGCTGGCCGACCTCTTCCAGGGTGTGATCGGTGTTCATGCCGATGCCGAAGCGCATGCGCAGCACGCGCTCTTCGCGCGGCGTCAACGAGGCCAGCACGCGGGTGGTGGTCTCGCGCAGGTTCGACTGGATGGCCGCGTCGATCGGCAGGATGGCGTTCTTGTCCTCGATGAAGTCGCCCAGGTGGCTGTCTTCCTCGTCGCCGATGGGGGTTTCGAGGCTGATCGGCTCCTTGGCGATCTTCAGGACCTTGCGGACCTTTTCCAGCGGCATGGCCAGCTTCTCGGCCAGTTCTTCCGGCGTCGGCTCGCGGCCGATCTCGTGCAGCATCTGCCGGCTGGTGCGGACCAGCTTGTTGATCGTCTCGATCATGTGGACCGGGATGCGGATGGTCCGCGCCTGGTCGGCGATGGAGCGGGTGATCGCCTGGCGGATCCACCAAGTCGCATAGGTGCTGAACTTGTAGCCGCGGCGGTATTCGAACTTATCGACCGCCTTCATCAGGCCGATGTTGCCCTCCTGGATCAGGTCCAGGAACTGCAGGCCACGGTTGGTATATTTCTTGGCAATGGAAATGACCAACCG
>NZ_JAQGIZ010000218.1 GCF_028290885.1 Phenylobacterium sp.
GGCCAACAGCGGGGCGGGGTCGCGGGCCAGCTGCTCGATCACCGCCGGCGGCAGCAGGTCCGGCGCGAACCGGCCGGCGGCGGCCTCGGCCCCCAGGCACCAGGCGATCAGGCCGGCAGTGTCGCCCGCGAACTTGGCCCGCAGGTCGCCGCGGGCGGCCAGCAGCGCCTTGGCGGCGCGGGGGATCCCGTCGGTGGAGGGCTCGCGCAACCAGCCCAAGGCGCCCGACGCCGGGCCTCGCCACGGCGCCTCGCTCCAGACCGAGGCGTCGGGCTCACGCGTCCCGCTTTGCCAGGCGGCCAACAAGGCTTGGGCGGCGGAGCCGGCGAGGGGGTCGGCGCCCAGGGTCGCCGCGTGCTCGGCGAAGAACTGGTGGAAGCCCAGACGGCCCGCCTCATGGTCGAGCTGGAAGCCGGAGGGCGTGTCGCGCCAGACCTGGTCCATGGTGCGGGTGACGTCGGGCAGGCCCGGGACCGAGGCCTCCGGATCGGGCGCGTCGACCCAGGCCTCAACCGCGGCGGTCAGGCCGGCCGAGAAGTCCTTGCCCTCGCGGGCGGCGCGCAGGGCGCGGCGGCGCATGGGGCCGGTGACCAGCCGACCGGAGGGGAAGCGCAGATGGGCGTAGGGAATGGCGCGGCTCGCCTCGTGGCCGTTGCGCAGCATGGTCGCGGCATAGTCGGCCAGCAGTTCGGCGAGCGGCGAACCGGCGATCACGCGGACCCGGTCCTGGTGTTTCGACAGCACGTCCGGCCGGGCGGGATCGAAGCCGGAGTAGTGGAAGAAGGCGAGCGGCTCGCCGTCGACCGTCCAGCCGCCCCCGGACCGCGCCAGGGTGCGGCCCTCCAGGTTCCAATAGGCGAGGTTGAGGGTCGGCGTGCGCAGGACGGCGAGGCTGTCGACGAAGCCAGGGGAAAGGTCCATCCAGCGCTGGTCGGTGAAGAGACCGTTCTTCAGGTCCACCCGGCAGTCGAACTCGCAGCGGTCCGCCCACCAGCTCATCAGCTCGAGGACCTTGGGCTCGGCGCGGGCCGCGCAGAAACCGAGGTTGAAGGAGCCCGAGCGCAGGATCGCGTGGTCGTTGGGCATGGCCGAGCCCAGCAGCGGCCGGGTCAGGTGCGGGGTCAGGGCCAGTTGCGCCTCGGCGAGCCCCTGCCGCACCGCGTCGAGCGGCCGGAAGACGTAGATGTCCGGGTCGAGGTAGGTGGCGGAGCCGACGCCGGGCTCGCCAAGCAGGCGGCGGAACGCATAGGGCTTCACCGCCGTGTTGAGCTCGAGCGCGTCGTAATAGACGCTCATCGCCGCGTAGGGCGCGCCCAGCGAGGCCGCGTCGATCACCTCGGCCAGCCGTTCCAGCGACGGGATCGGGCCGTCGGTCGCCACCACCACCCGCCGCGCCCTGGGCTCGGCTATGGCCAGGCTCTCCATCAGCGTCGCGGCCTGGGCCGCGTAGTTGCGGGAGACGATGGTGAAGATGACGTCCAAGGCGATCCTTTGCCGGGCCATGGAATGTGGGCCCGGTCTATCAGGGGAGCCCTTTGCGCCGCAATCAGGCGGCCATCAGCTCGTCGAGCTTGCGGATGTCGGTGACCGGGGAGGCGACGCCGCCCTCCAGCCGCATGACCTTGTTGCAGTAGAGCCGAAGCAGCTCCACGTCGTGGGAGGCGAGCACCAGGATGCCGGCGCGCTCGACCAGCTTCAGCAGGCGCTTGTGGGCGATCTTCTGGAAATCGGCGTCGCCCACCGCGATCCATTCGTCCATCAAGAGCACGTCGGCCTCGACGGCGGTGGCCGCGGCGAAGGCCAGGCGGGCCTGCATGCCCGCCGAATAGGTCTTCACCGGCATGGCCAGGAAGGCGCCCAGGCCGGTGAACTCGGCGATCTCCGGCAGGCGTTCGTCGATCTCCCTGGAGGAGAGGCCGGCGATGCGGCCGCGCAGGCCGATGTTGTCGAAGCCGGTGGCGGAGGGGTCGATGCCGAGGTTGAGGTCGAGGAGGGCGGCGATATGGCCCTGCACCTCGATGGTCCCCTCGTCGGGTTCGTAGGCGCCGGAGAGCGCCCGCAGCAGGGTGGTCTTGCCCGACCCGTTATGGCCCACGAGGCCTAGCCGGTCGCCGGCCTTCAGCTCCAGGTTCAGGTTGGAGAGCGCGGTGACCTCGGTCATGCCGTGCGAGCGGCCCAGGCTGCCGCCGACGGTGATCTTGGCCAGGTGCTTCTTCAGCGACTTGGCGTCCACGCCGTAGACCGGGAAGCGCACGGTCACGTCCTGGCAGGAGATGGAGACCGGCGGCGCCTTCATAAGTAGTGCACGATCCGCCGGCGGGTGCCGGCAAAGACGTAGAAGGTGACCGCCCAGCCCGCCGCCGCCATGCCCGCCAGGAACAGGTAGGTGTGCGGCGCGACGCCCGCGCCCATCAGCGGGGCGCGGACCGCCTGCAGCAGGTGGTAGAAGGGGTTGAGGTCGAGAATGCCGCGGTGGGCGGCGCTGATCCGGTCCGGCAGCCAGAACACCGGCGTCATCAGGGCTGCGGCCTGGGTGATCGAGGCCACGATCTGAGGGATGTCGCGGAACCGCGCCGAGGCGATCGCCACCAGCATGGAGATCCAGGCCAGGTTGGCCACCATCAGCAACAGGCCGAGCGCCGCCGCCGGATAGTCCGCCGTGCGCCAGAAGCCGAAATAGAACAGCACCGCCAACACGATCACCAGGTGGTGGCCGAGGTTGATCAGGTTCCTGAGCACCGTGCGCCAGACGAAGGTGAACATCGGCAGGCTGGTCTGCGACAGCATGCCGGCCGCCTGGACGAAGGTGTCGCAGCCCTCGTTGATGGTCCCGGTGACGAAGCCGAAGAACACGATCCCCAGGGCCACGAAGGGGATGAAGTCATGAATCGAGACGCGGAACAGCTCGCCCCAGAGGAAACCGATCCCCAGCACCATCAGGCCCATGGAGATCGTGATCCAGAACGGGCCGAGGATCGAGCCGCGGTAGCGCGAGACCACGTCGTGCCAGGCCAGCGACCAGGCGAGGTCCAGCCGCTCGGCCGACGACCGCAGGTCTCGGAGCGCCATCTGGAACTCGAACAGCGCCCCGCGCCGTCCGGTCCGCAACATGTGGGTGGCGGTGTCCATTCTGTTCCCGGTAAGGGGGCTTTTCCCGGTAAGGCGGGCGCTCCCGACGAAGGGGCGCTCCTAACAGGCGGGTAGAGGGGGCGCAAGGACAGCGCCCCGCCGCGCTTTGCCACTGCCGGCCCTTCCATGTTAGCCCGAAACGAGAGGGGCCGCCGGAAGACGCATGACGTCCATCGACAAGATCGCGCGCGCGGCGCCCAGGCCCGCCGAGGAGCGGCGCAAGATGCTGCGCGCCTTCGATCCGAGCCTCGAGGGGTCGGGCGTCTGGCTGGTCGTGCCCTGCTATCGGGTGAAGGCCCACATCCTCGACGTGATCGCCAAGACGCCGGCCTGGGTGGGCGGCATCGTCTGCGTCGACGACGCCTGCCCGGAGCACTCCGGCGATTTCATCGAGGCCAACGCCACCGATCGCCGCGTGGTGGTCGTGCGGCTGGCGCAGAACCAGGGCGTCGGCGGGGCGACCATGGCCGGCTACCGCGAGGCCATAGCCCGCGGCGGGCAGGTGCTGGTCAAGGTGGACGGCGACGACCAGATGGACCTGGGCTACATCGGCCATCTGGTGGCTCCGATCCTGCTGGGCGAGGCCGACTACGCCAAGGGCAACCGCTTCACCTCGATCAGCCACCTGACGACCATGCCGCCGGTCAGGGTGTTCGGGAACGCGGCGCTGAGCTTCGCGGCCAAGCTTTCCACCGGCTACTGGAACATCTTCGACCCGACCAACGGCTACACCGCCATCGAGAGCCAGGTCGCGAGCATGGTGATCGAGAAGCGCGTTTCGCGCCGGTTCTTCTTCGAGACCGACCTGCTCTACCACCTGGGCACCCTGCGCGCGGTGGTGCGCGACGTGCCGATGCCGGCCCGCTATGCGAACGAGGTCTCCAACCTGCGGATCGGGGCCATCGTCGGGCCCTTCGCGCTGAAGCACATGAAGAACTTCTTTCAGCGCGTGCTCGGCCAGTACTTCGTGCGCGACTTCCACGCCGCCAGCCTGGAGCTGGTGTTCGGCATCTTCTTCGTGCTGTTCGGCGTGGGCTACGCCGCCCACTACATGTCGACCCCGCACCATGCGGCCGCCTCGGCCGGCGTGGTCATGGCCGCGGCCCTGCCGGTGATCCTGGGCGCCCAGCTGCTGATGCAGGCGCTGAACTTCGACGTGCTCAACGTGCCGATCCGCCCCATCCACCCGTATCTGCGCACCATCGCCAGGATGGAAGCCGAGGAGCTCGGCAAGGAACGCCCTCAATGACGCCGAAGGACATGCTGCTCTGCGCCGGCTTCTCGCTGGCGCTGCCGATCGGCCAGACGCTGTTCAAGTTCGCCGCGGTGAACAACGCCCGGCTGACCGGGCCGCTGGTGGTGCGGCTGGCGACCAACGCGCCGCTGATCGGAGCCTTCGCCTGGTACGGGCTGACGGCGCTGTTCTGGTTCTACATCCTGACGCGGGTGCCGCTGTCGCTGGCCTACGCCTTCTCGATCGTGGGCTCCGGCCTGGTGCCGCTGGTGGCCTGGCTGGTGTTCAAGGAGCCGCTCGATTGGCGGTTCGCGCTCGGCTACCTGCTGATGCTGACCGGCTTTGCGGTGATCATGCAGGGCCAGCGCGGCTAGCCGAAACTTCCCTAAAAGGCGTCGAAGTCCAGGAAGCTGAACAGGATCCGCTCCGGGTCGAGGCGGTCGCCCGGCGTCTTGTGGTCGAGCCAGATCATCCGCAGCGGCGAGGGCCGCAGCCGCTCGGGAACGGTCATGGCCAGCCGCCGCCTGGCGGTCCCCTTGGGCGTCAGGCCGAGCACGACGCCGGGACCTATCGCCAAGCCGGAGCCGCGCAGGGTCAGCCCCGCCCGGGGGATTGCGCCGCGCGCACGGATCAGCGGCATGGTCGAGGCGCCCTCGACGATCAGGCTGTCGGCGGTCTCGGCGGCGATCTTGAGGGGATTGGCTGGATTCTTCAGCCGCCAGGCGAGGGTGGCGTCCTGCCAGCGATGGGCGAAGTCCGCCGCGGCGAGCGCGCGGGCCATGTCGATGTTCTGCGGCTGCAGTTCCACGTGCGCCTCCAGCCCGGCGACGTTCTGGAAGCCGAGCTTCGTCTCGTAGGCGCGGATGGTCTGCTGGTTGGCGACGCCCACGACACCCGCCTGCCCCCGCTCCGCCGACATCGCCGCCACGCGCCGGACAAGCTCCAGGAACAGGCCCCGCCCGCGATAGTCCGGGTGGGTCGCGACGTTCATGATCAGGGTGACGACCGCGGGCTCCCCGCGCAGGCTCACCTTCTGCGGAATGCCCATCAGGTGGCCGACCAGGCGCCCGCCGTCGTCGATGTTGCAGCCCAGGGGCTCGCCGGCGGGGTTGTCGTAGTACTGCCACTGCAGGAAGGCCTGGGAGAACTTGCGCGCGCCGGGGAAGCCCAGACCCATCAGCTCGACGGTGCGCCCGATATCCGCGTGGACCGCCGGCCGGAAGACGAGTTCGCTCATGGCCGGCGCGTCGTCCACGGGGCCTTGCCGTCGGCGGCCAGGGCGTCGACCGCGGCGCGGACCAGCGGGTAGGGGACGCTGAACATCCGCTCGTAGAGCAGGCCGCCCTGATGCGGGCGCTCGCCGATGCGCTGCGGGTCGAGGCTCTGGTAGCGGAAGCCCCCTTGCCGGGCGAAGGTCATGGCCATGCCCGGCAGGAGTCCCGACCAGGCCTTCAACTGTGAGGGGAAGGCGCCGACGGCGGCCAGCCAGGCGGACCACTCGCGCGCGGTCAGGCGCATCTCGTGGGCGGGCCCGTTCTCGGTGAGCGGCGAGGACGCCCGGTAGAAGATCCAGGGCAGGTCCTTGCCCTGATAGAGGCAGACCTGGTCGACCGGCGCGCCGCCGCGCTCGGCCGCCAGCTTGACGCCCATCGCCGCGCAGATGTCGTGGTCGGGATGGCCGCCCTCCCAGGCCGGCGTGACCACGCGCTCGATCGGGCCGGGAACTGCGGCCTTCAAGGCTTCGTAGGCGGGCCGCGCGTGGCGGTGCAACTCGCCGTCGAACCAGCCGGTGCGGGCGCCCAGGTGAGTCACCGCCGAGGCCGGGACGCCCTGGCCCGCCAGGAAGGCCTCGGTCTCGCGCCGGCGGCGCAGGGCCATCTTCGGATTGCGGTAGTCGACCACGTGCACGAACCGCTGCTCGCGGCCCTCCGCCCGCGCGCGGCGGATCAGCGGCAGGGCGCAGTATTCGTCGTCGAAATGGGCGAGGACGTAGACGATGGTCATGCCCGGCGCGGGCTCCGTCCGTGCAGTGATCGAGGAAGGGGGCCGTGCGCCATGGCGCGGCAACTCACCACGATTGCCGGGCCCCGCCAAGCCGCCGCGCTTTTGCGCTTCTCATCGGCGCCCACGCACCGTACCAAACCGCCTGGAGCCGGGGTTTTGGCGGGCGCATGACAGCTCTTGGACTGCAGATCAGCGCACGGTCGGCGTTCCGGGCCGTGCTGGCGGTCGGCCTGCTGGTCATGCTCGGCGCCAACCTGCCCGGGCACCTCTCCTACGACTCGGTGGCCCAGCTCTACGAAGGCCATTTCCATCTCCGCGAAACCTGGGGCCCGGCGCTGTATGCCTGGATCCTCGGGGCGTTCGACCGGTTCATCCCGGGCACGGCGCTCTATGTCACGGCGAGCGCGGCGCTGTTCTATGCGAGCCTGGCCTCGCTGTCGGACCTGCGGCCCAGGACCAGCTGGCTGGCCGTCGCAGTGACCGCGCCGATCATGCTGATCCCGCAGGTGCTCATCTACCAGGCGATCGTCTGGAAGGACGTGGCCTTCGCCAACTGCGCGGTGGCCGGCCTGATCTGCGTGGCCCACGCCGCTCGCGTCTGGCCGAACGCGCGCCGCCGCTGGTTCTTCCTCGCGGCCGCCGTCGTCCTGCTGGCGGTGGCGAGCCAGGTCCGCCAGAACGGCATCATCGCGGCGGTCTTCGCCGCCCTGGCCGTCGGTTGGATCGGCAGCCGCGGCCGCTGGCTCCGCGGCGCCGTCTGGGCTGTCGGCGGCTTGCTGGCGGTGGTCGTCGCCGGCCAGGTGTTCACCGCGCTGTCGATTCCGCCGAACTCGCCGCCCGACCCCGGCGTCAAGACCGGCCTGCGCATCGTCCAGAACTACGACCTGCTCGGGGCGGCGGCCCTGGACCCCAACTACCGGCTGGACGAGATGGCCGCCGCCGCGCCGGCCGACACGGCGCTGATCGAGGCGCGGGCGCGCTTCGACTACTCCGGCCGGCGGGTGGATTTCATCGACCGCGACAAGGCGCTGACCGACGCGCTCTGGCGGGTTCCCGACGGCGCCGCGAACCGGCAGTGGGCCAAGCTGATCCTCAAGCGGCCGGACCTCTACCTTCGGGTGCGCCTGGAGGACTTCCGCTGGGTGTTCGCCCCGCCGGTCATCGACTGGTGCCTGCCGGTCTATGTCGGGGTCGACGCGCCGGCCGAGAAGATGGCGCCGCTGAAGCTCGATCACCGCTTCGTGGAATCCGACGCCCAGCTCAACAACTACGCGAGTTGGTTCATGGATACGCCGGTGGACTGGCACTGGTTCTACGCGGGAATCTCGCTGGCGCTGGCGGGACTGTTCCTCTGGCGCCGGCAGCCGGCCGACATCGCCATGGCCGCCCTGCAACTCGCCGGCGCGGCCTTCGCGGCCAGCTTCTTCATCATCTCGATCGCCTGCGACTACCGCTACCTCTACTTCACCGACCTCGCCGCCCTGGCCGGCTTGATCTACGCGGCCATCGACCCGCCGGTGCCCTGGCGCAAGCGCGTCTAGCCGAAACGCGCCTCCCATTCGGCGGCGACGTCCAGGCGCGGCCCCTGGGCGGCCAGGAAGCGATAGAGGGAGAGCTGGCGGCCGATCCCGAAGCTCCTGACCTCGACCTGCTCGAAGAGGGCGCGCACCAGGGCCTCGATCTCGCGGGCGTCGTTGACGTGCTCGTGGGCCATCATCAGGCCGTAGTCGAGGCCGTGGCGCAGGCGGAACTCCAGGCCGGTGGTGCACATCCAGCCGAGCTTCCACAGGAAGCCGCCCTCGCTGGGAATGGCGGCGCGCAGCGAGCCGCCCGGCGCCAGCAGGCGCGCGGCGCGGGCCAGCACCAGCGGCAGGTCGCAGATGTGCTCCAGGGAAGCGACGCTGGTGATCCGGTCGTAGGTCCGGTCGCGCGGCACGTCCGAGGCGTCGGCGTAGACGGTGCGCACGCGGGCCTGCAGGGCCGAGCCGCGGTAGAGTTCCTCGAAAGGCTCGACGATGTCGTAGGCCTCGCTCGCCGGTTCATAGGCGAGCTGGTTGAGGGTGCCGGCGCCAAGCTCCAGGGTCGCGCCCGCAGGTGCGCCGGCCTTCACGTCGGCTGCGACCTGCCGGTGCAGCCACCGCTCCAGCCGCTGGGACAGCGAGGCCGCCGGCGTCTCGCCGCCACGGTTCTCGAGGTACTGCCGGGTGTAGATCGCCTGCAGCTTGGGCGGCAGCGCCGGCCGCGTCTTGGGGAACCGCGCGAGCAGGGTCGCCAGGTCGCGCGCTCCGCTCATCCAAGGCTCCTCCCGCCGCCCGCCGTTCCAGGCGATGCAACCCTTAGCAAGCGGCCGCGCGCCGCCACAAAGGCTTTTGCCGCTTCCCAACCCGCGGGCGGCCTTTTACCAACGGGCCCTAGACCCTGGTCGGTTCAGATCGACACGATCTGAACCGTGAATCAGGGTCTACACTTTTGAATTTCGAGCACGATTCAGCGATCAGGCGATTCCGCCACGCCGCATCGTGCTCTAGCCGGCGGAAGGGGGGCGGGCGTTTGGGCGAGGCGGTGCAGGAGCGGCGGAAGGGCGACCCCGGCGGCGCCTTCCGGATCGCCATGGCCGTGGGCCTGCTGCTGACGCTGGCGGCCAATGTGCCCGGGCAGATGTCGCTGGATTCCGTGGTGGCGCTGACCGAGGCCCGCACCGGGGTGCGCCAGACCTGGGCGCCGGCGGTTTCCTCCTGGATCCTCAAGCTGTTCGATCACCTGGTCGCAGGCACCGGGCTCTATGTGACCGCCTCGGCGGCGTTGTTGTTCTTCAGCCTGATGTCGCTGACCAGCCTTCGGCCGCGGTCGACCTGGCTGGCGGCGGGCCTGGGCGTGCTGATGATCCTCACCCCGCAGATCCTGCTCTACCAGGGCATCGTCTGGCGCGACGTGCTGTTCGCCAACCTGACCATCGCGGGCTTCGTCATGCTGGCCCACGCGGCCAAGGCGTGGGAAGGGCGGCCGCCGATCCTGCCGCTGGCCGGCGCATTGGTGTGCCTGGCGCTGGCGGCGCTGGCGCGGCAGAACGGCCTGATCCTGGTGGTCGCGGCGGCGGCTGTGCTGGCCTGGACCGCCCGGAAGGGCGGCTGGCGGCCGGCGCTGGCGTGGGGGTTGGGCGCCCTGGTCGCGGCCGGCGTCCTGGCGCTCGGCGTCGACCATATCGCCCGGCCGGCCAAGACGCCGGCGAAGCTTCGCCTGAACGCCGCCTCGCTGATCCTCGAGCACTACGATATCGTGGGCGCCAAGGCGCACCACCCCAGGCTGAAGCTGAAGGAGATCGGCAAGGTTGACCCGGCCGCCCAGGCGCTGATCGAGGCGCAGGCGGCGAAGATGTACACCCCCACCCGGGTCGACACCCTCGACCTCGACGAGACCTTCCGCAAGACGCTGTGGCACGTGCCGGACGCGGCCATGCACGCCCAGTGGCGGCGGATCATCGTCCACTATCCGGCCGCCTACCTGCTGCAGCGGGCCGACGTGTTCCGCTGGACCTTCCTGACCCCGAAGCTGGAGCTCTGCCTGCCGGCGCAGGTCGGCGTCAGCGGCCCGCAAGCCATGGTCGACAAACTCGGCGTCCAGAGCGGCGTCGACATCCAGGACCAGGGACTGGCTGACTACGCCCGGAAGTTCTACGGCACCCCGGTCTATTCGCACCTGACCTGGGCGCTGGTGGCGGTAGCGGTGATCGTGCTGCTGCTGCGCCGGCGCGATCCGGCCGACTGGGTGTTCATCGCGCTGCTGGGCGGGTCGCTGGCCTTCACGGCGAGCTTCGCGGTGATCTCGGTGGCCTGCGACTACCGCTACCTCTACCTGCTCGATCTCGCAGCCATGGTCGGCGTGCTCTACACCGCCCTCGACCCGCCGCGCTGGCGCAAGGCGTAGGGCGGCGGTCAGGCCGATCGAGGCCTGTAGACGTTCGTGGAAGTATGCTGTTCCCTGTCGATAACGGTGTTGTGCAGGTCGTGCGCATGCCCGTTTGGGAAGGGAGCCGCCCATGCCTGCCGTACGGTCTGGCGGTCGCGCTTCCGGCGAACTGAGGAAGTTCGAGCGTACAACTCTAGCGGGCCGAAGAGGGTCCCGCTAAGCTCAGGCCGGCGATGGGCGTGGGTGGATCCTGGATGCGTAGACAAACGGCCGCGCTTGCGGCGCTGGGCCTTCTTGCATGTGTCCCTGGGGCGTCACGGGCACAGCAGTCGCTCTGGGTCGCCGAGCCGAGTGGGCAGGACGTGAGGGCCAGCTTTCCGGAGCGCGCGTTGCACGAGCACATCAACGGCGAGGCCGTCGCCCTCTGCCGCCATGACCGCGACGGGCGACTCACCGATTGCAAGATCCAATGGGAGACCCCGGCAGGCTACGGCTTCGGCGCTGCGGTCTTGAGCCTGGCCCCCAAATATCGGGTGCGCATTGAGGGCTCCGCCCAGCCGCCGGTCGAAGTCGCCCTGCCCATGTTCTTCTCGGCTCCCGGTCCCGTTCCGCCGTCGCGCGAAGCCGCCTTTCAGGAAGCGGCCGGCCGGTTCGCATGGCTGGCCCCCGCTGGCCCGTATTGGCCCGAGAAAGCCCTTCGAATGGCGAGTGGCGGCCGAGCAGGGATCGACTGTCGGGTTACAGATGACGGACGGCTTAGCGATTGTCGGCCGGCCTCAGACGAGCCTGTTTCCCTCGGGTTCCTCATGGTGACAATGCGCATGGCCGAACGCGGCTGGATGACGGCGGGCCCGAAGCCTGCCGGCGCAACCGAGCCCGCCGATGGCTATTGGCGGTTCGAAGTGGACTTTCCCGCAAAGGACGTGTGCGACGAGCCCGGCATTCCGATCCGTCGGTCGCAATGTCAGGAGGCGCTCCGCGCCCAGGGCTATCGCTGATCGGCTGCGTTCGCGTTCCACCTTTCTCAGAAATTGAGAGAGTCCGCTTGTCGGCCGGTCGCCACGCAAGTTCCCACACCGGGCGCCTCGCCGGCGCCTTTGAGCGTCATAAGTACACGGCCTAAGCTCGGCCGATCGCCTCCAGCCGCTCGACATAGCGCCGGCCGACGGCCTGCACGGAGTAGTTTTCGCGGATGTGCGCCCTGGCGCGGGCCCCCATGGCGCGGGCCTCGGCCGGATCGTCCAGTAGTTGCTCGATCAGCCGCGAGGCGTGCTCCGGCGAGGCCTCGGCCCAGACCTGGCTCTCGCCCTGCGGATAGGCGCCGGGAGCGACGGGGGCGAGCTCGTAGTCGACCAAGAGGCCGGTTCCGGGGACCATGAAGTCGACGTTGCCGGAATAGCCGGTGGCGATGGCCGGGCGGCCGAGCGCCATGGCCTCGGCCATGCCGCGTCCGAAGCCCTCGGAGCGGTGCAGGGAGACGAAGACGTCTGAGACCCGGATCAGGTTCTTGATCTCGTTGTCGTTCAGATCGCCGTAGATCGCCTGCGCCCGCGGACCCAGCGCGGCCAGCCGCGTTTCCAGTTCCGCCTGCGCCTCATCGGCGTCGCGGCCGCCGCGGGATTTGATCACGCAGTGCAGGTCGGCCTCCGGACGCCGCGCGGCGAGCAACTCGAACGCCTCCAGCACCGCCTGCGGGTTCTTGCGGTCGGAGAAGGAGGCGAAGTCGAAGAAGAACAGCACCACGAACGCCTCCTCCGGGATGCCGAAGTGGCGCCGGCCGAGGAAGCTGGAGAGTTTGAGGTCAACCGGCAGGGGCATGCGGTGGACCGGCCTGGAGACCGCGCCCTGCAGCGCCTGCTGCACGAAGGCCGACGGCGCCCAGATCTCGTCGAAGCGGTCGAGCACCTTGGCCCATTGGTTCGGGTAGCGGGCCAGCTCCCAGGCGGGATAGGCAATGTTGTAGCCGGCTTCGAAGGCCCGCTCGCCCACCTTCTCGATCACCCGCGCCGCCTCGTCGCCGTTGACGCCGAACAGGTTCACGCCCTCGCCCAGGGTGGTCACCAGGTGCGGAGCGAAGTCGCGTTCCAGGTCGGGGTCGAAGCCGCGGTTGGCGTCGGCGATGTCCAGCAGGCGCGGGGTGACGCCCACGGCCTGGAAGGCGCGGAAGGTGGAGCGCGCGTGCTCGGCCATGCCGGTCGGCTGGAAGGGGTAGCCGACGATGGTGACTTCGGAGCTCATGTCGCCAGGAGGTCCGCGTCGGCGGCGTTGGCGACGGCCTCCAGCCAGCCGTGGCCGAGGCGCAGGTCGGGGGCGAGCGCAGCCCCTGTCTCCCAGTCGTTCCAGGCGTGGACGAAGACCAGCCGCCGCTCGGGGGCGCGGCCGCGGACCTGGTCGCTCGCCGCCTCCAGCCAGGCCTGCAGCGCGCCGGGGCTCGCGCCCTGCCAGATCACCGGCCCATCCTGCGAACGCGGCGTGGTGTCGTGCGCGGCGACGACCAGCGGGATTGCGTCGGGGTCGGGCGCCTGGACCAGCCGCTCGCCGACGAGGGCGAGGTGGTCGTGCACCAGCCCGCGGAAGGCGGGGTTAATCACCGGGCCAGGGGGGCCTTCCGGCAGGCGGTCGGAACCCGGGTCGGCGAGATGGGCGTCGAAACCGGCGGCCGGTGTTCCGCCGCGCTGAACCAGGAACAGGTCCGCGGCCTTGCGCCAGGCGTCGGGGTTGGCGCCCGGCTGAAGCAGGACGACCGGTCGGCCCTCGATCCGGATCGCATGGTCCGAGGCCAGCGCCGGCGCGAGCGCCGCGACGGCTGTGGCCGCGGCTGTCGGCCCGACCCAGGACAGGCAGAACGGGAAAGCCGACGCGGCTATCGCCTTGGCCGCCTGCGCGCTCGCCACCTCATGGCAGAAGCCGCCCAGGCCGTAGCGTTCGGCCAGGGCCACGTCGCGCCGCAAAGCTGCCGGGTCGGCGGGGTCGGCGAAGCCGTCGGCGGGCAGGCGCGGCTGCAGGTGGCCGCGGAAGTTCGGCAGGGCGCGGGCGACCGCGACCCAGTCGGGCGCGACGCTTCGCCGGATCGCGATGACCCGCACCGGCTCGCGCGGCCCGGCGCCGGCGCGAGGCTGGCGCAGGGCGGCGTAGGCGGCGTTGTCGTAGGCGTCCGGATCGGGCGTACCCGCGCGGCGCAGGTCGTCGAACAGCGCCTCGGCGGAGACCGCGCGGCCGGCTGGCGCGCCCGCGGCGGGGCGT
>NZ_JAQGIZ010000039.1 GCF_028290885.1 Phenylobacterium sp.
GCACGGGGCCACCTGACGGGCTGATGACGGGCGGATTGGCATTCGCCAAGCTGACGGTGGTTTGCGAAGCTGCCGGGCCGCGGTCGGGGAAGTTCAAGGGGGATTAGGTGTGGCTTGGCTTCCCTGAAGGCCTGCTATGGGGTGGGTTGCGGTCATCCAGACCGGCGAGCACAACATCAAGCGGCAAAGGCACAGCACCTCGGACACCCATGCTACAAGCCATCGCTAAAATTCTTGACCTCTTCTGTTGGATTGCATTCCCTATTTCGTTTGCTGCCACGCCGCTCCTCGTCGTCAACTGGATGCGCTATACGGGAAGCGCCAAACTGGGAGGTAAACCGACAAGACCTTTTCCGATTTGGTCTGTTTGCCTGTTTGTCCTGCCGATCATGACAGTCGTTGCAATGGGAAGCGGGATCTGCGCCATCGCGCGGTCAGAGTTTTTAAGTTACTTGGACTCCTCGATGGATGTCGACGTGTCGGTCGACGGTCAAAATCTTGCCAACTCAAGACCAGCGATGATTGCCTTGCGTTCAACGCACGCAATGATAGCTCACCACTCTCACCCAACGAAATCTATAAACCTAAAGATAATTTCGCAGAGTGGCGATCTTTCTATATCTCTGGGTAGAGACTCTGGAAATCCGAGAGAATATTGGGTCTTCTATCCAAAATATGGATTTACTAGTACAAATGAAATTGGGCGCATAACCACCAGCGCATTCGATAAATACTAATATTGAATCAGATAGTATCGGCCATATTTCGCTCGAAAAACGGATGCTGCCCTATGACGGCGCCGCCTACGCATTCCGTGCCATCAGGCCGCCGTCCACGGGGATCGTGGCTCCCGTGATGTAGGAGGCGGCGGGCAGGCAGAGGCTCAGGGTGATGTGGGCCACCTCCTCCGGGCGGCCGTAGCGGCCGAGCGCGGTGCGTCGCTTGGCGAAGGTCGTGCGGTCCGCCTCGGGGATCGCCTCGGTCATGCCGGTGAGGATTGGGCCCGGGCAGATGCAGTTGACGGTGATGCCCTCGCGGCCGAGCTCGACGGCGAGCGCCCGGGTGAGGCCGGTGACCCCGGCCTTGGCGGCGGCGTAGGTCGAGTCGCGCGCCGTGGCGCCGAGCGCTTCGGTCGAGGCGATGTTGACGATCCGGGGCGCGGGCGACTTGCGCAGCCAGGGCAGGGCGGCGCGGATTATCCGCTGGTGGGCGGTCAGCATCACCGCCACCGAGCGATCCCAGATCGCGTCGTAATTGGCCGCGTCGATGGCCGCGAAGCCGCCGACGCCGGCGTTGTTGACCACGATGTCGAGCCCCCCGAACCGCTCGGCGGCGGCCTGCACCACGGCGCGGATGGCCTCGGGGTCGGCCACGTCGAGCGTCCAGGCCTCGGCGCTGAACCCCCTGTGCACCAGGTCGTCAGCGACCTCGCGCACCGTTTCCGCCGCGATGTCGGTCAGCGCCACGTGCGCGCCCTCGGCGGCGAACACCTCGGCAGTGGCGCGGCCCATGCCGCTGGCCGCGCCGGTGATCAGCACCGTGGAGCCGGCGACGGAGCGGGGGTTGGCGGTCATAGGCTCAGGCCTCCGTCGACGATCAGGGTCTGGCCGACCACATAGGCCGCCAGCGCTGAAGCCAGGAACAGGGCCGCGCCGGCCATGTCGGCCGGCGTGCCCATGCGGCCGAGCGGGATGGACCTGAGCGCGCCCTCGCGCCGCTCCGGATGCTCAGTGGTGACCTTGGTCAGCTTGGTGTCGACAAGGCCGGGCGCGAGCCCCACCACCCGGATGCCGTCGCGGGCCCAGGCCTCGCCCAGGGTCTTGGTCAAGCTGACCGCGCCGGCCTTGGACGCCGCATAGGCCGGGTTGCCGCGGTTGGATGTGTAGCCGGAGACGGAGCTGACGATGACGATCACGCCTTGGCGGGCCGCCAGCCTGTCGTGGAATTTCATGGCGCAGGTCATCAGGCTGTCGAGGTTGACCGCCATCACCCGGTCCCAGCCCTCCGGTGCGAACTCGCCGCGGCGATAGACGACGGTCCCCTGGCAGAGGATCAGGACATCCAGGGCGTCGGGTCCGCTTGCCGCCGCCACCCGGTCTCGGTCGCCGACGTCGACCTGGCTGTAGGCGAGGCCGTTCAGGTCGGAGCCCTCGACCCCGTCGTAGTCGGCGGCGCTCACCCGCGTGCCCCAGACATGCACCGCCGCGCCGCGCTCGAGGAATGCGTGGGCGATCCCGTTGCCGATGCCGCTGGAGCCGCCCACCACCAGGACGGCCTTGCCGCTGAAATCGAGCTCGTTCATCGCTAGTGTCCCGATTCCGAAGTTCGCAAGCGCTTGCGGGTGGCTTTAGCGAACTTCGGAATCGATGTGGACACTAGCAAGTGTTGGTTTTCTAGTGTGCTTCTTGGATTTGAAGTTCGCTCGGCGCGTGGCGCGGGAATGAGGCGAACTTCAAATCCAGCACACTAGCGCCCCCTGAAGACCGGCTCGCGCTTCTCCAGGAAACTCGCCACGCCCTCCCGGTGGTCTTCGGTGCGCATCAGCTCACGGATCGCGCCCATGGCCCAGGCCCCGATCTCGCGCGGGTCGCCGTAGGCCGTCATGTTGAGGCCCGCCTTCAGCCGCTGTACGGCCAACGGCGGGTTGGCGGCGATGCGGGCCGCCAGCGCCATGGCCCGCGGCATGAGTTCGGCGTGGGCGACCACCTCGCTGACCAGGCCGATGCGCAGCGCCTCGGCCGCGTCGATGACGTCGCCGGTGAAGAGCAGTTCGGCCGCCTTGGCGGGCCCGACGATGGCCGGAAGCCGATAGAAGCCGCCCACGTCGCACGGCAGGCCGCGCTTGACGAAGAGTTCCGCGAACCGTGCGGCCTGCGACGCGATCCGGATGTCGGCGAATAGGGCGAGCTCCATCCCCCAGCCGACGGCCGCGCCGTTCACCGCAGCGATCACCGGCTTGGCGCACTCCAGGGCGGCCATGGCGGCCGGGGTCGCCGTCGGCGGCGCGGCGGGCGCGGCTGAGACCGCCTTCGGCCCGGCCATGATCTCGCCCACGTCGTCGCCGGAGCAGAAGGCCGGGTCGGCCCCGGTCACCACGACTGAGCGGACGTGCGGGTCCTCCGACGCCGTTCGGAACGCCGCTTCGAGCTGGTCGTAGGCCCGATAGTTGAGCGCGTTGCGGCGGTGTGGTCGATCCAGGGTGATGACGGCGACGTGCCCGTCCACGCGGCTGGTCACGCCATCGGCGCCCTTGGTGCTGTCGGCGGTCGAGGCCATTGCGCCATCCTCCCGGGATGAATGCTCGCACGGCGGGAGGTGAGGTCAACGATTACGCCGGGTCACCCTTGCCACCGGGGCGGCCAGGGGGAAGCATGGCAGGCATAGGGAGAGAGGCGAAATGCCCGAATTCAAGACCATCGACGCCGGCGCGGCCCAGCTCCGCGTGGCGCTGGAGGGCGAAGGCCCGCTGGTGGTGCTGGTGCACGGCTTCCCGGAGAGCTGGTTCTCGTGGCGCCATCAGCTCGGCCCGATCGCCGAGGCGGGGTTCACGGCCGCCGCCATCGACGTGCGTGGCTACGGCGGCTCGGACAAGCCGGGCGAGGTCGCGGCCTACGACATGGAAAGCCTGACCGCCGATGTGGCGGGTGTGGCGCGGGCGCTGCAGCCGGATGCGCCGGCGATCCTGATCGGACACGACTGGGGCGCGCCGATCGTCTGGAACTCGGCGCTGTCGCGGCCGGAGCAGTTCTCGGCGGCAGCGGGCCTGTCGGTGCCGTTCTCGGGCGTGCCGAACCGGCCGTTCACCGAGATATTCACCGAGGCCTTCACGTCCAAGGGCCACTTTTTCTACCAGGCCTGGTTCCAGAACGTCGGGCCGCCGGAGGAAGAAGCCCAGGCGGACGTGCGCGGCTTCCTGCGCAAGTTCTACTACGGCATCTGCGGCGACGCGCCGGACGGGACTTGGCCGCAGAAGAAGCACGGCGCGACGCTTCTGGAAGGCATGGTCGACCCGGAGGTGTTCCCGGCGTGGCTGACGCCGGCCGACCTCGACTACTACGTCGGCGAATTCGAGGCCTCGGGGTTCTTCGGGCCGATCAGCCGCTACCGCAATCACGAGCGCGACTTTGCCTGGCTGCAGCAGTTCCGCGGCCGCAAGCTCGACATGCCGACGCTGCTGATCGGCGGCGACCGCGACCCCGCGTTCAATGGCTTCGGGCGCATTCCCGACCCCGGGGCGATGATGCGCCAGCACGTCAGCGACCTGCGCGGCGTCCATGTCCTGCCCGGCTGCGGCCACTGGACCCAGCAGGAGCGTCCGGCCGAGGTGAACGCGATCCTCATCCCCTGGCTCAAGGCGCTCAAGTGATCCGCCTCTACCATTGCGCCGACGCGCGCTCGTTCCGGCCGCTGTGGGCGCTGGAGGAGCTGGGCCTCGACTATGAGCTGACGGTCATGCCGTTCCCGCCGCGCTACCGGGCCAAGGAGTACATGGCGGTCAATCCGCTGGGCACGATCCCGGCGCTGGTCGACGGCGAGACCTTCATGACCGAGTCGGCGGCGATCGTGCAGTACCTGGCGACCCGCTACGGCCCGAGCCCGCTGGCGGTCGGCGCGGACGATCCCGCCTATGGCGCCTGGCTGAACTGGCTGCATTTCGGCGAAGCGACGCTGACCTTCCCGCAGACCCTGGTGCTGCGCTATCGGCGCTTCGAACCCGGCAAGGCCGAGGTCGTGGCCGACGACTACGCCAAGTGGTTCCTGGCCCGCTTGCGGGCCGTCGACCGGGCCCTGCAGGACCGTGACTGGCTCTGCGCGGGACGGTTCACGGCGGCGGACATCTCGGTGGGCTACGCCCTGCTGCTCGCCGCCCAGCTCGGCCTCGACGCCGAGTTCACCCCCGCGATCGCCGCCTACTGGGCGCGGCTGCAGGCGCGGGCCGGCTTCCGGGCGGCCAAGGCCTCGCAGATCCGGCACGCGCCGGCAGGCGCGGAGGCCTTCCCGGCATGAGGATGCGCGCATGATCACGCTCTACGACCACCCGCTGTCGCCCTACGGCCAGAAGGTGAAGATCGCGCTGCGCGAAAAGGGCGTGCCGTTCGAGACGGTGTCGCCTGGGGGCCTGGGCGCCGGCGGGGCGGCGGGCGCCTTCATCGAGGCCAACCCCCGCGCCGAAGTGCCGACCCTGGTCGACGGCGAGGTCCGCATCTTCGATTCCACGGTCATCCTCGAATACCTGGAGGACGCCTATCCGACGCCGCCGCTGCTTCCCGCCTCGGCCGCGGACCGGGCGCGGGTGCGGATGATCGAGGAGGTGATGGACACCCACTTCGAGCCGATCAACTGGGGACTCTCCGAGCTGCGCTGGTTCAAGCGGGCGCAGGGCGAGCAGGCGCAGGCGATCGAGAGTGCGGCGGCGCGCCAGACCGCGGGCTTCTTCGCCTGGCTGGAGCGTCAGCTCGCGGGCCGCGAATGGTTCAACGGCGTGGCCTTCGGCTGGGGCGACCTGGCCGTGGTTCCGTTCCTCAACGGCTCGGCCGGCCACGGGCATCGGCCGCCCGAGGGCTCCAGGCTGGCCGACTGGCTGGCCCGCGCCAACGCCCGGCCCTCGGTGGCCGAGACCGTCGCCGAGATCGCAGCCATGCCACGCACCTCAGGCATGACAAACGTCGCCGAGCTGGTGGAGAAGGGCCTCTTCAAGCGCGAGTACCGCGACCACCGCCTCGAATGGATGATCAAGTCCGGCGGCGTCGAGGTGGTGCTGAAGGGCCTCGATCGCGACAACATCCGCTTCTCGCCGGACTTCCACTGATGGCCCACGAGATCATCCTCCACCACTACGACGCCTCGCCGTTCTCCGAGAAGGTGAGGGTCATGCTGGGCGTGAAGGGCCTGTCGTGGCGTTCGGTGATCCAGCCGGTGATCATGCCCAAGCCCGAGCTCACCCCACTGACCGGCGGCTACCGGCGCATCCCGGTCATGCAGATCGGCGCCGACATCTATTGCGACACCCAGATCATTCTCGCGGAGATCGAGGCCCGCCATCGCAAGCCCGATGTGGTCCGCGGCGCCGACTGGGCGGTCAACCTCTGGGCCGACCGGCTGTTCTTCCAGGTGACCGTCGCGGTGGTGTTCGGCGAGATCGGCGATACCGTGCCGCCGGAGTTCATCGCCGACCGCGAAAAGCTCTCCGGCCGGCCCTTCGATATGGCCGCCATGAAGGCCGCGGCCGGTCCCATGAAGGGCCAATGGCGGGCGCACGCCGCCTGGATCGAGCGGGGACTGGCGAGCAACGATTTCCTCGGCGGATCAACGCCTTCGCTCTCTGATATCGCAGCCTACATGAACGTCTGGTGGCTGAGCCGGGCGGCGCCCAGCGCGGCGGCGGCGCTGCTGGAGAGCCTGCCGAAGACCACCGGCTGGCGCGAGCGGATGAAGTCGCTCGGCCACGGGCGGCGGAGCGAGATGACCGGCGCCGAGGCCTTGCAAGTCGCCATGGCCGCCATGCCCGCCAAGCCCCCGCCGGGCGACCCGGCAGATCCGTCGGGCCTGAAACCCGGCGCTCTGGTCACCGTCCGCGCCGACGACTACGGCCGCGACGCGGTCGAGGGGCGGCTGGTCGCGGTCAGCGCCGAGCGCATCACCATCGTTCGCGAGTGCGGCGAGCTCGACCTCGTGAACGTGCATTTCCCCCGCGTCGGCTACCTGCTGACGGCGGCCTGAACTTCCATGGAGGCTTCGATGAGCGACCGCGTGACGGTGGATATCCAGGGCGGCGTCGCCGACGTGCGCCTGGTGCGCGCCGACAAGATGAATGCGCTCGACGACGCCATGTTCTCGGCCCTGATCGAGACCGGCGAGCGGCTGAAGACCGAGGCGGGCCTGCGGGCCGTCGTGCTGTCGGGCGAGGGCCGGGCGTTCTGCGCGGGGCTCGACATGGGCAGTTTCCAGGCGATGGCGTCAGGCGAGCGCGGCGGCGCCCGGGATGCGTCGACGGCCCTGCTCACGCCCAAGCGCACCGAGGGCGGCTCCAACCGCGCCCAGCACGCCTGCATGGTCTGGCGCGAGATCCCTGTGCCGGTGATCGGCGCGGTGCACGGGGTGGCGTTCGGCGGCGGCTTCCAGCTGGCGCTCGGTTGCGACCTGCGCTTCGTGACGGCCGACGCCAAGCTGGCGGTGCTGGAGATCAAGTGGGGCCTGATCCCCGACATGGCCGGCATGGTGCTGATGCGCGGCCTGGTGCGCGACGACGTGGCCCGCGAGCTCACCTGGACCGGCCGCATCTTCTCGGGCGAGGAGGCGGTCGCCATGGGCTTGGCCACCCGCGTCTGCGCCGACCCGCGCGCCGAGGCCCTGGCGCTGGCCGCGGAGATCGCGACCAAGAACCCGCACGCCATCCGCGCCGGCAAGCGCCTGCTCAACCTGATGGCCGAGGGCGACCAGCACGCGATCCTGCTCGCGGAAAGCAAGGAGCAGGGCGCGCTGATCAGCTCGGCCAACCAGGTCGAGGCGGTGACCGCGAACCTGCAGAAACGAGCGCCGCAGTTCGCCGACTAGACCTTACTTCTGGGCGAACTTGAGCTGCGGGTCGCTCGCCTGGGCGAAGGTGGCGCGGGTGGTGCTGGCCACGCAGGCGCGCATCTCTGCGGCCCAGAAGGTCGCGCCGAAGGTCTCTTTCGCGCAGAGCTTGTGGGCCGCCTTGGCGACCTCCGCCCGCACCTGTTCGGGCGACTTGCCGACGGTGGAGATGTGGATGGATTGCGCGCTGGCGGGAAGGGCGATGAGGGCCGCGGCGGCGGCCAGGATGGCGATACGGTTCATGGTTTTCGACTCCGGATTGAGGTTGCTTCCAACCCCTTTCACGGCGTTCCCCTTCGGCGGCGGCCGGAAACTGACGTCAGCCTGTCGCCTGAGAGGACATTACCCCCGATTCCATACCGATCAAACGAAAATGATGCATTGCAATAGAGTTCCGCTGCAATGCACAAAAGCCGGGCGTGAACCGCTTATTCGAAGGGCGCCGCTCTCAGCCGCGTCCGATGAACGGCATCTTGGTCGCCATGACGGTCATGAACTGGACGTTGGCCTCCAGCGGCAGGCCGGCCATGTACAACACCGCGTCGGCGACGGCGGCGACATCCATCACCGGCTCGGCCGCAATCGAGCCGTCGGCCTGCATGACGCCCTGGCTCATGGCCCGGGTCATGTCCGTGCCGGCATTGCCGATGTCGATCTGGCCGCAGGCGATGTCGTAGGCCCGGCCATCCAGAGACGTGGAGCGGGTAAGTCCGGTGATTGCGTGCTTGGTCGCCGTGTAGGCGACGGACCGCGGGCGCGGGACGTGGGCGGAGATCGAGCCGTTGTTGATTATCCGGCCGCCGCGCGGGCCCTGGCCCTTCATCAGCCGGAACGCGGCCTGGGTGCAGAGGAAGGCGCCGGTCAAGTTGATGTCCACGACGCGCTTCCAGTGCTCGAAGGAAAGCTCCTCCAGCGGCACGGGCGGCGCGCCGG
>NZ_JAQGIZ010000236.1 GCF_028290885.1 Phenylobacterium sp.
CGAGCGTGCTTACGACGTGATGGTGATCGGCGGCGGCGCCGCCGGCGGCGCCGCGGCGATCGCGGCCGCGGAATCGGGCGCCCGGGTTTGCCTGGTTGAGGCCGGACCAGCAATTGGCGGATCCACCGCGTTGTCGGGCGGCTTCGTCATGGCGGCTGACACGGCCTTCCTGCGTGAGCATGGCGTCGAAGACACCGTGGACGCCTTCTACGAGGACGTCATGAAGGTGAACGGCGGATCGGTTGATCCCGTCGCGGTGCGCCGCATCTGCGAGGCCGCCAAGGACACGATTGAGTGGCTCCAGACGATTGGCGTCACCTTTTTCCATGACCCCTACGTGCGGCGTGGGCATGCAACGGCCGGCGGCGGCGAACAACTCATGCGCCACGTCGAGGCGGAACTCGCGAACAAGGGCGTCGATGTCGCCGTCCAGACCCGCGTGACGAAACTTGTCACCGACGAGAACGGCACGGTCCGTGGCGCCGAAATCGATGGCGAGCCCATTCTGGTAGGCGCTGTCGTGCTCACCACCGGCGGCTATGGCGCCAATCCGGATATGGTGCGCGACTTCATGCCCCGATCACGGCTGGCCGGTGACTGGATCTACTATGTCGGCGGCGCCTACAATCGCGGCGACGGGATACTGATGGCGCAGGCGCTCAATGCGGCCGTTCGCGGGGAGGACCAGGGGATGCTCGGGACTGGCAACGGATTCCGACAGCATACGGAAGTCTATGTTCCGTCCTGGGCGATGGTCGTGAACGAGAATGGAGTGCGGTTCGGAAACGAATTCGCCACCTATTGGGGGTTTCCGGAGATGTTGCGGCGCCAGCCCAATCACCACGGGTTCGCCATTCTCGATGGGAACATGCTTAAAAATGCGAAGGCGGATCGGCGGATTGTGGAATATCACCGCCAGGGCCTAACGCAGGTCAGTTGGCTGCCAGACGATTTCCGCGAAAAGATCGCGGAAGGGGTGGTCAAGACGGCCGATAGCTTGGCTGAACTGGCCGGCAAGCTCGGCATGGACCCGCAGGCGCTTGAGACCTCCGTCGCCCGTTATAACAAATTCTGCGAAACCGGCGTGGATGAGGACTTCGGCAAGGAGGCGATCGATCTGACGCCAATCCTCAAACCACCCTTTGCTGCGGTCGAGGTTCGAAATCTCCTCCTGTGGCTCACCCATGGGGGGCTGCAGGTGAATGCTGACGCTCAGGTGTTGAACGAGGACAATATGCCGATCAGTGGCCTCTACGCCGCCGGAGAAGTCGTCAACAACATCAATGGCGCGACCTATTTCGGCACCGGTTTCTCCATCTCCAGTTCTCTGACCCTTGGCCGGATCGCCGGGGCGGCCGCGGCGGCGTTCGCCACCGCGTCCCAGGAAGCCTGACATGGCCAATCAGAACGGTGGGCGTGCTGTGCAGCCCAATCGCATTCTAGAAGCCGATGTCGTGGTCATCGGGTCCGGCGCCGGCGGAATGACGGCAGCGATCGTCGCCGCCGATGCGGGCCTGAAAGTGGTCGTGCTCGAGAAGACGGAGTACTTTGGCGGCACTACCGCCCGATCGGCCGGCGGGATCGACATACCGTGCAATCACCACATGGCGGAGCTCGGCCAAACCGATACCCGGGCCGACGCGGAACTCTATCTTCGTAGCGTCGCCGGCAATTACTATGATGAGCAGGTTGTTGGCGCATTCCTCGACAATGCGCCAGAGATGCTCAGCTACATGGAGCGGCGCACCGAGGTTAAGACGGATGGGATGCTGTTCCCGGACTATGAGCCGTGGCAGCCCGGAGCCAAGCTCGGCCGGATGGTCAATCCTCTCCCCTACGACTCTCGCAAACTTGGAAAGTTCAGCGCTAAACTACGCCCGCCGCTCAACCAATTGACCATACTGAAGGGGCTGCAAATCCGCACCATCGAGGTGGGGGACTTCGTGGACGTCCTGCACACGCCGAAATCCTTCGTCCAGTGCGTGAAGCTGATGGCGCCCTATTTCTACCAGAAGATCAGATACGGACGAGGCACGCGCCTGGCGCTCGGCAACGCCCTCGCGGGTCGGCTGCTCAAGTCCTGCCTTGATCGCGATAACATCCGCATGATTGATCTCGCGCCGGTGCAGCGGCTCATCCGGGACGGCGACCGGGTAACCGGCGTGGTGTTCAATCGCGACGGCGAGGAATGGTCGGCGGTCGCGCATCGAGGCGTTGTGCTGGCGACAGGCGGATTTTCGGCCAACGGCGAAATGCGCGCCAAATATCTGACCCAAGCGCAGGACGGTCTCACCCTGCAGCCCCCCGGCAACGACGGAGACGGCATTCGGATGGGCGTCGCCGAGGGCGGCGCCTTCGTCACCAACAACGCGGCGAATGGCAACTGGGCGCCGGTTTCGGTGATGGTCGAGGAGGATGGCTCGCGCGTTGTTTACCCGCACTTCGTGCTTGATAGGCATTCCGCGGGCACGTTGACGGTCGGCCCGGACGGCAAACGGTTTGTCAACGAAGGGCAGAACTATCAGCTCTTCTGCAACACGATGCACGCGCGCGAGTTCGACCGGTGCTTTATTATCGCAGATCATAAATTCGTCCGAAGGTCCGGCCTAGGCATGGCGCCCCCAAGTCCGATGTCGCTGACGCCGTACCTCAAGCGCGGCTATCTTCTCAAAGCGAGAACGCTTGCCGATTTGGCGCGAAAGATCGGGGTAGAACCTTTGGCTCTCACGGAGACCGTCGAGCGTTTCAACGAGTATGCGCGCGTCGGAACCGACCCGGAATTTCATCGCGGCGACGATATATACTCGGCTGCCCTTGGAGGCGGGTCGGGTCCTAACGCCGCGTTGTCGCCGATCGAATCCGGCCCATTTTATGCTCTGGAGATGCGGCCCGGTGACTTCGGCTCGGTGGCGGGACTGAAGATCAATGGCCATGGACAAGTTGTCGACCCCAATGGCACCGCAATTGTGGGCCTCTATGCAGTCGGCACCACGGCGAACTCGATCTTTGGCGGAACATATCCGACCGGAGGAGCCAACATCGGGCCTGCCATGACCTTCGGTTACATTGCGGCCAAACACCTCGCCGACGCACGAGCGCCTGGTTGATCCATCAAGCCCGGCCCTGGTGATCGCTCGGTTGGCTGTGCTGTTTGCGAGCTCAGGGGAGGTTTGGGGGGATCTATCGGCTGGGCGTCGAAGTGCAGCTCAGCTACGGTATGGCTGCTTTTTTTGTCCTTCTGAGGCCCTTAGAGATACCGCTGGGGAGCGGTTGGCGGCGGTCCAGGCGCAAAGGGACCACGCGTTCCCCACGGTCACGCCCACGAAGTGAAGGACGAACTTCAGCGCCAAGAGCCGCTCCCCCGGCGAAGTCTCCCCCGGACGACCCGACACCGCCGAGGTCCTCTCCTAATCTGCCGGCGAGCAGATCATCAGCGGAATGTCGCGGTCGGTCTTCTGGCGGTAGGCGTCGAAGCTGGGATAGCTGGCCACCACCACCGGCCACAGCTGCGCCTTCTGGTCCGCGCTGGCCTGGCGTGCGCGCATGCGGCGCTTGTCGGTCCCGACCTGGATCGTGATGTCGGGGTGAGCGACAAGGTTGTGGTACCAGACAGGGTTCTTGGGCGCGCCGCCTAGGGAGGCGACCAGCAGCACGTCATCGCCGTGGGCTGTGTACATCAGGGGCGTGGTGAGGATGCGTCCGCTCTTGCGCCCGGTCATGGTCAGCAGACAGATCGGCGAGCCTTCCATCCGGTTCATCATGCGCCCGCCGGTGAGGCGGTAGACGAACACATTCAGCCTCGAGAAGGCTTTCAGGATCCACTTTGGCGGGGGTTTGGCGGGCTCGGGCATGGCGGGGCTCCGGATGGGCGGGGGCGGCGGAGGCGCGTTTTTAGCATGACAGGCTTGCGGCGCCGCCGAATATCGCGCGGCGCCCTTCTTGCCGTCGCCCCTTCACTGTAGCCTCGGGAGGTGGCGTCGCGTCCGTCGCGTTGTTGATCGGGCTTTGCTGCGTCATCCGCGTCAGCAAGTTCCGCACCGTCGACTCGCGCCAGTCGCCACCCCGCGCGGTCCGCACGCCCCTTTCGTTGAGCGCACCGGCGATGGCCCGAAGCCGAGCTTCACGCCTTGGGCCTTACGGGCCGCCAGGGCGAGGCGCATAGCGGACCTTCCCAAGGGGAGAGGTGGGTGGACAGCGGAACAAAGTCCCTTACGGTCGAATGATGGGGACCGCTTTCCGTCTCACCGCAGCGATTGCTTTCACCTGTTCACTCGCTGGGTGTTCGCCGCCGTGGGACGCCCAGATTGTAAATGACTTCAGCACCGCGTCACACCTTGTGGTGTCCGGACCCGGCAAATGCAGCGGCTACGGAGACCTTCCACCAGGGACCGCTTTGTCTCTTCTCTGTAAGCTGCGCGAGGCGACAATCAATTTTACCGACCGCAAAGGTCACGAGTGTGTGGCTGGTCCTGAGGAAGTATATCGACAGGCGGAAGATCGAGACACCGGCCCGATCTGGTACAAGAAATTCGTGCTAGTTCGCCTGTCACGCTTGCGCTGCGGTGTGGTTCGCGGCTGACTGTCGCTTCCGCCTATACCTTTCGCGTCGAGTTAACTTGCACGCTCGTGATCGTGGAGGGCCGCTGGAACTTGCGGGATTGCACCATGAACTTTCAACACCTGACCGATGTCCGAGTTGGGTCGCGAACCGTCGGTGGGTCACAATCCGAAACCTGCCATTCGTTCAGCCAGTGACCGCGTGCTCGGACGTGTCCCGGGAGGTGGTGTAGCCCCGCGCGGTAGCGTAGCCGCCGGTGAAGCGCGCCTCTCTCCGCGGCGCAGTCGCGAGCGAACGGCGTAGCGGTGGGCATCAACGATCTTCCTCCCGGTCAGGCGCTGCGAGGTTGCGAGCGTGGATCGCGAACGCCCCAGCCGCCCCTCTCCACGTCGCCGAAGAATTCGAGCAGCATCTGATTGTACATCGCCGGTTCCTCCAGGTTCATGGCGTGGCCGGTGCGCGGCGACATCCACAGGCCCGAGCGCGGGATCGTTCGCTTGAGGAAGATATTAACCTCGATGACCGCGTCATCCTCGTCGCCGACCATCAGCAGGACGGGCGTCGGCAGTCGCCGCAGCGCCTCCGAGAAGCCGTAGAGCGAGGGGCGGATCGCCTGGAAATTTCGCAGGGTCAGGGACGATCCGATGACCGAATGTTCGTGCAGATACTCGCGGAACATCGCCCAGCCGCGCGGGTCCTTGTTCTGCAGCTGCACGCGCGAGGGTCCCACCGACATGTAGTCGCCGCCGCCCACCCATCCCCTCGCCTGCAGGGCGTCCGCCGCGGCGATCATGTCGGCGGGATTGGGCGTCTGACCCGCCGGAACGGAGCCGGAGCCGCCGCTCGAAAAGGCCACGGCCGTCACGCGGCCCGGATGGGCCAGGGCGAACTGCAGCGCCGAATAGGCCCCCATGCTCAGACCCACCAGATGGGCTTTCTCGACCCCCAGGTGGTCCATCAGCGCGCCGATATTGTCCCGCTGCCGCTCCCATCGATAGGCGTCGGGGTCGTCCGGAATGTCCGACGGGGCGTAGCCCAGCGCGTTGTAGGTCACGCATCGATAGCGGCGTCCAAGCTGGCGGACCTGCGGCTCCCACGTGCGGTGGTCCGCCGCGAACTCATGGCAGAAGATGACCGGGTGACCCGATCCGGTCTCCTCGTAATAGAGCCTGCCGACGGTCGTCTGCGCGTAAGGCATGGCTGGTCGTCGCTCAGTCCAGCTTGCGCCGCACCGTCTCGATAAGGGCGATGTGCGCGTCGACGCCGTCCAGGCCCCGGCCCATGGTGGCGAGGCTGGCGTGGGTGCCACCGGAGTCTCGCCAGGCCTTGAAGGCGTCGGCGATCTTTTCCGCCTCGCCCGCAGCCCCGTACATGTACTCGCGTCCGAAGGCCGCCGGGTCGCGGCCGGCTTCCTCGAGGGCGGCGCGAACCACGGCCCAGCCTTCATTGGCGCTGGCCAGCGGGCCGCCGAACAGGAAGCCGTCCGCCAACCGCCCGGCGCGGCGGTACGCCGGCGGCGAGAAGCCGCCCATCCAGATCTGAATCGGCTTCCTGGGGTACACGGTCAGGCTCGCGCGCTCGATGTGATCGAAGCGCCCGTGATGGGTGACCACCGGCTCGCTCCACAGCCGGCGCAACAGCGGGATCTGCTCTTCCATGCGCGCGCCGCGCGTATGGAAGTCCTGGCCGAGGGCTTCGTATTCGACCCAGTTCCAGCCCAGGCCGACGCCCAGGCGAAAACGATCGCCCGAAAACAGCGCCAGGTCGGCAGCCTGCTTGGCCACCAGCGCGGTCTGGCGCTGCGGCAGGATGAGGATGCCCGACACCAGCTCCAGGCGCGTCGTCAGCCCCGCGAGGTAGGAGAACATGGTGAACGGATCGTGGAACGGGTCCCTTTCGGTGTAGGGACCGGTCAGCCTGGGCTCGCGGCCCTCATGCACGGCGCCAAGGACGTGATCGTACGCGATCAGATGGTCGTAACCGAGCTGCTCGGCGGCGACCCCGAACCTGCGGACCGCCTCAGGATCTCCCTTCATTTCGATTTGCGGATAGATCACGCCTATCTTCATGGACATCTCTCCCTGGGGCCGCGTCGGCCATCGCGTTCGCCGACTTTCCGTCAATTACTCATGGCGTCGGCCGCGGGTAAATTACTCGCAAGGAAGAGCGTCGGCGAGGTCGCAAATGGGAAACCTCCTCGCCCTCGATGGAGGGATCCATCTCCTTGCAGCCGCCGACGTCGAGGCTATATGACATCCCATAAGATGTCATATAGGAGGCGGTGCTGCGCGTTGTCCTGGACACGTCGGTCATCGTGACTGCGCTGCGAAGCCGCGATGGTGCGAGCTTCGCTCTGCTCGGCGCGGTGCGGATGCGGAGGGTAGTTCCGCTCGCCACGCCGACGCTGTTCCTGGAATATGAAGACGTGTTGAAGCGGCCGGAACAGAGAAAGGCTTCGGGCCTGAGTCTGGACGATGTGGAAAGGTTTCTTGGGGCATTCGCCGTGGCGATCGAGCCAGTGGAGGTTCATATTCGCTGGCGGCCGCAACTGCGCGACCCCGGTGATGAAATGGTGTTCGAGGCGGCGATCAACGGCGGAGCGGATGCGCTGGTGACGTACAATGTGAAGGATTTTCGAGAGGCGGCGCCGCGCTTCGGCCTCCGGGTCTTGCGGCCCGCCGAGCTTCTGTTGGAGATCATGGGATGAGTAGAGCGACCTATCCCCTCAAACTGCCGCATTCGCTCAAGACGGCGGCGGCCCGCCTCGCCAAGGAGGACGGCGTCAGTCTGAACCAATGGATCGCCACGGCCGTGGCCCAGAAGGTCGGCGCGGTGGAAACGGCGGCGGAGTTCTTTAGGCGCCGGGCCAGCGGCCATTCGCTCGACGCCCTCGACGCGTTCCTGAATGGGGCGCCTCACGGTCCAGTCGAGCCCGGCGACGAATTGCCAGCGGGTTGGACCTCCTCGTCATTGACCAATGACGGGCGCTGATACGCGAGACTTCACGGCGGCGCGGCGTTTCGGGATCGAGGTCGTCACGCCAGCGGAAGCGCGCCGGAGGCTGCGATGAACGACACCGAAACAACCGTCCGCCTGCAGCCCTCGCTCAGGTTGGAGGCGGAGCGTCTGGCCGCGGCGGACGGCGTGAACCTCGATCGGTTCGTCAACGTCGCCCTGGCCGAAAAGCTCTCGGCCCTCGAAACGGAATCCTACCTTAGCGCACGTGCCGCCAAGGGCCGCCGCGAGGGGTTCCTGGCGTTCCTGGACGAGGCGGGAGACGAACCGCCCGCCGAGGGCGATTAACTTACTTTCCTCGCAAACCTACCCCAGACTCTCCTCCAAACTCGCCAGCCTTGCCGCCTGGTCCTCGGCGATCAGGGGGTTGATCACGTCGTCCAGGGCCTCGCCCTCGATCACCTTGGGCAGGTTGTAGAGGGTCAGGTTGATCCGGTGGTCGGTCACCCGGCCTTGCGGATAGTTGTAGGTGCGGATGCGCTCGGAGCGGTCGCCGGAGCCCACCTGGGCCTTGCGGGCGTCCGAGCGAGCGCTGTCGGCCGCCGCGCGCTGCTGATCGTAGAGCTTGACCTGGAGCGCCTTCATGGCCCGCGCCCGGTTCTGGTGCTGCGACTTCTCCGACGAGGTGACCACGATGCCGCTGGGCAGGTGGGTGATCCGCACGGCCGAGTCGGTCTTGTTGACGTGCTGGCCGCCCGCCCCGGACGAGCGGTAGGTGTCGATCCTGAGATCCTGGTCGCGGATGTCGATGTCGATGTCCTCGGGCTCGGGCAGCACGGCGACCGTGGCGGCCGAGGTATGGATGCGCCCCTGGGCCTCGGTGTCCGGCACCCGCTGGACGCGGTGGACACCGCTCTCGAACTTCAGCCGGCCGAACACGCCGTCGCCGTTGATCGAGGCGATGATCTCCTTGTAGCCGCCCATCTCGCCCTCCGAGGCGCTCTCGACCTCCACCTTCCAGCCGCGGGTCTGGGCGTAGCGCTGGTACATGCGGAACAGGTCGCCGGCGAACAGCGCCGCCTCGTCGCCGCCGGTGCCGGCGCGCACCTCGAGGATCGCCGAGGCGTTCTCGTCGCGGTCCTTGGGGGCGAGCAGCAGGGCGACCTGCCGCTCCAGCTCGGGCAGCCGCTCCTTGAGGCCGAACAGCTCCTCATGGGCGAGGCCGGCCATCTCGGGATCGCCCGAGGCCGCCATCTCCTCCAGCTCCGGCAGTTCGCCGCGGACCCGCTCCAGGCCTAGCACGGCCTCGGCGACGGGGCGCAGCTCGGCATGCTCCTTGGAGAGCCGCACGATCTCGGAGCCGTCGGTGGCGGCAGCCATCCGCGCCTCGACCTCGCGGAAGCGGTCGAGCACCTGGTCGAGCCTGGCTTGGGGAAGTCGCACCGTCTGGACGCCTTGCAGAAAGGGGAGCTTGTCTAGCGTTCCCGACGCCGCTTGCAAACCGGCGCGGGAAGGAGGCCTGGCCATGTACCACGAGGGCAACCGTGCGCTGCAGGACGCCTTTGGCAGCCGGGCGCTCGCCGACCGGCTGGAGGAGAAGCTGCGGCGCGACCGCTTCACCGAGGACGACGCCGCCTTCGTGGCGAGCCTCGGCTTCTTCTTCCTGGCGACGGCGGACGCCGACGGCAGACCCGATTGCTCCTTCAAGGGCGGCCCGCCGGGCTTCGTCCGCGTGGCCGGGCCGGATTTGCTGGTGTTCCCCGACTACGACGGCAACGGCATGTTCAAGAGCCTGGGCAACCTCGGCGTCAATCCGCACGTGGGGCTGCTGTTCATCGCCATGGGCGAGGCGCCGAAGCGGCTGCGGGTGAACGGGCGGGCGGTGGTGGTGCGCGACGATCCGCTGATCGGCGAGACGCCGGGCGCCCAGCTGCTGGTGAAGGTCACGCCCACCGACATCTTCCCCAACTGCCCGAGATACGTCCCGAACATGACGCTGGCGGCGGCTTCGCCGTACATCCCGGCGGCCGGAATCCCGCCGGTGGAGCCCAAGTGGAAGGTCTTCGAAATGTTCGCCGATGTGGTCCCGCCGCGGCGGCGGTAGAGCGGGACCGTAGGAACAGGGGTCTCCGCCCGGGGGTTACGGCGCAGGTGACACTTGGAGACCTAATCCCATGGCTACCGAACGAGTGACCGAGCGTCCTGACGGCTCCACCGAGCGCGTCGTGGAGCGTGACGGCGGCACGACCTATGTCGACCGCGGGGGCTCCGGCCTGGGCGGCGTGATCATCGGGATCGCCGTGCTGGCGCTGGTGGCGATCGTCGCCTTCTTCCTCATGACCCAGAGCCGCAACGACACGGCGCGCACCAGCGCGGTGACCGGGGCCGCCTCCAGCGTGGCGAACTCCGCCTCGCGCGCGGCCGACAGCGTCGGCAACGCGGCGGGCAACGCCGCCAACCCGAGCAAATAGCACCTGCCTCCCCTGTGAAGGGCAAGGGCAGGAACAAGAAAGGCCCTCTCCGTCGCCGGAGAGGGCCTTTTCTGCGCCCGAGGGCGTTGGGAGCCTAGGCGCGCTCGCCGGACAGCGGCGCGTTGCCGAACATGCCGAGCTTGACGTTGCCGGTCATCTTGTCGCCCTCGACCTTGGCGTCGAACTCCAGCTTCATCGGCATCGGATTGGTGATGTCGAAGCTCCAGGTCAGCTTGTCGCCGTCCACCGCGCCGGTGATGTCCTGCGAGCCCATGTCGCTGGACGTTGAGCCGGTGAAGGTGTCGCCGTTCGTCTTGATGGTCGCGTTGACCGTACGCGCGCCCATCGGAGTGTTGATGGTGATCTTCCAGTTGCCGTCCGCGGACATCTCGTCCCTCCCGGTGTTGCGGCGCTCACCTAACCGCAATCGCCGAACCCGCACAAGGGTGACGCAGGCGTCATTTTCGAAAGGTGATGCTGCCGCGCAGGGCGGTCAGCGGACCCGCCGGTAGAGGTGGAACGCGTCCCGGGTGCGCGGGAACTGCGGAATGACGAGGGTCCCCAGCAGCTCGAAGCGGGTCTCCAGGTAGCGGTGCAGCCCCGCCGTGCCGGTGACCCCGCCGCACGGTTCGCCGATCGCCGTCACTCCGCCGCGATCCGGGCCGTCTCGGCGGCCTCCAGCTCGGCGGCCTTGGCTTCGACCAGCTCGACGATGTGGTCGACCATCCGGCCGTTGTCCATCTTGTGGTCGGCCCGGCCGGCCACATAGACCATGCCGGCGCCCTTGCCGCCGCCGGTGAAGCCCAGGTCGGTCATCAGGGCCTCGCCCGGGCCGTTCACCACGCAGCCGATGATGGAGAGGCTCATGGGCGTCGAGATGTGCGCCAGCCGGGCTTCCAGCGCGGTCACCGTCTCGATGACGTTGAAGCCCTGCCGCGCGCAGGAGGGGCAGGCGATGATGTACACGCCGCGGAGGCGAATGCCGAGGCCCTTGAGGATGTCGAAGCCGACCTTGATCTCCTCCTCCGGGTCGGCGGCGAGGCTGACGCGGATGGTGTCGCCGATACCCGCCCACAGCAGGCTGCCCATGCCGATCGAGGATTTCACCG